>JAFSNR010000203.1 GCA_017443345.1 Prevotella sp.
CGGCAGCGACGGTACCATTCTCGATACCCTCGGCGATGGTCACCGCATAGTCGATCTTCTTGAACGTAGCAGAGATGCTCACATTGCCAGCAGGCATCGTGAACTTACCGTCGGTTACCGTGATGGCATTGCCGGCGGCATCCTTCACGGTGAGTGCATCGAGCACATAGCCAGTAGCGGGTGTGATGGTGAGTGTCACCTCGTCACCGACTTGTGCCGTCGTCTTGTCAGCAGCGACGGTACCATTCTCGATACCCTCGGCGATGGTCACCGCATAGTCGATCTTCTTGAACGTAGCAGAGATGCTCACATTGCCAGCAGGCATCGTGAACTTACCGTCGGTTACCATGATGGCAGTCTCACCGCTCTTCACGCTGAGCTCCACGAGCTCCCATCCGGTTGTGGTTTCATACGAAACGCTGATCTCATCACCCATCTGGGCCGTGGTGACAGCCTCTCCGGCAGCATTCTTCACGCTGACGCTACCGCCCGTGATCTCAGCCACAGTGATGGTATAGTCGGTTTTCTTGAACTTCACGCTGACCGATACCTTGTCGCTTGGCATAGTGAAGGTCCATGTGTTGGCAGCCGTACCGGCCTTCACCTCGATCTGCTTCTCCACGGGGATATCGGTACGCGTCTGGGCATTCTCCCACGCCGTCGTGGAGGCGACCACTGGCGCACCGTCGACCTCATAGCCCGTGGCGGGTGTGGCGGTGATGGTCACAGTCAGACCTGCGTCAGCCTCTGCGACCTCCTCACCACCGACGGTGACGGTGAACGAGCCGTTCTCCGTATCCACCTTCGTGATGGTATTCCCTGCCCACGCGCCGATGGCGACGATGAGCATAGCTGCTAAAGCAAATATCTTCTGTTTCATATCTTAGTCCTCCTTCTTTTATTTAATGATTACCTTTTGTCCGTTCTGGATGTAGACGCCCTTGCGACCGGCCTTCGTCTGACGACCCTGCAGGTCGAACCATTTTTCATCTTTCACTTCTTCACTTCTCATGTCGCGAATCGATGTCGTGCCATCGCCGAAGTCGAAGCCCAGCGAGCGCGTGCCGGCAGCCGTACTGAGCTGTATCCAGCAGCGGTGGGCGGGGATCATGCCGGCACCCTCCACGAGACGGAACGTCGGTGTGGCGTCGCCGTCGCGCAGCACGTAGCAGTTCGCCTGGGCGCTCATCTCCTTCGCGTCAGTCGTACCCTTGAACTCGCTGGCTGTCGTCACGGGACTGATGCCGCTCGGCAGGTCCATCACTACCGCCATCGCCTCGGCGTTGCTGTTGTAGGCGATAAACGGTGTGCCTGCCGGCACGGCCATATCGGTGATCTCGCTCAGCGTCACGGCGGTCTCGCTCACGGCACTCACAGCGTAGAACTTCAGACCGGTCTGCTCCTCCAGTGGCTTCATGCCCTCGGCGTAGTAGTTCGTCGTGTAACCCTTAGCGAAGGTCACGCTGACTGGCTCGTAGAGTTCGAACTCGGCGCTCTTCGCCGTCCGGTTGCCGTATGTCTCGTTGTTGTCGGGAGCGTAGAGCTCAAAACAGTAGACCTGTCCGGGCTCGTAGTTCTTTGGCAGCTGGGTCTCGGCGTCGATATCGTCTGCGCCAAGTGCTACCCAGCCCTCATCGCCCTTCAGATAGAACTGTGGGGAGAGTCCGGCCGCGATCAGCTCCTGTGCGGTCAGCGTCTTCTGCTGAGAGGCATCGGTCAGGCTGAAGCTCAGTGCGACGGCGGGCACGTAGTTGTCGCCGCTCTTCGTCAGGCGCAGGCGACCGTTGGCCGTCAGCGTCTCCTCACCGATGATCACGTTAGCGGTCATGTTGCTGGCCAGGTTACGCACCAACTGGTACTCCAGCTTCACGTCGCTCTCGGGCATCGTGAACGAGGCCTCGGTCTTAGCGTCGTTGATGGTCACGTCTTGCGCCCATGCGCCCGTCGTCATTGTGAGGAGCGCGACGAGCGTCAATAGATATCTCGATATATTGTGTATCATAATCTTATTCTGTTTTATTGTTGTTTTATTCATAATCTTCACGCATGAGGGGGATTATTGATTCATAGACAACTTAATTTCATATTGATTGGTCTGCCCAGAGCCGTCATGATCAAAATATACCCATAGAACAGCGGTATCGGATGTGACGCCAATCAGCGAATTGAAAGTGATCGTAACGTCACCAGGATTCACGACATATTTGCCATCCATGGAGTATTCGCTTAATTTAGCAGGATCGCTGCCCCATGATTGCAATTCTATACTAGTGATTTTCGCAGATTCGTCGTTCCAAGGAAAACTGATGGCGTCGCTCAACTTAATGGTGACAGGCAGGTCCGTAGATTCTAAGACCGTCTTGAGGTCGGTGCTCGCACCGTAGTTATTTCCGTTTGTGAATTGGCTCTCCACCTTGTAGCTCACAGTGGCACCCTTCACCGTAGCCTTGCGGATGATGTAGTCGGCGTTGGTTACGTTGAGCTTCACGGTCTTGCCAGATTCCACTTCAGAGATCTTTCCCTCTGCGTCGGGCGAAACGGCTTTATCGTTGGCCGTAACAGACACATTCTCGTCCTGGGCAGGACTGAGGTAGAGGTCGTAGACAGCGTATAGTTCGATGTCTGCGCTATAGATGGTGCCGTCGTAAGGTTTGTCCTCTTTGGCTGTTGCCTCGAGGCGCCAGAGACCAGGAGCCAGATCGGTTTCAGTGTTCACAGCCACGTACCCGTCACCGTCCTTCTTCTTTAAGGTGTACACAAGCTCACCGTTAGTGAGGCTTACCGGATTCTGTGCATCGAGCTTGTCGATAGCGGCAAATTGCCAGTTGCCTTGTAACTGGTAGGAACTATTGCCAACCCTTGCGATGCAAGCGCGGGTGACGGGCTGCTGATCGATAAACAGATTCAGATCCACGCCGACAGTCAGGTCGCGCACCAGCTCGTAGCTGACGGTCACGTCGCTGGCGGGCATCTCCATCGTGGCCTCGGTCTTAGTGTCGTTGAGAGTCACGGTGCCGGGCTCGATGACGGGAGCGGGAGCCGTCACGGTTATAGTGGCAGATGAGCCCATGTTATAAGTGACTGTAATCGTTGCTTCACCACTGAAGGTGCCGGTAACTGTGAAGTTCTCATTACCATATTTCACGACTTTGCCATCGCCTCCAGATATGGCATTGATGTTAATATTAAATTTTATGTCTGTGACAACCGCTTTGAGAATGTCCGCCGTTGTTGACCAGGGCAGTGTGACATCCTCGTACGTCTTCACGGTCTGACCGGAAGTGAGCGTGATGGTCGCTGTCTCCTCGGCCCATGCGCCCGTCGTCATTGCGAGGAGCGCGACGAGCGTCAATAGATATCTCGATATGTTGTGTATCATAATCTTTTTCTGTTTAATTGTTACTTTTTCTGTTTTCATCTTCGCGAGAGGGGCTAATTGACGAATTTATAGGATTCATTCGCGTTGATTATTGCATCAGGAAGTACTGCTGTAGTATTCGAATCAACAAGTTGTCCATAGTCGGGATGATGAACTCTGTTGCCTTCTCTGATGAATAAGCCTGAGTCTTTGTTCTCATCGCGCTTGATGGCGTCGGCCCAGCTGTCTCCCTCGGCATAGTAAACGGTAACAGCACCGACGGTAATGCTCAGCAGCTTCACGGTGTTCTTCGCCGTGGCGGTGCGGAACTTGTAGCCGGTGGCGGCGGTGATGGCCACTCTCTGGCCCTTAGTTACTCCAGAGATCTTGCCCTCCTCGGGGGTGGCTGCAGTGCCGTCGATAGAGACGGTAGCCATGCCGGCCTCGATGGTAAAGGCGTTCTTGGCGGCGAGAGTTACGTCATAGGGCTTCGCGGTGAAGTTGGCGGTGACGGTCAGGTCGGCGTCGCCCATGGTGATTTCTCGCTCGGCGGTGGTGATGCTCGCATCATCAGCCCAGCTAGCGAACTCGTAGCCCTCCTCAGGTGTAGCCTTCAACTTCACCGTAGTGCCACTCTTCACATAGATATTGCCAGTTTCGTCCTTCTCCACACCCGTTGGCAGACCACTGCCACGATAGAATGTAATCTTGCTGACCGTAGTGGTGCAGTTCTGGCACACGAGGCTCTTGGTGGCCTCGCCTTCCCACACGGCGCTCTTGCCACTGAAGGTCCAGCCGTCGGCGGGTGTGATGTGCGGATTATAATCACTGGCGTCACTGGTCATCGTCAGTTCGATGCGGGTGAATCCGTCGCCCGTGGTGCTGAAGGTGAGGGTATGGTGATCATATTCGTTATCAGCGGAATAGAGAGAAAGATTACCATCACCCTGTTTTATCAACCAGCCTTCCGTCGTGGAGAGGGTGATATCACCCGAGGTCAAAGCATCATGTTGTCCTGTTGTCGACACATTTGTCCATGTCTCCGGAGTCCACTCCACAGGAGCCGCTGCAGCGTCAAGTTCCACCTTTCCACCGTCAGCGGGGCTGGCAGCGAGGGTCAGCATGGCGGGGTAGTACTCCACCTGCAGCTCGACGTTGCCGGCGGGCATCGCGTCGAGCGTCCACACCTTGCGCGTGGCGTCGGGGGTCAGCGCCGTGCCGGCGGGGGCGGCACCCTCGATGGTGAACACAATCTGACTTAAATCATTAAAATAGCCCGAACATGAAACACTGGACGCATTGCCTGTCCATGTGGCTGTAGTTCCGTCGTATGTCCAGTTTGGATCTTCAATGAAATCATCGGCGGTGACAACAATCTTGGTGATGTTACCGGAGGAAGTTGTAAATGTTGGTTCCCAGATATAAAGTTTAGTATTTTGTACAAACCATTTATCTGCTGATTCTACTGTTAAGGTGATCCCATCTTTCGAAAAGGGTGTGCCAGATGGATTTGCCAAATCACTCGCATTCCACGTGACTGTCGCGTCGGCCCATGCGCCCGCCGTCATAGCAAATAGCGCGACGAGCGTCAATGTTAGTTTTTTTAAGTTTAAATGTATCATAATCTTATATTTTTATTTTTTTCTTAATTCTTTTATTATTCCCTTTCGCCCTCCGACGATAACTGAGACAAGACGGATAAAACGAGAACCGCCGGGACCATCCAGTTTCGGATGTCTCGGCGGATATTTTTTCGGGGGGCTGTCGTTACTGCTCTATGGCTTAAACTCGTTGAACATCTCTATCTCGCTATCGAAGCGGGCGATGATTTCATCTAACCGTGGATTTGTGCGCTGGATGATAATTGCCACGTAATCTTTGGTGGGTTTACCATCGGAGCCTATGGCCTTTACATCAGTAGCCTTCAATAGGTAACGCTGCTGCTGTTCGTAACCATTGAACCAGCGCAGAAACAGTCTAGAACGTTGAGCTTGCTGGCCGTTATCATGACTGCACATGTAAAGTAGCACGTCAGGGTTCTGATTGAAAAACTCCTCGATGATACAGACTACGGTCTGTGCAATTTTGATATCATTTGGCGACTTGGTGTGGCGCGGATTGGTCAAGTTGAACCAATAGCAACGGTAGTATGGGTTATCGTCAAGATCGAAGTCCACGACATAACTGATGCCATTCTCTGTCTCAAAACGATATGCATCTTCCTCGTTCCACACCTTGTATGGGGCGTTGATGTTGATGCGTGTTAGGTTAAGGGGTTCCATCGTACGTACTATTTTATATCATAGTAGTGCGACTCATCAGCCTGTTTGCGAATGAGTGCCTCTTCATCAAACTTCTTCTGCATCTTTTCTTCCCATGCAGCCTTGCGGTCTTTTGCGCGCTGCCACCACGCCATGATTTCCTCGCGTGTACGGCCGTTGTTGATTGTTGTCGTTGCTTCCATAATCTTCGTTGTTTTGTGATTACCGCTGCAAAGATACAACTTTTTTTTTATCCGCGCACGATTATGCCCGAAAAATATAATATCCGTTTGTCTCAGTAAGTCAAAGAACGATCGAGGCAGAGCCTCAGAGATCGCTTGCGCTATACCTTATTATGGATTAGCGCGCAGCCGTCACGCTCTTCACGTGGCGCGTGCCGCTGTAGGTGGCCTTCACCTCAGTGTTCTTCTTCACGCCCGTAGTCGTAGCCTCGGCGGGAGCGATGGTCCAGTTCGTGACATCATCGGTGTTCTCGGCCAGCTTCACGGTGTAGGTGGCATTGGGATCCTCTAATTCTTCAATCATGCTTGCGTAGGCAGGCCATCCGGTCTTGTAAGTATTGCCAGAGCCGTAGGGAACGTATATTTTCATTCCGCTGTTTGCGTTGAGGAAAGCATTCTCACCATAGGTTTCCAAGTTGGCGGCATTGATGGTGACTGTAGTCAAGGAGTTACAATATTGGAAGGCGAAGGATGTACACACCTTTCGGGGGGAGGCGGCTAAAAAGTATTGATTTGTATCAATTCTTGACAATTTCACCGCCAAAACGGCTGTAAAGGGAGGTAAAAAGCGCAAAGCGCCCCGACTTTGAGCAAAAGTCGGGGCGCCGTTTTACTTCTTCACGTCCTTGTAAAGCGCGTACTTCGTCTTGCGCAGTTTCTTGATGATACCGCGCTCGTCGGTCTCGAACTCCTGCTCCGTGTAGATCACCTGATCATTGCGGAGGAAGGTGAAGGCGATGCCGCCCTTAAAGACGGAAGAGTCCTGCTTGATGGACATGCCGATGAGCTCGAACTGAGGATAGGTGGCCGCCATCGCGTCGATGATCGACGTACGGACATAATTGATACTGTCGGTAATCACCGTATCGGCTGCCACACTGTCGGCATGTGTCGAGGCAGCCTTCTGCTGACCTCCCTTGGAGGTGCAGGATGCCATGGCCAAAGTGACCATGAGAATCACAAATAATTTCTTCATAACCTATTATATATTAAAAACGAATCTTATCCAAATCCACTGACAGACCTACGCTGAAGGAGGTGCCTGTGGTCAGCGGCGACGAATAGTAGTAGCCTCGGGGCTTGTAATTGAAGAGGTTGTCGATGGCTGTATTGAGGGTGACACCTTGCCAGAGATGGTGCTGAAGCATCAGTTTCCAGATGGTATAGCCCTGATCGACATCCGTGCGGCCTGACTGTGGTTTGCCCTGACTGCGCCCAGAGAGGGCGGCATCGAGAGCATAGAATCGTGCGAAACGATGGGCATAGCCGAGGCGCCAGGTCATTGAGTGGTTACGCGGCTGGTTGAACTGCGAGAAGTAGACATTGCCCGTCTCGTGCATCCACGAATAGTTAAGCTTGAGCGTCAGTCCCCAGTCGAAGTAATGTCCCATACTGACATCGATACCCCAGACGTTGACACCGTCTTCGTTCCAGTAAAGGGCGCTCTCCTTGCCTTCATAGGTATAATCGATGGTGGTGATGCGCTTGTCGAAGAGGTTGCAATAGCCCATGAGGGTGAAGTTGTAGACACCATCGAGGATCCCGCTGTTGCGGATGCGGTTCTGTCGCTCGATAGCGACATTGAAGTTGTTGCTCTTCTCGGGCTCGAGGTCGGGGTTGCCGATAATCCAATAGCCCATGTTACCCATATCGAAGTGCATGTACATCTCCTTGAGCGTAGGGGCCCGGAACCCGCTGGCATAGTTCGCACGGAAAGTCATCCATGGGAATTTATACACCATGGCGAGACGCCACGTGAGTGCGTTCAGCGATGATGCCGAGAAATGATCGTAGCGCACACTGCCCACGACATTGAACCTCGGCGTGATGTTCCAGTCGAGCTGGGCATAGCCGTCGATATTGTTCTGTGAGTGACTGGTGTTGTCGACAAACTGATAGGTGGTGAGATAATCGTTCAAGTAGTCGGCTCCGAGAAGCAAGTTGACCGTTGAGGATTGGAGGGGGAGGCAGTAGAGGGCGTGGGCCACATGCTGGCGATTGCTGTAGTCGTGGTCGTGGGTACGGGTGCCATCGGGCATGAAATTGGCCTTATCATACTGGTCGTAGGCATACGACAGTTCGAGATATCGCCCAGGCTCCCAGGCGTACTTGCCTTTCAGTCCGGCGCTGTAGGCATTGAAATGGTAGTCGTAGGTATCGCGCTCACTGGCACGGAAGAAGTAGCCTCCTCGCCCGATGAGCGTCAGCTGGTCTGAAGGGCGCCACGTGAGTCGCTCCTTGACATTATAGGTCTTCTGCCCGTAGAGCCGGCTCAGGTTGGAGTCATCGTTGAGCACGCGCTCATCGTAAGGCTGGCCTTGGGCCTTCTTCATCAGTTCGATGGCAATCTCCTCAGACGAGTATGGTTTGGGCAGGTCTATGGGGTCGATTCTGGTGTGCTGGAAATTGGTCAGCGAGTTCCATTTCTTCGTATTGAACGAGAAGCTGGCACCATGACGCCATTCGTTACCGAAGGTATTAAATCGGGTATTGGCGTTGGCTGTCCAGGGCTCGAGACTCTCGCGACTGATGATGTTGACCACACCTCCTACGGCATTCGAGCCATAGAGGGCGGACGAAGCGCCCTTCACAATCTCGATACGGCCTACGTTGTCGAGGTTCATACGGTTGTAGTCGACATTATCCATCGTCTCGCCTGCCATTCGCTCGCCATCGACGAGGAAGAGGACAGAATTGCCGCCAAAGCCACTCATGTTGAGCGAGGTCTCCTGACTCATCGCAAAGCCAAACTCCAGACCAGGTATCTCCTGAATCAGCAAGTCCTGGATATTGGTAGCATCGACGATCTTGATGTCGCGAAGGGTAATCAGGCGCGTCACGACGGGGGCATCTTTCAGGGATTTAGGTGTATGCGAGGCTGTCACCACAATGGGATCCAGCTCCACAGAGTCGCGGAAAGCAGTCTGTGCAGAGAGACTGATAGCAGGCATGAACACAGCCATGCCTGCTAAAAGAGAATATATAAACTTACTCAACAACTTTGTGTCACAACTTATTTTCTGGTTCCTGTAAACTGTCCATCGAAAGCGAAGGGCATATTGCCGTATTTCTGTGAGAACGTCATCACAACCGTCTTGTCGTTAAAGATGACAGTGATGTCACTGATGGTATAAGCCTTCTCTGACCCATCGGCAGTTTTCACCGTACCCTCATACTTGTCGAGCTTGCCAGTAATCGTATTGCCGCTCTTGGTCAGTGAGATTCCCTTCACAGGAAGGGCGGGGACAGTCATCATACCTTCACCATATTTGGGAAGAGTCACGTCGACAGATACGTCTGTAGCTTTAGTAAACTCAATGGTCTCGGTACTTTCATCAGCCTCTCCCATCACGGTGAGAGTCTCAGTGCCTGTATAGGAACCTGCTACCTGCGTAGCTACAGGCACCTCAGGCTCGTCGTTACTACTGCTGCATGAACTCATACCAAACACGAAGGCCATCGCAGCCAAAATCTGAAATCTGAAATCTGAAATCTTAATCATATCAACTATAAACTTTAAATTATAAACTATAAACTACCTCCCCGTCCCCAACTGTTGTGTGGTGTAATCGTACTCTGAGCCGAAAGCACTATGCGGAATCGTGAAGACGGCAATCATCACCAGTACCGCCAGAACGACCAACCACTTATTGTACTTCCACTTGATGGTAGCCAGGGCTGCCAGGAAGAAGAGGAAGGAGATGAGGGTCTTATTGTCCGTGAGGTCTGTGCCATAGGGGAATCCTGTCCACCATGGCCCGAAAGCCGCATGCTGAACGAGAGGGCCTAAGACAAAACCTCCCACGAACAACGTTCCAACCGTAATCCAAAGCCACTTCTTGTAGGGCTTGCGTGTCACTACCAGCAGGAAGGTATAGATAGCAAAGAGCATCGCTCCGAACATCAGCAGGATGTGGGGTATCAGGATATAGGCAGGCACATCGTTGCGGAAACGGATCACCACTGGCTCATCTTTCAGATAGTCCTTACCGTCGACAGTGAGATAATACTGCAGCTTCCCTGCGACGGGCTGAACAGGCAGAGCTGCCTGCCAGGCACCATCCTGCCACTGGAAATCGACTGTGGTGTAGTCGTTCGTCGTGGGGTAACGACGGTAATGCAGACTCATGGCAACAGGTTCAGCGAACTCAGGGACACCCTTCAGCGTAACCAGCTCATCGCGCTGCACCCCACTGCGGGGCAGCTTGATCTGATAGTGCTCACCACGCAGTTCGATATTGACCTTCTGAGGATAAGTAGGCCCCGTCATGCGCTGGTAGATGCTCAGCGCCAATGTGATGACTATAGCGAGAATCCAGTAGACAACCTTTTTCATTTCTTTGCAGGCATCAGATGAACTTGGAAGGTGAGCACCTCTTCATTTCGAAGCACTTTCACTGGGATGGTGGTATCAGGCTCGAGTTCCGACAAGCGCTGCATATAGTCATCCATATTCTTAACGGGCTTGCCGTCGATCTCCTGAATAATGTCGCCACTACGGATACCTGCATTATGGGCAGACTTGCCTGCCACCACGATATCTGCTCGAAGACCTGGAATACGACTGGCTCCCATCACATCGGGCATCAGGCCTAAAGTGACCTTAAACTTGCCATGCTTCATCATCTTATTGGTACTCGGCACACTGATATAATCAGGTGTCGTGGGCAAATTGGCAATCCGCGTTATCAGCTCCTTCGAGAAATCGAGTGTCTGCTGCATACCGTCGTAATTCAGGGTAGAAGGCACATCGTCAGGGGTGTGATACTCCATGTGACCTCCTGTAGTGAGGAAGAGCACTGGGATCTCTTGCGCCACGAACGACGCATGATCGCTGGGGCCATAGCCATCGGGGGTACAAGATATATTTACTTTCGTCTGCTCAGCAGCAGCCTCAGCCATCGCCTTGAACTCAGAACTGGTGCCAGTACCAGAAACACTCATGGCATTGTCGCGCATACGACCCACCATATCGAGATTCACCATCGCAACGATTCCCTTCTTATCGGCAGGGAGGTTGATACGCTGGGCATCGTCCTTCTTCATCCACTCCAGGAAGTTCTTCGAACCTATAAGTCCCTGTTCTTCAGCACCGAAGAAAGCAAAGATGATACTTCTCTTCGCGCGTTCCTTCTTAAAATACTTAGCCAGCTCGAGCACTACTGCATCGCCACTGGCATTATCATCGGCACCAGGATGTACGCCCAAGGTGTCAGGACGTCGTGAACCGGAATTCTGTCCTCCTAAGCCCAGATGGTCGTAATGCGAACCCACGACGATGTATTCGTGTTTCAACTGCTTATCCTTGCCAGGCAGCACAGCGATGATGTTATGCGTGGTACGCTCCAGCTCCTTGGTCTTACCATAGGTGAAGTCCTGAAAGTATGCTATCGTTTTCTTTCCCTTGACGATGGGTTTGAGCTTCAGACTACGCAACTGACTGACGATGAACTCCGAGGCGAGGGTATCGCCCACAGTAGCCGGGAATCGTCCGCCAAGCTCCTGCGACGCCAGATATTCCACCGTCTGCTTCATCACATCCTGCTTCTGCGCATTTAAAGGTAAAAAGGCAAGAAAGTAAAAGAGTAAAACTATCACCCATTTTGCCTTTACCTCTATCATATGTTTTATCTCCATCTTTTTACGTTTTATTTGCGGTTGCAAAAGTAACATTTTTCTTCCACGCTTGCAATCCCTATTTATTAGGATTTTCGTAAAACATACGACAAAAAGACATAAATCAATGTCAATTTGTCGGTACTCACCCCCTCGGCATATACTTTGTTGGGCTTTTAACAAAAACAAGGAGGACAAAGATATGACATTAGACAAATTTACAATTAAAGCACAAGAGGCTGTTCAGGCAGCTGTCAATACGGCTCAGATGAACGGCCAGCAGGTCATCGAACCTGCACACATTCTCAAGGGTGTGATGGAGAAGGCGAAGGACGTAACGAACTTCATCTTCCAGAAACTCGGGGTTAACGCCCAGCAGATAGAGCTTCTGATAGATCAGGAGATCAAACACCTGCCACGCGTGCAGGGCGGACAACCCTATCTCTCTAATGATAGTAATAATGTACTCGTACGTGCACAAGAGACTGCACAGAAGAATGGCGATGAGTTCGTATCGGTAGAGCCGATATTGCTCGCTCTGCTTAGCGTCAACTCTACTGCCGCCCGTATCATGAAGGATGCTGGCTGCACGGAGAAAGAGATGACGAAAGCCATTCAGGAACTGCGTCAGGGACAGAAGGTACAATCGCAATCAGCCGACGACAACTACCAGAGCTTGGAGAAATACGCCAAGAATCTCGTTGACCTTGCCCGTCAGGGTAAGCTCGACCCCGTTATCGGACGTGATGATGAGATCCGTCGTCTGTTGCAGATCCTCTCCCGTCGTACTAAGAACAATCCTATCCTTATAGGTGAGCCTGGTACTGGTAAGACCGCCATCGTCGAAGGACTCGCAGGACGTATCGTTCGTGGTGATGTGCCTGAGAACCTGAAGGACAAACAGCTCTACTCTCTCGATATGGGAGCCTTGGTGGCTGGTGCGAAATACAAAGGTGAGTTTGAGGAGCGCCTGAAGAGCGTCATCAACGAGGTGACGAAAGCTGAGGGCCGCATCATCCTCTTCATCGACGAGATCCACACACTGGTAGGAGCCGGAGGCGGTGAGGGCGCCATGGATGCTGCCAACATCCTCAAGCCTGCCCTCGCCCGTGGTGAACTGCGTGCCATCGGAGCCACTACCCTCAATGAGTACCAGAAATACTTCGAGAAGGACAAGGCCCTCGAACGTCGATTCCAGACTGTGATGGTAGATGAGCCTGATGAACTCTCAGCTATCTCCATCCTTCGTGGACTGAAGGAGCGTTACGAGAACCATCACAAGGTACGTATCCAGGATGATGCCTGTATCGCTGCCGTACAACTCTCTGAGCGCTATATCTCTGAGCGTTTCCTCCCCGACAAGGCCATCGACCTGATGGACGAGGCAGCCGCAAAGCTCCGTATGGAGCGCGACAGCGTACCCGAGGAACTCGATGAGATATCCCGTCGCCTGGCCCAGCTCGAAATCGAACGCGAGGCGATTGCAAGAGAGGTTAGGGGTAAGGGGCAAGAGGTTAGAGAATACTCTGCTGCAGACACATCTCTAACCCCTAACCCCTCACCACTAACCACTAAACTCGATCAGCTCGACCGCGACATCGCCGAGCTGCGTGAACAGGAGGCCCAGTTCCGTGCCAAGTGGGAAGGCGAGCGCCAGCTGGTAAACAAGATCCAGCAGGACAAGCAGGAGATAGAGAACCTGAAATACGAGGCTGAGCGCGCAGAGCGCGAGGGCGACTATGGCAAGGTGGCAGAGATCCGCTACTCTAAGCTGAAAGCCCTCGAGGATGACATCAAGTCCATCCAGGCTCAGCTCGCAAGCACCCAGGACGGCAACTCACTCGTTCGCGAGGAGGTCACTGCCGATGATATCGCAGAGGTGGTAAGCCGTTGGACAGGCATCCCCGTTACCCGTATGATGCAGAGCGAACGTGAAAAGCTGCTCCATCTGGAGGAAGAGCTGCATAAGCGTGTCATTGGTCAGGAGGAGGCCATCACGGCCGTTTCCGATGCCGTACGTCGTAGCCGCGCAGGTCTGCAGGATCCAAAGCGACCTATCGCCAGTTTCATCTTCCTCGGCACCACTGGTGTTGGTAAGACAGAGCTAGCAAAAACTCTCGCAGAATACCTCTTCAACGATGAGACGATGATGACCCGTATCGACATGAGCGAATATCAGGAGAAATACAGCGTCTCACGACTGATTGGTGCACCTCCGGGATACGTGGGCTACGACGAGGGTGGTCAGCTCACTGAGGCCGTACGCAGAAAACCGTATTCTGTAGTGCTCTTCGATGAGATAGAGAAGGCTCATCCTGATGTGTTCAACATCCTTCTTCAGGTATTGGACGACGGACGTCTCACAGACAACAAGGGACGTACTGCCAACTTCAAGAACACCATCATCATCATGACCTCTAACGCCACTCGTGAACAACTGCGCAGCACCATGCGTCCAGAGTTTCTTAACCGTATCGATGAGATTATCACCTTTACGCCACTCACCAAGGAGCAGATTGCCGATGTTGTCCGTCTGCAGATGAAGAAGATTACCGACATGCTTGAGCCTCAGGGCATACGTCTGGAATGCACGCCTCAGGCCATTGCTTACCTTGCAGAGGAGGGTTACGACCCTGACTTCGGAGCCCGTCCCGTAAAACGAGCCATCCAGCAGTTCGTGCTCAACGACCTCTCTAAGAAGCTCCTTGCAGATGAGGTAAATCGCGACAAGCCCATCATCATCGATGAGTTTGGAGAAGGACTCGTATTTAGGAATTAACAAAGATAGCCATTCGCAAATCAGCGGATGGCTATCTTTTTGTTGTGATGGATGTAGACGCCTTTTTGCGAAGGCTTGCCTGAAAGACGTCGCCCTTGGAGATCATACCAAAGACCTGCATCATTATCAAGCGAAGGAACACCATCGATGGCTGTCTCACCCTTCATAAAGTCGAAAGAGATGTTACCATCACTATCCATCCGAATGTTCGAGATGGGCTTCGACATAAACAGGTTACCCTCTGCATTGGCCTTGAAAACGACGGAAGCCGGAGAGGAACTATCATTCAGCACATCGTTCATCACCTGGGTCGTAGGATCCGTATAGGGATAAGTCGAGGTACTGAGATAACGGTTACGCATCCAGTTGTCTTGGGTGTATTTATTCGGATCCAACCCACTGTTCGCAGGATCCCAGTCGAGATAATCCTTCCCATCGGCATGGAAGAGGTCATAGCGGTAGTAAGTATTACTGATGTTCACCTGATTGTTGCTCCATGATTCCCTGTTGTAATCGACATGCGAGATGAGCAGCCCATTGCCGGGACAACCATAGTCCCACCCTTCCTGCTGACGATTCTCCAGCAGGTAATATTCGTTATCGTTACCCGAGTTTCGCACGAGATAGATCTCACCGCCTTTGCTCGCGGATTTCATACCTGTAACGGTGGTGGCAGACGTCAGTTCCTTGGGCTGCTTCCAACCCAGGAACAGCTTCTCCATCGCTGTCAGATTGGGAGGACACCATCCTTTGCCTGTATAGTCACCGCCATCCATCAAGTCCCATTCGTCAACAGCCGAAAAGATTGTGGCTGGCGTTAAAGGATAGACGTCAGGCAGACCTAAACAGTGGGCGAACTCATGGATGATAATGCCAATGCCACAAGAGGTACTGTCTTTCCACAGCTCGCACGTGACAGAGCCCATCTCACTATAGACATCACCAGGCAGTTTGTAGGAACGTGCGACCGTATTTGGCCAGATATGATCGTTCACCTGATTACCGGTAAGACCAGCAGCGACATAGACAACCTGATTAACGAGGTTATCGCTATCCCAGTCGTAAATATGGAAATCAGTTTCCTCAGAGGCATACATCTGCTTACAGGCTGCCCGCAGGATCTCCTCACCAGTATAATGCGTATAGTGACCACCTGATGCGAAATCGACCTTGTAAGGACCATAGATATCAAACTGGAGGTTCAACAGACCGTCAGACTGGTCACGGAAATAATCAGCCACACAACCCGGTCCTGCACCCTCGTTATAGCCTTTCTCGTTGAAAAGGCGATCGTAGTAGCGCTCAGGATCGGCCATGCTGAAGTCTGTGTCCTCGAAACTGATGAGAACCACAGGCTGTCGATACACCTTGCTGCGATCGAAGACCATAGGATCAGGAAGCGAATAAGTACGTCCACGCGTCGTGGCCTCACTATGCGTACAAGAATAACGCTGCTGACCCCAGACTGTCTGTACAGCCAGGGTCAGCATCACACATATCATCAAGAGTCTATTCACTCTCAATTCTTCAGTTATTCGGGCACCAAGGCTTCAGGGTTTTGAAGAAGTCGTTACCCTTATCATCCACGAGGATGAATGCAGGGA
Source organism: Prevotella sp. (assembly GCA_017443345.1). Lineage (GTDB taxonomy): Bacteria > Bacteroidota > Bacteroidia > Bacteroidales > Bacteroidaceae > Prevotella. The sequence continues at coordinate 15,861 of JAFSNR010000203.1, forward strand.
AGTCCTCAACCTCAATCTTCCATACAGCCTCCATACCGAGTTCAGGATACTCTACGCACTCGATGCTCTTGATGGAGCTCTGTGAGAGAACAGCAGCTACACCACCGATGGTGCCGAGATAGAAGCCACCATGCTTCTTACAAGCCTCAGTGACAACATCTGAACGGTTACCCTTGGCAATCATCACGAGCGATGCGCCATTAGCCTGGAACTCATCAACGTATGGGTCCATACGGTTAGCGGTGGTTGGACCCATAGATCCACAAGGATAACCCTCTGGAGTCTTAGCAGGACCTGCATAGAGCACAGGATACTTCTTGAAGTAGTCGGGCATACCCTCGCCAGCATCCAGACGAGCCTTCAGCTTAGCGTGAGCAATGTCGCGAGCCACAATGATGGTACCCTTCAGGTTGACACGGGTGCTTACAGGATACTTACTGAGCTCCTTACGAACAGCATCAATACCCTCGTTGAGGTCGATCTCGATACCCTTGCCGCCCTCGCCTGGCTTGCGCAGCTCCTCAGGAATGAGCTCTGTGGGGTTGCTGTCCATCTTCTCCAACCAGATACCATCGGCATTGATCTTAGCCTTGATGTTACGGTCGGCAGAGCAGCTAACGCCCATACCGATAGGACAAGAAGCACCATGACGAGGCAGACGAATCACACGGATATCGTGAGCCAGATACTTACCACCAAACTGAGCACCCAGACCAATCTTCTGAGCCTCCTTGATGAGTTTCAGCTCCAGGTCTACATCGCGGAAGGCACGACCTGTCTCATCACCTGTTGTGGGCAGACCATCGTAGAACTTGATAGAAGCGAGCTTCACTGTGAGCAGGTTCTTCTCGGCTGATGTACCACCTATGACGAATGCAATGTGGTATGGAGGACAGGCTGCTGTACCCAGCGACTTCATCTTCTCTACCAGAAATGGAATCAGAGTTCCCTCGTTCTGAATGGTAGCCTTGGTCATGGGGTAGAAGTAGGTCTTGTTGGCAGAGCCACCACCCTTGGCCACCATCACGAACTTATACTCAGCACCCTCGGTAGCCTCGATATCAATCTGTGCAGGCAGGTTGCAACGGGTATTTACCTCGTCGTACATATTCAATGGAGCATTCTGAGAGTAGCGCAGGTTGTCCTGAGTAAAGGTATTGAACACGCCCAGACTCAGCGCCTCTTCATCCTCAAAACCAGTCCAGATCTGCTGACCCTTCTCACCGTGGATGATAGCAGTACCAGTGTCCTGACAGAAAGGCAGGATACCCTTGCAGGCCACCTCGGCATTGCGCAGGAACTGCAGGGCCACATACTTATCGTTCTCAGAGGCCTCAGGATCGGTCAGGATCTTGGCCACCTGCTCATTATGCTCACGACGCAGCATAAACTCCACATCGTGGAATGCCTGCTGGGCCAAAAGGGTCAGAGCCTCCTTAGAGACCTTTACGATTGTCTTACCTTCAAACTCGGCGGTTGTTACGCCTTCCTTCGACAACAAACGGTACTCCGTTTTGTCCTCGCCCACCTGAAACATCGGGGCATACTTAAATTCAACTGTCTTAGCCATAATACTTATATTTGTTTAGTAACCAAAAACTTCCTCCATTGTCAGTCGTTTGATAGTCCCGATCTTCTCGAGGGCATCCATATCGAGCTCCTTCTCATCTCCAAGGATCAGGTAGCGACAGGCCTTTTTCGCCATGTTCGCTTTCTCGAAGGCGACCATATCCTGCAGTGTGACTTTCTCCAGACCCTCATAGATCTTCTTGTTGAGGTCGAAGTCAAGCCCCAACTCCTTCATCGCATTCCAATGGTAGATGATATCCGATTTCGTAATACGCAGACTGGCAAGCTGCTTGGTGAGTCCCTCCTTGGCGATATGAAAGGCTGTCTCACTGGCTGGCATCTCGTTGAGGATCTCATGGAAGTGGTTAACGCAGTCCATCATCTTATCGTTCTGGGTGATGATGTGCGTATAGAAGCTCTCCTTCTCACCTTTTCTGCCTGGACGGGTATACATGGCCGAGGCATTGTAAGCCAGACCACGCGCCTCACGCATCTCCTGGAACACGATGCCATTCATACCACCACCGAAGTACTCGTTGAACACAGACTGAACTGCTGCCTCATCGATATTCCAGGCACGCCCCTCGTTATGATACATACGCATATAGATATTCTTAGCATCGTAAGGAGCAATCCATATTTCGTTCTCGTTGGCCTCCTGCTTCACATAGTAGTTGTTCTGAGGCACAGCCTGGAGTTGCTGGGCAGCCTGATGGGTCTTATCGACAACAGCAGAGAGGTCACTGACACTCAGCGGACCATAATAGTTCACGCTGTGCTCATAGCCAGCAAGACCTTTCAGCAGATCGACAAACACCTGAGGATTGGTCTCCTTCAACTGTTGCGCTGTCAACACATCTCCTGCGGCATTACGTGAGCCATAGACACCATAGGAAAACAGACGGTTGAAGCAGGCTCGCTGATCCTTCTTCTGGTCGTCACGGCTCTTCAGGATCTTCGCCACCATAGCATCATAGGCCTCTTTGTCAACTTTGGCGTGCTGCAGCAGATTCTCGAGCAAAGCCATAGCTGGTTCCATGTTCTCGCTGAGACCATAGAGGTAAACCTGAATCTGATTGCTACCTACGCTGACGTCGAAGTCGCAGGCCAGTTCATAGAACTTCTGACGTACCTCGGCAGCACTCAACTGGTCGGTTCCCAGATAGTCGATGTAGTCGGAGGCTACACTATAGCGGTTGTCGGCACTCTTTCCGAATTCATAGAGGAAGGAGAGTTCAAAGAGCCCGTTAATGGTATTCTGCACATAGCGGAGGGGCAGTCCTTTTCCTGTCTTGGCGAAAGTCAGATCCTTCTGGAAGTCCACGAACTTTGGCTGGATGGGCTCCACCTTGGCATCCTGGATAGCCTGAACGAAGGCGCTCTTCTGGTCACGATTGGCCTGGATAGGGGTAATCGCAGGCTTGTCAATCTTCTTCTGAAGGGTATCCACACCTTGTTTCTTATATACGACCACATAGCCGTCGGTAAAGAACTTCTTGGCGAAATCCACGATCTCCTGCTTCGTAATCTTCGAGATGCGGTCGATCTTTCCGACCTCTTGTTGCCAGTCTACCTCGTTGATAAAGGCATCGACAAACATATCGGCACGTACCTGATTGTACTCCAGCATCTGATAGTATTGACGTTTCTTGTTGTTGATGATACTGGGCAGGAGGTTATCAGGGAAGTCACCTTTCTTCAGTTTCTCTATCTCACCCAACATCAGATCCTTTACCTCGTCGAGACTCTGACCCTCCTTAGGTGTACCCATCAAGAAGAAGGAGCCCAAGTCATGCATCATCTGACTACCGCCAGCAGCACGCTGCACCTTCATGGTCTGGTTCAGGTTCAGGTCGAAAAGACCGGCACGTCCGTTACTCAACACATCCTCCATCAGTTCGAGGGTGTCGGCCTGGAGTGAGTTGGCTTGCTTGGCCTGCCATCCCATCCAGATCTGCTCTGCCTCCTGACCAATCACGGTTGTGTCCTTGGGCTGTGTAATCACAGGCTGCTTGGGGAACACAGGCTGACGCACATCGGCACCTGGTTTCCAACCACTGAAGTACTGGTCGATGATGGCGATGGTCTTATCGGGATCCAGGTCACCTGCCATACAGATGGCCACGTTGTTGGGCACGTACCACTTATTGAAATAATTCTTGATGTTCGTAATCGAGGGGTTCTTCAGGTGCTCTTGCGAACCCAGGGTGGTCTGCGTGCCGTATGGATGGGTAGGAGCCAGCAACTTGCTGATGGCAGCAAATACCTTACGGATATCGGCAGTCAGACTGATGTTGTACTCCTCGTACACAGCCTCTAACTCTGTATGGAAACCACGAATCACCATATTCTGGAAACGGTCGCTCTGGATCTTTGCCCAGTTCTCGATTTCGTTAGAAGGGATATCCTCAGTATAGCAGGTCACATCGTTCGAGGTATAGGCATTCGTTCCCTCAGCACCAATGGCAGCCATCAGCTTGTCATACTCATTGGGGATAAAGTACTTCGCAGCCACCTGACTGACGGAGTCGATCTCATGATAAGCCTGCTTCCTAGCCTCAGGATCAGTCAGCTTGCGATAAGCCTCATAGCGCTGCTCTATCTCATCGAGAAGCGGGGCCTCGGCCTCAGGGTTATTCGTACCAAACTGCTTCGTACCCTTAAACATCAGGTGCTCTAGATAGTGAGCCAGTCCTGTAGTCTCTGCAGGGTCGTTCTTCGAACCTGTACGGACAGCGATATAAGTCTGGATCCTCGGCTTCTCCTTATTCACAGAGAGATACACCTTCAACCCATTATCCAAGGTATAGATGCGTGACTGCATCATATCCCCCGGCACGCTCTCATACTTGTATTCCTTCGCCTGCATGTTCAATCCGAACACCAAGCCACAAATCATAACTCCAAGTCTTAACATATCATCATCTATAAACTATAAACTCTAACCACTAACCACTAATTTTCATAATCAATCTCATGATCAAGCTTCTCCACGAAGTCATCGAAGACCTCCCGCTCTACATCACCCATGGCAAACTCCTTCTCTGCATCCTTACGGATCTCGGCAATCCAGGCACGACGGGCCTTGACATAGTCTTCATGGATGCGCTCACAGGCTGCAGCATCGAGTTCCTCAATCTGATAGTAGTCCAGAATCATCTGATAGCTCCAAGCCCAACGATAGTCAGAATAGTTGTTATTGATCTCCGTGAAACGGTCGAGCACCTGCTGGATGTTATCGATAGCACCGCTCTTGATGTCATTGATCAGTCTCTGTTCCTCACTCTCAGGCAACAAGAGACCACTCAGGTCTACCCACTTGCCCTGTCCCACAGTACTTACGGGTTTGCCGATATATCCCTCCTTCTGGGCACGTTTCAGCACAGCGCCCATATAGATACGCAGGGCAATGTCGTAGTATTTCAGACCCTTTGTCAGCGATGAACAGGCAATCACATACTCATGGAAGTTATAGCGCGACACGTTGTCACCAGAGGCGTGGCGCAGATCTTTCAGGATCTGGATACCCTGACGGATCTCTCCCACAGTGAAAGGCGAGAGCCAGTCGAAGTTGATGATACTCTTGCGCGATTGGCGTGAGCGTTTGTCACGCTTCGGCCATTTCTTGATATCGCGGTAGAGACCTACTGTGGTAATATTACGACCAGGTACGAGTACCATCTCATCGCCATAGGCAATCAGATAAGAGAAGGGCAGGTTACGTGTATCAGGATGGTGCATCAGCTTACCGAAGCAGACACTGAAGGCACCAATCGTAGCGGGCATCAGGATATAGGCACCTGAGGCTGTCTTCGTTCCTCTCTCCAGGGTTCCCCAGTGCATCGGGCCCATCTTATAAGCGTGATTCGAGAAGTTCGTGTTAGAGCCTGCATTATAGAACGAGAACTCACCTCCGATCAACAGCGAACTCTTATGGTGAGAGGCTGAGAATGGACCGCAGAATGCTGCACAGGCTTCACCATTGGCCATAAACGAGTTGGCAAAGAACAGACTGGCCTCAGCTGTAAAGCCATTGGTAATCTGACAGGCCTCACCCACGAAACAGTCCTGCATCTTCACGGAGTTATTGATCGAACAACCGTCACAGATGATCGAGTTTTCACAGATGACACCTGTACCTATAAACACAGGGGCATCCATCGAACTCATCACTGTACACTCCGACAGACGGGCTGCACCACTAATCTCACAGTCGCCCTTGATAATCGTATTGGTGATATCCTTGGCATTGATGATCTTTACATTATTACCGATATAGCCGCGATCAGGACGCGACACACGGAGCTCGTCCTCAATCATCTGCTGCATCGTGTGTTTCAGCTGCTTATCAGTATTGTATTTCACCATCAGGGCAGCCAACTGACTGTTCAACTCCCTGAAAATGGTCACGTTACCATCACCCATCTCGTTGAGCACAGAGATGACGGAACCTTCACCGAAAGTAGCATCATCTGTGGTCTCCAGGGTACAGATGTTCGAGATATAACAGTCGTTGCCAATCGTATAGTTGTTGATATAGTTGCCCACTTTCTCAATCAGACAGTCATTTCCCACGGTCACATTTCTTAATGTGGCGTCATTGATACCAGAATGCTTGAAGAAACCTTTCGATACCTCCACCATCTTATGAAAGGCCCCCAGCCGGATGTCACCATAAAAGATGACACGATGGAAGTTGTAAGGCTTAAAGTCCTCAGCTACCATTACCCGCTGCCAGTCCTCTGCCCAACAGACATTGTTCTCCAAGACCTCAATCTCAGTCTGTGTTAAGTTTCTGTAATCACTCATAATCTTGATATAAAAAATCGTTATATGGATACTTCTGTACATGCAACTCGCGCACACGCTTATACAACGTTTCACGCAAGGCATCGATATTGTCTTTGTTCTTGGCGGAGATGAATAGGCACTCCAAGTACCGGTTTCCAGAGCCTGTAGACTGTAAACTGTCATCTGTAAACATTTTCCCCATCCAGGTCTTCTCCAAATCCTCGAGCGTCAGGTTCTCACGGGTCATTGGAGTCAGGTCGTCTTCTTCTTTCTCCACCCACGTATAGGCATCAATCTTATTGAACACCAGCATCGCCGGTTTATCAGCACAACCCAGTTCCTTTAGCGTTTCCTCTACCACACGGATCTGTTCCTCAAAATCAGGGTGCGAGATGTCCACCACATGTACCAGCAGATCGGCCTCTCTCACCTCGTCAAGCGTACTTTTAAAGCTCTCTACCAGGTCTGAAGGCAACTTACGGATAAAGCCCACGGTATCCGCCAAGAGGAAAGGCAGGTTGTCAATGGTCATTTTTCTCACCGTGGTGTCGAGAGTGGCGAAAAGTTTGTTCTCAGCAAACACCTCGCTCTTGGCCAACAGGTTCATCATCGTACTCTTGCCCACATTCGTATAACCCACAAGGGCCACACGGATCAGTCTACCTCGGTTCTTCCTTTGTGTAGTCTTCTGCTTGTCAATCTCAGCGAGACGCTGTTTCAACAAGGTGATACGCTGCAGAATGATACGACGGTCCATCTCCAGCTGGGTCTCTCCAGGACCACGAAGACCCACAGAGCCCTTTCCACCACCAGAGCCTGATCCACCGCCTTGTCGTTCCAAGTGTGTCCACAGTCGCTGCAACCGGGGCAACATATATCTGTGCTGGGCCAACTCAACCTGAGCCTTGGCCTCAGCTGTCTGAGCACGCATCGCAAAGATATCCAGGATCAGAGAGGTACGGTCGAGAATTTTCACCTGCAGTTCCTTCTCGATATTACGCATCTGTTTCGCCGAAAGCTCATCGTCGAAGATGACCATACCCACTGGCTGTGGGGCCTTCGAATCATCTAACAGTCCCTCGGCAAAGAGCGAGGCATCCTGGGAATCAAGCCACTCGTCGTATGCGTCCTGACATTGCTTGATATAGGCCTTGATCTCCTGCAGCTTTCCGCTTCCGACATAGGTCGTCTGACTCGGCCCACCTACCTTTTGGGTAAACCGCCTCACAGTGACAGCGCCTGCTGTATCAGCCAGGAACTCCAACTCGTCAAGATATTCTTTGGTCTTGGCTTCGTCCTGATCTTTAGTGATGAGTCCAACCAGTACCGCAGTCTCAGCCTTAGCCTCTGATATTACAAATTCTTTCATAATCGATGCAAAATTAATAATAAATGGGCAAAAAACAAAAAAAATGAATGTTTTTTATATTTTTTACCTTTTTACTTTTTTACCTTTTTATTTTTTATTATATCTTTGCACCAGAATTTACAAGAACCAAAAACATCATACATTATGAGAGTAATTATTCAGAGTGACTATCAGAAAATGTCACAGTGGGCAGCAAACCACGTTATTGAGTGTATCAACAAGTTCAACCCGACACCCGACCATAAGTTCGTGCTGGGTTTGCCGACAGGTTCTTCACCAGTAGGTATGTACAACTACCTCGTAGAGGCTAATCGTGCAGGAAAGGTGTCGTTCAAGAACGTGATTACCTTCAACATGGACGAATACGTAGGTCTGCCCGAGACTCATCCTGAGAGCTATCATGCCTTCATGGCCCGTAATCTCTTCGATCACATCGACTGTCCGAAGGAGAACATCCACATCCTCAATGGTAATGCCCCCGACCTCGTGGCTGAGTGCAAGCACTATGAGGAGATGATTGAGGAGGCTGGTGGTATCGACCTCTTCATCGGAGGTATCGGCCCTGATGGTCATATTGCCTTCAACGAGCCTGGTTCCTCTCTGCGCTCCAGAACACGTATGAAGACACTCACCACCGACACCCGTATCGCCAACAGCCGCTTCTTTGGTGGCAAGCCCGAGAGTGTACCCGCTCACGCCCTGACTGTAGGTGTAGGTACTGTCATGGATGCCCGTGAGGTGATGATCCTGGTGAATGGCCATGCCAAGGCTCGTGCCCTGCAGGCTGCTATCGAGGGTAGCGTCAACCACATGTGGACCATCTCTGCTCTCCAGATGCACGAGCATGGTATCATCGTCAGCGACGAGGAGGCTGCTGATGAACTGAAGGTCAGCACCTATAAGTATTTCAAGGATATCGAAAGTGACCAGATGCTATGATGAAAAGTCTTTTTCTTTTATCAATGATTATGACGTCATCAGTCCTCGCTTGGGCTGGTGACGTTATTGTTTCGTCTCCCAACGAGAAACTCCAGGTGACGATCAGTGACGCAGGCGGACGCTTGTATTATTCAGTAACACTCGACGGCCAACAGGTATTACAACCTTCCGCCCTCGGTCTCAAGACCTCCATAGGCGACTTCACCACTCAATTATCTATTCTAACCACTAACCTCTCACCCCTAACCTCTTCGTATGAGATGCGCGGCACCAAAGCCTCGTCTGCCACTTATAAGGCCAACACTCTGACCTTGGATGTCCAGAACAAGGACGGGCGCAAGTTCTCCGTGATCTTCCAGGTCTCCGACAATGATATTGCCTTCCGCTATCAGATACCTCGTCAGGCCATCAATAAGAAAGAGTACAAGCGCGCGCGCATATTGGCCGAACTCAGTAGCTTCAACTTCCCCGATGGCACCACCACCTTTATCTCTCCCCAGATAGGTCCAGAGACTGGTTGGGAACAAACCAAGCCTTCTTATGAGGAAGGTTATTCTGCCGATTCCCCCATGGACACCCCGTCCCAATACGGCCATGGCTACATCTTCCCCGCATTATTTCACATATCTCTAACCTCTCGCTCGGCTTCGCCGCTTGGCTCATCCAAGAACCCCTCACCTCTAACCTCTAAGAATATTTGGGTTCTCGTCAGTGAAACTGGTGTATCCTCAGGATACTGCGGCTCTCACCTCTCTGACTACCAGTCAGGAACCGGCTACACCATCGCTTACCCTGATCGTGGTGAAAACAATGGTTTTGGTACCGACTTCGCAGCCATACCACTACCAGGCGAAACCCCATGGCGCACAATCACTGTGGGCAACACGCTGAAACCCATCGTAGAGACCACCATCTCTTACGACCTCGTAGAGCCCCTTTATGAGCCCAGCATCGATTATAAACCCGGTCGCTACACTTGGAGCTGGCTCCTCTGGCAGGATAATTCCGTTAACTACGACGACCAGGTCAAGTTCATCGATCTCGCCTCTACCATGGGCTTCGAGTATTGCCTGGTCGACAACTGGTGGGATACACAGATCGGTCGTGAGCGCATCGAAGAGCTCTCCAAGTATGCCCAGTCCAAGGGTGTACACCTCTTGCTATGGTATAACTCCAATGGTTTTTGGAACGATGCCCCACAAACCCCACGTAACTGTATGAACACAGCCATCGCCCGTGAGCGTGAGATGAAATGGCTCCAGAGTATCGGCGTCAAGGGTATCAAGGTTGATTTCTTCGGAGGCGACAAACAAGAGACCATGCGCCTTTATGAAGACATCCTGTCTGATGCCAATCGCTATGGCTTGCAGGTGGTGTTCCATGGCTGTACCATCCCTCGTGGTTGGGAGCGTATGTATCCTAACTATGTAGCCTCTGAGGCTGTGCTAGCTTCCGAGAACCTGTTCTTTGGCGAAGAAGCCACCATTCGTGAGGGCTTCGACCTCACCCTCCATCCCTTCTGCCGTAATGCTACGGCCTCGATGGACTGGGGCGGCATCATCATGAACAAATGGATGTCGCGTGATAATAAGAGCCGTCATACCCGTAAGACCACTGATATTTTCGAGTTGGCCTCTGGCATTATTATGCAGACCTCCGTACAGTGTGTAGCCATGCAACCCAATAACCTCGACGAACTCCCACAGTTCGAACTCGATTTCTTGCGTGACCTCCCCACAACATGGGAAGAGACCCGCTATATCGATGGCTACCCCGGCAAATACGTCATTCTCGCCCGCAAAGCCAACAACGGCCAATGGTACATTGCCGGCCTCAATGCCCTCAAAGAGCCCCTCACGTTGACCCTCAACTTGAAGGACTTCCAGGGGCTTTCGCAACTCTACATCGACAACAAAAAAGGTGAGCCAACCCTCACCTCCCTCAAACTCGACAAAAAAGCCTGCACCAAGATCACCCTCCAACCAAACGGCGGTCTGATCATCAAATAATGAAAAAGCCTAAGCGGCAAAAAAACATTCCGCACAAGAAGGTCTTTAGATCAGGACGTTTTTTGCCGCTCAGACTTTTGAATCTAATTGTTCGTAAACGGAATTATTCGAAACATATTCCGGAACAATTTCTTTCATTTTCTTTACCGTTGCCATATCGTCAAACCGCTTCGATATAGCAATCAATTCATCGATATCGTTGCAAACCCGCTGATAATCATACTCCCGAACCTCTGCAATACGAATCTTCTCATGGAATGTCGGCTTCGTACCCTCAAGCTCATTCAACACCTCCTCATAAAGCTTCTCACCAGGACGAAGGCCAGTGAACTTCACCTCCACATTCTTCGCACCCGACAACTTGATCATACGATTCGCCAAATCAGCAATCTTCACAGGCTGGCCCATGTCAAAGACAAAGATCTCACCGCCATTACCCTTCGTTCCAGCCTCAAGCACCAGCTTACAAGCCTCGGGAATCAACATGAAGAACCTGACGATACGCTCGTCTGTCACTGTCACAGGACCACCATTCTTGATTTGCTCACGGAACAAAGGAATCACACTACCATTTGAACCCAACACATTACCAAAACGCGTAGTCACAAACTGAGTACGCGCCGATGGACTACCCATCATACCTGGTGTAATAAAGCTCATCTTATTCGTCAAGGCCGACAGGAATGAAGAGACCTTCTTCTCCTTAATTGCCTGATCCAGCGACTGCACATAGATCTCACAGATACGCTTCGAACAACCCATCACGTTCGTCGGGTTTACAGCCTTATCCGTCGAAACCATCACAAACTTCTTCACCCCGTATTTCACGCTCAGGTCAGCAATCACCTTCGTACCGTAGATGTTGTTCAGCACAGCCTCCGAGGGGTTATCCTCCATCATCGGCACATGCTTATAGGCAGCTGCATGGAACACGTAGTCAGGCTTAAAGCGACTGAAAATATTCTCCATGCGAGCCTCGTTGCAGATACTCGTCACCACCGTCTCAGCCGGTATCTGAGGATATTGCTTCTCCATCATCAGACGAATATCATGCTCTGGCGTCTCAGCCTGGTCGATCAGCATCATAGCGGCAGGCTTGAACTGTGCCACCTGGCGAACCATCTCAGAACCGATACTACCCGCAGAACCCGTGATCAGCACGCGCTGACCTGACAAAAGTTCCTCTACTGACTTCAGGTCTACACGGATCTCATCGCGAGGAAGCAAATCCTCCACACTCACCTCCTGTAACTGCACCTGACTGGTATAGTCCGTTCCCTCAGTCTCCTCTTCGTCGAGCTCCTTGGCATTCTGAGCCATAAATATCTTGGCACCGGCACCAAGGATGATGTCCTGCAGCTCCTGGTTATGTCGGAACTCCTGCGTACGATAAGGCGACACAAGCACACCTTCAATATCATTGCTCTTGATGATCTCAGACAAGTCTTCACTCACGGAGTACACCCGCTCTCCCATAATCTGCTGGTGCTTCGTATTCTTGTGGTGGGTTATGAATCCCTTCACCACATAACGCCTCGGGCGCTGGCCCTGGATATTCTTCGCCAGGCCGACACCACCCGACATCGCACCATAGATCAACACGCGCATCGCACGCGAATTCGAAAAGGCCACGTCGTAAAGCGTCTTCACAAATATGCGAAGCCCCCACATAAACAGAGTGGCAATAATATATATAAGGAAGATACTCGTCGTATTGAAGTGGGCAAATAGATGCCCAGGCAGGAGATCCATACCAAACTGCGCTATCAGCACCAGAACCAGCGACACACAGTTGCCATAAGCCACACGCATCAGGTCCACAAAGCTCGCATAACGCATAAAGCCCGAATACGTATGGAACAGCCTGAATCCCGGCACACTCAGGACGAGAAAACAGAAAAGCGTATTCAGCACCTTCAAGGTATTCTCAAACAACGATACCGCACTATTGAAGATCCAATAGGTCAACATACCACTGCAAACGATAATGGCACAATCAATCATCAGAATGCTCCAATACGGCAGTGAATTCTTTGTAAAATACCAATTTAATATCTTGTCAAACGGATTCTTCATTTCTCATTATTCTCCAAAACCGCTGCAAAGATACGAATTAGGCGGGAAAAAACCAAATTTTATTAGGATTATTTCATAAACTTGCCTAATTTGCACCTTTGCAGCCCTGTTTTGTCAAGGCGCCCCTTAGAAACTCATGACATGAGCATCAAGCCAGCTCTCATTGATTTCAAACGAACTCCCACTGACACGAGCATTTGAATAAATAGCGCCTATCAGTGTCGTCTGACGATTTCGCTTCAAAGGTACATTTTCAACCGTCTTACTATACAGCACATTCCCATCCGCTCCATCCATTGTCTCAATCTTCACATTAATCGTCTGCTCATCCGACGCGAGGAAAAAATAACAGCCAGAATAGGTCGCTTGAGAGTCTGTCGGTAATTTCAGCAAACTCACAAACCCTGTGTTCGACGTTGCCAAACCTGTGGTTGGATTAAACTCCTTGCCTCCAGCCGAAAAAGTCAGTCTCATATGCGTCACTCCCTCTGACCTCGAATCCGTTGAATGCACAGCTAAAGCCGTTACAATACGTTGAAGTGTAGCAGTCAGATTCTTGGCATCACTATTGGTAATACTCACCTCCTGAGTAGCAGCAAACGTATCATACACAGTCCCTTCTCCATAAGTCGCCGCTGTGGCACTTGTCATCGTAATAGCCTGATTCGGTTGCCCCTGCCCATACCCCAGCACGACCATGGTGTAATTCCCGGCCGATAAGGTAGTAGAAAACGCCCCAAAGGTTTCGTCCTCTGGCAAATTGTTACGAAATTGCGTGTTCTTATACACCTCCGATCCGTCATCAACCTTGTAGAACGCGACAGTCAGCGCCTTCACATCTGCATAATCAGCCACCGCAGTACTACGCGTCCCCGAAAAACCCTCTTGAGTGATAGAGAATCCACTCACACACACAGTCACTGGCGCAACCACATTCTCAACCTGAACATTGTCAACTGATTCAACACGATCATTGCTGCAACTGGCAGCCAACAGGATCATACCTGCAAAAAAACTGAATTTCTTCATAGTTACTTAGTTTAACGTTATAAAAAAGATTTGTTGCTGCAAAGGTAAACATTTTCCCCCATATCGACAAATGGTATTTGCATTTTTTAACTGTTCTTTATCAAAGATTAATAGAAATATAGTGTATATTATTATACAATTTATAAATTATATAATTACGAAAAATCTAAACGATTTTTCTTTCTTTTGCAAAAATGAAAATTATTATAACCATCTTATTTATTGTAATTTATACACTCAAAAATGGCAGTTTGTTAAATAATAAAAAGTCACAATATTTTTATTGATTTTTTATTTTTAGATACGAAATAATTCCTTACCTTTGCAACGTCATACAAAGACGAGTGGCTAACCCTGGCCGATGTTATACTTAAATTATTACTATGAATACCGAGGCTCAGCGGAGCCTCACAAAAGAAGGAGGCCCAACCAGCCTCCTTCATTTTTTCTCCCATAAACCATCCACTCTTTCCGCTCATTTCACCGGCTCCATGTGCAACGTGACGTGTGTCTTCTCTCCGAAGCGTTCTTTCAGTTTACGCTCAATGGTGGTGGCACGCTCGTGGACTATAGATAACGGCAACTGTCCGTCCATCCTCACATGGGCCTCGATGGCGATGCGGTTGCCGATACGACGGGTCCGCAGGTTGTGCGGCTCCTGCACATCACCAAACGACTGAATGATCTCCACAATCTCCTGTTCCGTCTCTGCAGGCAACGAACGCTCGGTCAATTCACCAACACTGGCTTTAAGTAGCTCATAGGCCACCTTCACCAGCATCAGTCCCACTACAATGGAGGCTACAGGGTCGAGCACTGCCCATCGCTGTCCCAACAAGATGGCACCACCGATACCGATGGCCGCACCTATCGATGAGAGGGCATCGCTACGATGATGCCACGCATTGGCCACCATCACTTGCGAGTCGAGTGTCCTTCCCCTCCGTGCGGTATACTGATAGAGCAGTTCCTTGATGAGTATCGACAAGAGGGCGGCCCACAAGGCTATCCAACCAGGGATCTCCAGTTGCTCGCCACCCCACCAAGCCCACAGCTTTGCTGCTCCCGACACCACGATGCCCGTAGCGGCAGCCACCAAGGCCAGACCGATCAGGAACGAGGCAATAGTCTCGAACTTACCGTGTCCGTAGTCGTGCGACTGGTCTTGCGGCTTGGCACTGATACTGACGAACACCAGCACCAACAAATCGGTGACGAAGTCTGACAGCGAGTGGACAGCATCGGCAATCATGGCCGAACTGTTTCCCATCACGCCCGCAATAAACTTAAACGTCAGCAGTGCCGCATTACCCGCACTGCCTATCAGCGTCACCTTATATATTTCCTTTTCTCTACTCATCACACCATTTTCTGTATTCTAACCACCTAATTAAATACCGGCAAAGGGATTGGTCTTAACCACGTAATCGCTCACAACCCCGTCCGCAGGAACACTCATCCACTCCTTCCTCTCCTTCTCAGACATTTTCTCGATGGCATAGCGCAACATCGTGCGAGGCATCTCATGAGCATGCTGGCGAAGAAACTCCCGTAGCAAATCCATCGAGACACGTTTCCCCATCTCTCTGAGCATCCAACCCACCGCCTTGTGCATCAAGTCATGTGGATGGTGCAGGTGGATCTCTGCATACCTCAAACACCACGAAGGATCTCCCATTTGTGAGGTCTTCCACGTACAGACCATACTCATGCGCTGCTTCCATAGACATGGACTGGCAGCCAATTCGTCAAGCACCTTGAGCTTAATATCCCTATCACCTAAGTTCGATGGCAACAGCAACCAATGACCCAAAATCTTATGCACAGAGAGGTCCACCAAATCCCAGTTATTCGCTCTTTCTGCATACTTCAGATACATGGTTAAAATCTCATCACGTCCACGAATGGCTTTTTCGTCATTTGCGAGTCGTTTGGTTGCCAATCGCTCAAATTTGTCCACCAGTATCAACAACCCACACAGCCTCACCTCATGCCATTTTGACATCAGCAGCTCAGGCACTTCCTCAAGCACAATATCTTTAGCCACCGACTTTACGACCTCTCTCGTCTGTGGCACCTTTAGCCCCAGGAATTCATCGCCATAGCCATACTCACCGGGGCCTGTCTTAAAGAACCCCATGAGTACCCGTCGTTGCTCCTCATTGCGCAACGACTCCATATACTGTATGATTTCCTTTGCTGTCACTTATCTTTCTTAATTCTTAACTCTTAATTCCTGAAAGGATCTGTTCCGCATGCTCCTTGGTCTTCACCTGCTTGCCTGCAAAAATCTGCTCAATGACACCTTCCTCATTGATGATAAAGGTTGTGCGGATGGTGCCCATAGTCTTCTTGCCATACATGGATTTCTCGCCCCAGGCACCCATGGCCTCCAGAAGTTCGTGGTTGACATCAGCAATCAGCGGAAACGGCAATTCGTGCTTCTCCTTGAACTTCACGTGCGAAGCCGCAGAGTCCTTGCTCACACCTACCACCTCATAACCAGCTCCTTGCAGTTCCTTGTAATGGTCACGCAAACTGCAAGCCTCAGCGGTACAGCCGCTGGTATTGTCCTTCGGATAGAAGTACAGCACCAGTTTCCTGCCCTTGTAATCACTCAGACGGATGTCCCGTCCCTGCTCGTCCTTGCCCAGAATCTCGGGCGCCTTGTCTCCAATTTTCATATCAAGTTATTAAAATTTTCAATTATCAATTTTACACATTTCAGGTTCCCACAGATGCCTCCCCATATCCACATGCCCATTAGCCTTAAACATCACGCCCTCCTCTTCCAAAGGCAGTCCCGCCAACGGGCTTCCATCCAACATTGCGTTCAGATTATTCACATAGCCCGCCAAATGCTTCCCATGATGAAAATCTATGGTCTCTCTACTAATCACCGGCTCCAACGCATCCTGTGCATACGGCAGTGTCATCAATATAAATTTTCCCATATTCTTTTTTTTTTTAGTATTTCCGGTTCAAAGATAGGCATTTTCCCACAAATTCCACCAAAAATCAAAAAATATCTTCATTTTTATGTCGCTCGGCGACGAAGGAGACGCTTGGCTAGTCCAAGAACATTTCCCCTTTTCTCATACTATAAGAGTAGAAAGTCGAACAAAAAACATCTTGAATATGGCAAACAAAATCTACTTCACCGCTGACCTCCATTCCCTCACCCACATTTATGCTGAGCCTGTCGAAGCACAAAGGCCTGCCTACCATTTCCGTAAGCAGACCTTCACCGTAATGATCAGGCCCATCAGGCCGATGAGTATCCAAAACCGACGCCGAGCCGAGTGTTAGTGTCGTGCTCGCACGAGCACTACCGAGGCGAGAACCGATGGAGCAGCGAGAGGAGAGCGGAGCTCGCTCTGGCTTTCCCGAGTCACGACAGAGGTCGACCATCGGTCAAGGCTTGGTGAGGGTGGATGTTTCTTTTAGTTCTTTTCTTTGCGCCAAAGAAAAGGACATTACCT
The DNA here is from genome assembly GCA_017443345.1 of Prevotella sp. Classification (GTDB taxonomy): domain Bacteria; phylum Bacteroidota; class Bacteroidia; order Bacteroidales; family Bacteroidaceae; genus Prevotella. Next base: position 33,125 of record JAFSNR010000203.1, read on the forward strand.
TTTGCTCCTTTTTCAAAAAGGAGAAACAAAAAAAGGGAACCAATGCATTCACTGCATCAGTTCCCTCCCGTCAATGACCATTGACCACCGGCCTAATGGTCACTTCCCCCCGGCTCATCATCGCCGCCACCGTCACCGCCGGTGTTGCCACCCGTGTTCTGCCCGCCGGTATTGTCACCGCCTCCCGAAGGAGTCTCCGACCCCGAGCCACCGCTCGAAGAGCCGCCACCGCTAGTTCCGCTACCCTGGCTAGTCTGGCCAGAAATACTCGCCAGCGTCTCCGGCTTCAGATACGCCACGCTCACGTTGATACCACCATAACTATCCGCACTCGCCTTCATCGCCGCGTACGTCTGATACTGCGCCAGCACATCGCTCACCACCGTCATCTGCTGCGAGCTCACCTTGATGCTACCCGAGTCCTTCTCGCGGCTATGCACCCATACGCCGCCCGCATTCACCAGCGCCTGGCCCATACCCAGCACATAACCATTAACCATGAACCCTTCACCATTAACCGAACTGAACCCTACCGCACTCACCACGCTCCACAGCGCATTCTCGTTCGTAGTGTCCAGCACCACCTTCTCCGCCGTCAGCGTCGCTCTCGGTGTTCCCGCCGAGTCCACGCGCTGCACACCGTAGAACCACGTCAGCTGGTCGCCGTCCTCCCACTCCGCGTTGTTCTGCAGAATAGCCAGCGTCAGGTCCGCCACCGTTGTCTCCGCGTCAATCACCAGCCCGCCCAGCTTCAGATCACTAACCATGAACCCTGAACCATTCACCGTATTCTCTATCGGCACCAGACTGCCACTGCTGATGTAGCTCTCCGCCAGCACGCAGGCCCCAGCCACCCTCATGCTCTTCGTGATGTACACCGGGTTCTTGTCGTAGTTCGACGCCACAAAGCAGTTATACTCGCTCAGCCCCGCCTTCTTACCTTCCCACGCCAGCTTCAGCTTACCCTGATACAGCTTGAAGTTCGCGCTCATGTTCGCCAGCTGGCACCGCATGTTCGCCTGTCGTTCACTGCGTCGCGCGTTCGCCGTCTTCTTCGGAGCCCGAGCCAGAATCGTCCCGTGCGCCGTCTGTCTTGTCACAAACTGGTCAGTCAGCTTACCACTGGTCTGACTCAGAAAATCAGTTGTCTTTGCCATAATCTTTTTTCCTTTCTTTAATTTAAATGAATAATTCTTGTTTATCTTTCTCCCCGCCCACCCGTACACATTAAATAATATAAGGCATCGTCCCGCCTTGCCAAAACATAAAAATAATCGGCGGTTTCTGCGATTATTTTTTTAAGCCTCTTGCCAACGATTGGCGAGAGGTTTGGTGAGTGGTTCGAGGTCCCTTCTTAAGGACAAGAAGGGATGAGGGATGTTGGTGAAAATGGGGTTTTAGGGTCGCCCCCTAATCCTCACTACGATCATCAAGACGATAACCGCCACGATAATCCAGAATATCCATTTGAGTCCTTGAACTATAGCGTTCTTCGAACTCTTTGGATTAGTGCCATTCGTGAAATTCGTGGTCGTCGATACCGAATCCCTCTTTTCGATGAATACCGTATCTCTCACCACTCTTACCATTTCACTCCTGTCATTCACCTGAGCGCGGTCGCGAATGCGATCCCGCTCCGTCACCTGCGCCACCTTCAGCGTATCACCTGTCTCGTTACGGTCAACAGTAATGGTGGTCGTTTCCATGATGGTGTCATGTACTTCGACCACCACCTTCTCAACCTTTACCGAGTCCTTCGTCACTCTTGAATCCAGCACCCTGAAACTTGAAACTGCAGCTTCTCTGCTACTAGAGCACGCTGATACGATTAGCGCACCCAGCGCAATAACAAGCATTCTTCTTAACATTTTCCAGTTCCTCCGAAATTCGTTGCACTTTCTCTCTCAACTCACGTACATCCTCCTTAAGAGGTTCGGCCACATGCGTTTCCCAATCAACGACAAACTTCTCGGCCAGCTCCATGTCCTTCTGGCGGATGTCCGCCTTCAGGCTCTCAATCTCCTGCTTGTGCTTCTTGCGGTCAATCACCCACCCGCATCCGCCCAGCATTGTTATCACCGCCAGGATGATACTAGTCAAATCAATTCCCATCATAATTTTTCCCTTTCTTATTTTTATTGTTTATACTATTCTATTCACTCATCAGCTGCGCCATATCAAGTCTGCTCAACCTCAGATATCCCTTCCTTCCAGCAACCTTCTTCAAGATTTCCTTCCGGTTGCCTCCTTGGCGTTTCCAACTCACATGGATCCACCTCGGTTCTATACCCGTACTTGGCACATCCTCCAAAATCATCTGGTCCCATTGACCATTCTTCACGATAGCCCTCACTATTTCCAGATTCTCCAGAGCTAGGTCGTTACCTCTCAGTCCTACCGCAGCGATGTCTGCTGCCGCCGATCCACCTTGACATAAATGCTGGCTCTGGCTGGCTCCACCCACTTCACGGTTGTGCTTCTCACATCTGTATCCTGAGTTCACCTTAATCGGTTCCCCATATCGCTCCCTCGCCGGATCCAGCACGTTTTCTACTAGCGCCCGGATGTTCTCAACCGCCTGTGGTGAGCCTGTCGAGCCGCAACATCGGCAGCGGAACTCCTCCATTTTAAACCTCGTCATACTATCCTCCTTTTTTAACGTTTTACTTCTTTCCTGTTACCACCCTGACGTTTGTACGACACACGCACATACGTCGGGTACACTATCAGTTCATCATACTTGCCAAGTTCTTCGATAACCCTCGCCAAATCCAGAACCGTGAATCCAGAATCTTGAACCGGAGCTATTTCAACCGCCTCGCCCTTAACAGCCGGGCTGTCGTTCGACCCGCCTTGTCGGCGGTTTTCCAATGGGCATCTGAATCCAGATAACACCACGATCTCATTACCCAGTTTCTCACACACAGGTTCCAGCACCTCAGTCACCAGAGCCTCCATATTCTCTTCAATCCCATTCGGCAACTTCTTCACAGCCTGTGTCAGGCGGCACTCCTTACAGCGATCCTCCTTCCGTTCACGGTAGCAGCGAATCACCTCTTCTTTAGTGAAATACTTCATTATCCCGTCCTCCTTTCCTATCAAATTAGATCTTCATACTTCTCATTCTCTTTCTCCAAATGTCAAGATAGTCAGTTTTCACAGGCATCTTAAACATGTTCATGAGCCTTGGGGGCGTCTTCTTTCTCTTCTTACCTGTCAGATAAGTTTGCTCGCTTTCACGAGGCATATCAGCTTTCACTGCAAACACCTTTCTCATCATTCAAATCTCACTTCATTATTAATTGTTATCCTGAAAACATCTTCACCATTATATTCTCCCACTTTTCCAGAAAGTCACTCTCATCCTCCATTGTTTTTCGTCATGGTGCAAAAAAAACTCGCACATTTCTGTGCGAGTTCAACAAATTCTGTGGTTGTCATGCTATGACGACCTTACACTTTCGGTCCCTTCGGTCGTTTGCCCCCTTTTAGCCCTTTACGTTCCTTAAACGCCTTCACTTCAGCCAAATTCACCACAGCGATTCCTCTTTTCTTTCCTTTCCCAACCTTCGGAACAGTCGCAATCTTACTGCCAGTTCCACCTACAAGATCACTCATAATCAGTTTTTCTGCAGTCCCATAGGTCGATACGACCTGTCCGCTACCTGTCATTTGCGAACTCTTCCTTATTCTCCAGCCCATCACTCTGCCTTTTTCGACAGCTTTCCGGGCTGCAGCTGCGGCCTTTACTGCTACTGCTTTTTCTACTTTCACTTCATCTACACCACTCCTAGCCAAGATTTCATCGGCCTTCTGATTATACTCTTCTATCCGCTTCATCATCCTTTCCAAGTGAGCCTCACGGGTTGTACCCCACGCAGCGTACAGCTCCTGCGTGCTTAAGTCCTCAACTTTCGTTTTGTTGCTTTTACCTTTACGTACCATTTTGCTATTTTTTATTAATTATTTTCTTTAAAACATTTATCATCTTTCTTGCTTCACCGCGTTTCAGGCCCAAACTGTCACGAACTTCCTTAAGCTTCTTGCTCTCGCCTACAGTTTGAACATATTCCCGAAGCCGTTGATTGCCTTCTTTCCCTTCAGCTGCCTGACAAATCGTTTCCCATAATTCTTGTTTTGATTCTGGTTCGTTCAGACCCGCCGTCATTTTCACCACCACAGCAGTTTCTTTCTTAGTCAGGGTATCATCAATCGCGTTTATCGTTTCTTCCGTGTCTATAGCGAGAACCTCGAGTTCATCATTGGCAGGCAGAGTCTCATGTAAACCCAATTCATTGCCATCATCCTCGCGGACCTTGAATTCCGTATCCTTGTCCAGATGACCGTCTTGGCTGCCTAGCCATTCCACATCCATACTCACGGGAATACTGTTGTAGCCATGTTTCTTTTCACCCTTTTTCTGCGTCGCGTATTTCTCCGCTTCTTTCGGAATAACACTATTGGCTATCATGATTAACTGTTCTTTCAAAGAATATTTTTCGGATTGCCATATCCAAGAACCGTCGTACAGTTTTTCTACCACCATATCCTCATAGTGGTATAAAGCATCACCCCCTAGCCGATATGAAGTGTGAGCGCCATATTTGGTATAACCTCCCATCATGACCTTTTTGCCATCTTTCAGTTCTACCAGTTTGCCATGAAGGAGGTTTGATATAATTCTTAGTAATCCGTCCAATGCCTCCTTCCATTCATCAGACTTTACGCGTTTTAAGCGTTCCAACTGCTGCTCTAATAAGTTTCCTTCCATAAGTCATCATTTTTAAAATGGTTCAAATATACCTTTTTTCACTTATATCTTCTCCCACTTTTTTAGTAATTGACCTGACTTATCGAATTATTTAACATATTTTAATACAAATCAACAAAAAAAAGAGCGGCAGTTTGTGGTTTTTGCTGTACCTAAAATCCGCAACTATCATCCAATACACGATTAAGGGTAGATTTATGAGTCGTTAGTAGCAGCTTTCAGTAAAAAGCAACAGCACAACATCAATATGTAGCCACCATCCCCTTACCCCACGATGCGACTTGAGGTAA
>JAFSNR010000204.1 GCA_017443345.1 Prevotella sp.
ATACCCCCAGCGCAAGGCCGAGCCAGCGATGGATTTTCAAGCAAATCTTCTTCATCATCATTCTCCTTTCTGTTGTTCAAACAACCAGTCGCGGACGGCGGCAATCTTGTAGCCGTAGTCGAACGAGGCCATGTGCTCCATGCCTTTTCCAGATTCTGGGAGGACGCTGCCAGCTTCCCACTTGATGAAGTTGATGTTGCCGCCTTTGGCAATTAGTTCCTCTGCCAGTCGTTCCTGTTCTGCCTGGGGCAGTTTGGCACTCCATGAGGCAGAATCCACTTTGGCGTTCTGTTCTTTCAGCACTTCAGCCAAGTCACTCATGCCGCCAGATGCTTTCTGGTCGCCACCGGCTACGATGTAGAAGAAATGCTTCTTGCCAAAGTCCTTCATCTTCGATGTGTCCCACTGGCTGCTGACGAATAGCGAGGCCGTGAAGAGGTCGGGATGGGTGATGTTGAAGTAGAACGACATCATACCTCCCATCGACTGGCCTGTAGTGTAGAGCCGGTTTGTGTCAACTTTATATTCCTTGCAGACGGCCTGCAACAGTCGGATGGTCATCTCCACTTCATCCGTCGTGCTCCAGTCATCCTGCACGGCCCACTCTGTATATTGTGGAACCAGCACGAACGAGGGATGTTTCTGTTGGTCTCTGTCCGATGCGAACTCCAAAGCTCCATAGCCCTGCGTCAGTGGAGCCGTCACTTCCTTGCCGACGGTACTGGCATCAGCCATGAACAACACCAACGGATAGCTCTTCGTACCATCATAACCCGCAGGAACCATCAGGTTATACGCCATCGTCTTGCCCGTCTCAGCATCCTCGAAAGTGAACTGCTTGAACTTGGCCAGCGCCTCATTCTTCAAGGCAACATACGTGCTGTCGCTGTCCTTGTTAATCTCCATACCGACACCCTGTCGTGGGTCTCTCTGTTCGCCCTTTTGCTTCTGGGCACAGGCGGTAAGACATACCAGTGCCACCGCCATCATTAAAATCTTCTTCATCATTACTGATACTTTTAATGTTTAACAATATGGAGTGTTTCGAGTCGCGGCTCTGGTCTCTGCCAAGACCTGTTTTATTCTATTTTTTTATTGTTCCACCAATCTTTTCAAACATCCGGCATTTAGGCTCATGGTCGTTGATGATGCCGACACTCTGGAGATAGGAGTATATGAGCGTAGAGCCAAGAAACTTGAAGCCTCGTTTCTTTAGGTCGGCTGCTATCTTGTCGGAAAGGTCGTTCTTGGTGAGCCACTCCCCATCGAGGTGACGCTGATAGATGAAAGTCTTTCCTTCAGAGTAGTCCCAAAGATACTTGTCGAAGCTGCCAAACTCCTGCTGAATCTGCAAAAAGCACTTCGCATTGGATATGATGGCCTCTATCTTCCTGCGAGAGCGTATCATGCCTGGGTATTCCATTGCCCTGTTTATGTCAGCCTCCGTAAACTCTGCTACTTTCTTGTAGTCAAAGTCCGCAAAGCAAGCATGAAATATCTCACGCTTCTGGAGCATAAGATTCCAACTGAGTCCGCATGACATTGCTTCGAGCATCAGATACTCGAACAACAGCTTTTCCTGATGGCAGGGAATTCCCCATTCCGTATCGTGGTAGTGTTCTAATAAACCACCATCCTGACACCATGCACATTTATGTTGGTTAGTGTTCATACCCACTCAAAGTTTTCCTTACCAGCCCCAATCTCAAAGTGACATTTGGCGATGCCCAAATCAATCTGAGTATAGCCAATCATGGAGAAGCCTTTCTTGGCTCGCACCTGATGCTTGCCATTCTTGACACCGACATGTTCAAACGTAAACTTCTGCTGGTTGACGGCTGTCGGGGCAAGCAAGACTGCCTCAATGCCTTTCTTGAACCATGATGGAGTAATATCACTGGCATTGCTGACTTGCTCGACGGTCTTGATCTTATGGCCCACACCTTGTGTCTCACCATAGCCGACGGCAATGTAGCAAGCCACCTTCTCGCCTTCGTCAAGAACGAAGGTGTCGGCAATCTTCTTATAACTGAGTCCTACCCAGCAGGTGTTCAGGCCAAGTATCTGGGCATAGAGCACCAACTGCTCACCGTAATAGCCGATACGCTCGTTAAGTCCTTCCTCCTTTTCCCCTGCCATTACAAAGTAGTTGGTCACGCCACGGAACTTGCCGTATTTGGCCAATGTCCCTTGAAATGCCTTCGGCTCGTCCTTGATGAGATGAATATGCAGATTGCCTACTTGGTTCAGTTCAGCAATCTTTTCCTCCAGCAACTTGGCTGTTTCCTCAGCCAATGGCTTTTCCTTGTATGCCCTCACGCTGTGCCGGGCTTCAATAGCTTCTAACAGTGTCATTGATCGTCCTCCTTTTCTTCTCTGATGATTGGGTTCTTTCGTTCACTCCACTTCTTGATGGGGCCGGAGTGCGGGCCACGGTTCAGGGCGATGCCATACTTGCGCAGTACCCTGAATATGGAACTTCGGCTCTTGAAGCCGCTCACGGCCCAGATGTCGTCGATGGCATGACCGCCGTTGTACATATTGACGATGGTGGTCTCACGCTCCTGACGCGACTTCGTGGCCTTGGTCTTCGTCTTAACCGTGCGCAGCCGCATGACATGAGCTGATGCCTTGCGCAGCGCAGCCACCTCGGCAGGTAGCGACCCGATGATGTCAAGGATGTCGGATGTCTTCAGCGCTGGGAACACCAGATCTTTGGAATCGAGCCTATCATTGATGGAAATGACGCGGATGACCTTGATACGGCACAGCTCCAGGAAGAACGACAACTCCCTTGAACCGCGTAGGGCGTTGCTCAGTTTGCTTATCACCAGTTCGTCGCCCCGTTCAAGACTCATCAGCAACGTCTTCCATTCCGGGCGCAGCTTCTCATCCTCTGTTTTCTCTTCTACTATCCTCACGCAGCCATACTGTTCCATCCACGCCCTGTCAGCCTGGACGGTATCGTATGCCTCTGCCAGAAAGATGTAACCAACTTTAGCCATATGATTATACAGTTTGAGATGGGTAAAATAGGCTGAAACAGCCTGTTCGCTTTGCAAAGATAGCGAATTTAATTGAAATATAATCATACTCGAATTGAATTTGAGATAATTTAATATTTGATACTCGGAACAAGTAAACAGTTTGCGAGTATGAAATTTATAATCATAAAGTATCAAACATAATAATACTTAAACTTTGCGTAAGTTCTATCCTGATAGAGATTTATTCCTTACCTTTGCACCCGAAAACTCAAATTCAAATCTATATGAACAGTTACTATACAACAAATTACATGAGCACGCTGAAGCTGTACTCAAAGATTAAATGCAACCAAAAGAAGCAAAAGGAAAACAACGGAAATCATACTCGCTATATATGGTTGCTGTTTGCCACTTTTGTTGCAATCCTCATACTGGCATCATGTGCCAGTGATAAGCCGACCTATCAATTCAACGACAGCGATAATGCACTATCCGTCTATCATACATTCCTCTCCGACCTCCGAGGTAAGAAAGGCCTCACAGGCGACGAACTGGTAAGCACCGTGTCCGCATGGATGGAGTTGCGTGACATCGTGTATAACTTCATCAGCAAGGACACCACCTTCCGTGCGCATACTAACCTGCCGACGGCTTTCTTCTTCGTCCATGACTCCATCAGGACTGAGATGAACCGACTTGCCGTGGAGCAAGACCGCTCACTCAAAGATGTCCTGCGCGTCAAGAAGGCAGGTTCCATGTATAATAAGGAGGAAGAGATCCGAACAGCTTGTGTATCTGCCCAGCCATTCTTCGCGCATCTTGACAGCCTTGCCGTTTACAAGGCAGACAAGACGCAGACATTGGCCATCTACAGAAAGTTCCTCGACCAGATGGGTGACGGTGAGGTGAGGACACTTGATGACCTGAAGGGCATCATTAGTGCCGAAGACCGCATCTTCCGCACCTTCCTCACGCACATCAACGAGTATGCCGACGTGTCGCTCACCGACATCACCAAGGGCACGGAACGCCTGTGCAGGAACATCTACGGAAACGCCGCGAACGGCGACCTCGACGCAAGGGAGGTCATGGTCTATATGTCCATGCGCACCAACCGCCGCCTGGCACTCAATGCCACAGCCTGTGTGGAGAGCATCAACCGGCGCGACCGCCTGACTGACGCACAGCGTCATGCCTACTTCTGGATGATGCTCCAGCCGTATATTGGCATCGACGACTTCGGCATGGCGGTACTCACAAGTGGACAGGAGCAACTGCTGATGGGCTACGCCGACGAACTGCAGCGCATGGAGAAAACCCACAAGCTGGGCGAAAGGAACATGAACATCTCTGAGACGAGCCACCTGTTGTTGAAGCTGTATATCTCCACCTTGTAAGACAATCAACCAACTCAAAATATCCATATAATGTTACAAGAAGCAATTGAACTTTTCAGGAAACAGGCACCGTCCATCCTGCCGGAACTCTTCGGCGGTGCCAAGGCAAGCGAAGCCGAAATCGAAGAAGACATGGCCACCATCTCCTACCAGCTTCCGAGGAAGCACGACATGGAAGACGTGATGGACATGCTCGAAGACCAGATGGAGCTGACGATGCTCTACCATTTCATCCCGTCACAGCACACCGACTTCGGCCACCAGTGCTGCGCGTATTCCAACATCCTCTTTGGCAGCATGTTCAAGATTCATGCCACCACGGACTCCGACGGAGAGGTGGACTCCCTGACAGTCACGCTGTACAGTTCCATGGAAGCCATGTGTACAGACCTGCTCGAAGACCTTGGCCGCCATGAGGGACGCGGCACGTTCAGGCACAAGCAACCCAAGGAGTCCATACTGGTAGAGTTCTGCTGATGCCCAAGAACCACATGACAGCCGACACCCTGCAGCGCATGATAGATGTCATCAACGAACAGCGGACGTGGATAATGGCCCGCTTCAATCCGAAACAGATACCCTATCTGCGACTGATTGACGGGAACATCACCGCCGCCTACAGCCCGTCGCTTGAACTGAAGGTCACGGTAGCACAATGTGGCTACTCCAAGCGACAGATGTGGACAATACCGCTTTTCAGATTAGAGATGTCTGTCCGCAAGCTGTCCGCTGACGACAGGGCTTTTGCCCGCAGGGTGAAAGAAAATGCCATGACCACATCCGACATAGAGCGCGTCATCCTCGATGCCACTTACGGAGTGGTCAACCTCGAACTTGAAGACAATACGTATAATCCAAACCAATTATGATCATGATACTTTCCATTGTCCACCTGGTGCTTGTCTCCGTGATACTGCTCGCACCAACCTTCCTGTACAAGAACCGCTCGCGCAGGATGATACATTTCTACCAGCGCATGAGCTACCAGGAGTACTGCCGCATGTTCTATGCCCGCATCCTGTTCCTGACGGTCATCCTGTTCCACTTCGCCTACTACTGGATGAAGCCCGGCCAGTACGGCGTGATGGCTTCCACCATCCTCGTGTTCTACCTGTTCTCCACGAAACGTACCCTGTCACTGGTCAGGGGCATCCGCAACAGCCGTGGCGTGATGGTGTTCGTGTTCACGCTGGCACTGGCACTGCTGTTCACTCCCCACATGTACAGCTTCGGTGTCACGTTGGGGTACATCCTTCTGGCAGCCGTGTTCTATCCATCGCGCAAACTGGAGGAGGGCAAGCACGAACGCAAGGACTTTCCCAACTACAAGGATTTCCAGGATGACTTGATAGACAACTACTACTCATGAAGCTACCCGCTCTGCACACTCGATGCTTTTAAACGTCGCCCGATGACGGGCAAAGAAACACCAACGTAAAAAGATTCAACATGGATAACAAGAATGACAAACTCTACGGTATGGGAAGTGACACAAGGCTTCTCCATTACCTGCGGTCGAAGAACGGCGACCGCTTCACAAAGATTGATGCCTTCTGCGACCTGATTGACAGGATGACTGAACAATCCAAAGGCCGCAAGGGCATCAACGAAACTACCCCCTCGCCACTTCAATATAGACAGTTCACAGGCTCCATCTCCGAGCTGGCGAAAGACTGGCACTGGCACCGTGCCACGGTACGTACGTTCCTTGACGGACTGGAAAGCCAGGGCTTCCTTACCCGTCAGTTGGACGGTCGCAACTACATCTTCAGGTTGCGGACAAGTACGGGTGTCACTGTGCCGGTTGACAACAGCGAGACATTGCTGGCCATCGGCTACTTCCTGCTGCACCACTGGGATGAGTTCAACCTGTCTGCCGATGTCCTGGCTAAGTACTTCGAGGAATACGAGACCCTCTCTGTGGACAGCTACCAAGGCAACGACCTTGCCCGTGAACTGGCAGAGATGAAGACCCGCGTCATCACGGAGGCATTCTGCCATCTGGACGTGTTGTTGAGCGATAGCGAAAAATTTGCCGCCTTGAAAACGGAGCGTATTACTGACGGTATTGTCCAGTTGGTTGGTGAGACCTTCAACAGCCCAAAGCCTTGGTCGTGGCTCAAATGGATGCAAGCCTTGCAGTGGCTTGACCTTGCGCTGCTTGACAAATCCGACAACGCATCAAAGGTTTCCTTGCTGCAAGGGAACGACTTGCCAGCCGACTTTACTAAGCAGGACATGGCGACGCTGAAGCAACTTCATCAGCTGTTGTACCCATCCGATACAAGCAGTTCGGATGCTTCGTCCAAACTTAATTCTGACGAGTAAGCATGAAGTTTTTAGTCTGTAAACGATGTTTTCTTTTTCATGGCGATTAGTGGCAAGCCTGTAGGCTGTTGATACCAACCAGCACGAAGGGCTTGCCCTAATCGGGACACCAGGCTTGCCTGATTGTCCACTCAACGGAAGGGAGGGGTAGCCTAATACCCCTCGTGCAAAACACACGAGGGAGAGGTGTCCAGAAGGATTAGCAAGCTAAGGACAAACATTATTATATGAACAAACTTATTTGCGTATGAAAAATGGCAAACAGGTAATAGACTTCAGAGCCTCCAAAGGCTTCACCGTTGCCCAGAGCAACGAGCATCTGCGCGTGTATTCCGACAAGACATTGAAACATGCGCTATCGATAGGTAACTACGACTTGACACGCGAACACCTGAACTTCGAGGTTGTCAAGGGTGGCAAGATACAGCCGGTCGATAAGACCAGGAGCATACCGCAGCGCATCGCCGAGAACCTTGCGTCTCGTGGCATCAATGACCCCAACGAGGGGTTGGCTGAGCCACGCTTCCGGACGGTGGTCAACTTCATCCTTGGAGGCAGCCGCGACAGGATGCTGGAACTGGCATTCGGTGACCAGAAGGTGGAGGTGGGCAAGGATGCCGATAACTCCCACCTGAAGCGCAGTCGTGATATTGAACAGTGGGCCAAGGACATGTACTACTTCGTAAGTGACAGATACGGTGAGGAGAACATCGCCGCCTTCGTTGTACACATGGACGAGACCAACCCCCACGTACACCTCACCCTCCTGCCAATAGACAGGAACGGCAAGTTCGCCTACAAGAAAATATTCGCTGGAAAGGACAAGTTCGAGTTCAAGACCCGCACTCTGGCCATGCACGATGCCTTTGCCAAGGTCAACGCCAAATGGGGGCTTGATCGTGGCACGAGCATCACGGAAACGGGTGCCCGGCACCGCAGCACGGAGGAGTACCGCCGTATGCTCGACGAGGAATGTTCCTCACTGGCAGACGACATTGAGAAGCACCGCAGGGTGCTGTCAGGTCTCCAGAAGGACATCGCACTGGCAGAACGCCGCGTGAAGGGGCTTACGTCGATGATTGCCAACCTCGAAAGAGAAAAAGCTGACGTGGAGCGTGAACTGGACAGTCTCGCTACGGCCTTGCTGGATGACAGAGGTGGCAACCTCTCCAATGAAGAGAAAGCGGAAGCCTTGCGGGCCAAGCTCGAAGACATCAACACCAAACTGGCAGACAAGCGCGAGAAACTGTCAGAAGCCGAGGACAAACTTGCCCAGCTGAAGGAAGAGGAAACGTCCATCAGGCAGCGCACAGAGGAACTTCGCAGCGAAGCCGTGCAAGCGGCAACGGAGGTGCAGTCCAAGGTGCGCGACGAAGTGACCAGGGCACTCTATGAGAATGTGGTCAGTGATTTCAGGTTGCGGTTGCCGCAGTTCACCGATGAGATGCACCTGCAACTGGACGACTCCGTATTGATGGACGTAGCCGAGAAGGGCAACAATATCGTCAGATGCGCCATGCTGCTGTTTGCCGGATATGTCGATCAAGCCACCGAGTTTGCCAAGGGACATGGTGGCGGTGGCAACACACCCTCCTCTGGGTGGGGACGTGACCCGAAAGACGATGACCGTGAGTGGGCGCGACGCTGTGCGATGATGGCAACACGCATGATGCGTTCTGGCTTAGGACGGAAGATGAAGCGATGAACCGCAAAAATAGGTTGCCACTTCCATACAGTAGAGTTTCATATCGAATAGCCACATCAAACTGGCATTAAAGGCAAAAGCCTGAATGTATAAATGCCAGATTACACTGTGCCAAAATCAGTATACTACTCATAAAATGTAAAATCAAAAACCAAACAAGAATGAAGAAAAAGTTATTTGTTATGTCCATGTTCTGCCTGGCACTGACAACAGTGGCTCATGGACAGCAGACGGGCGCAGACACGCTCGATGTCAAGGCAGACATCCCGACGGAGTATCTATTGCAGTCCCTGAAGCCCACCTATCTCAGAAATGCGAATGTGGCATCCGGCTGGGGCAGCAACTGGTTCGTCGAGGTGAAAGGCGGTGCCTCTGCTTTTATGGGTTCACCCCTCGGATGCGGTGACGTGTTCGACCGTGTGACACCCGCCTTCCAGGTGGGCATCGGCAAGTGGTTCACGCCAGCCGTCGGTGGACGTTTGGCATTCCAAGGCTTCCAGTTCAAGAATACGGAGTTTGCCAGGATGGACTACCAGTTCGTCCACGCAGACTTCATGTACAACCTGACCGCATTCGTTCGCCAGAACGAGCAGGGATTGTCACGGTGGGACGTAATACCGTTCTTGGGTATCGGTATGGCGCACAACTCTGACTGGAACGCCAACGGTGTAACTGGTCATGTAAGTGGCAGCCATCCCTTCGCTTTTGCCTACGGACTGGAAGCCCGCTACCACCTTACCGACCGCCTCCACCTCACAGCCGAACTCAGTGGAATGACCACGATGAAGAACTTCGATGCCATAGGCACTGCCAGCCGCTTTGGTGACAATATGCTCACGCTGGGTGCTGGTCTGTCCGTTACTTTGGGTAAGGTAGGCTTCAAACGTGTCGTCGATGCACGGCCTTACATCACCCAGAATGACTGGCTGATGAAGCAGTACAACAGTCTGTCCGAGGGCAACCACCGTTTGTCCAAACGTCTGAAGCATGATGAGCGTTGTCTGGCAGAATACCGCAAGATTCTGGAGATAGAAGGACTGCTCGACCTGTACAAGGGTTCACTATCCGATGTGGACAACACCACGACAAAGAGCCTCTATCCGAAGAACGACTATTCTGGCTTGAACAGTCTGAAAGCGCGTCTGGCGAACAAGGACTGGGACGGCAATCCGGCAACTCTGCCACATGCCTGGAAGAAACGCAACGGCAATCATACAGAATCAGAGGAAAATTCTGATAACCTAAATGCTGGCTCAAACGCCTCCGACAACGACTATTGGAACATGCTGAAGAACGGCAACGCAGCCATCGGCTCGCCCATTTATTTCTTCTTCCATATCGGCACGGCCAATCTTACAGAGAAGAACCAGGTCATCAACATCGATGAGATAGCCAATGTTGCCAAGAAGCATCAGCTGCGTATAAAAGTCATCGGAGCCGCCGACAGTGCTACTGGTACAGAGACCATCAATGATGCCGTCAGCCGGCAGCGTGCGGAATACATCCGTCGTCTGTTGCTTGACAGAGGGGTCGATACCGACCGTATCACGATGGTCTGCGAGGGAGGAACGGATGTGCTTTCTCCTTTCGAAGCCAACAGAAACACTTGTATCGTATTGTCGTTTTAACCGTCTATCCCTATGAATATAGATTATGTTTCTCCACAGAAGCTGCTGCAGATGACGGCAGAAGAGTACCTGAAGAAGTATGGCAGCGATGAATACACAGAACGCCAGAAGACCATCCTGTGTACCCGTCTCAACAAGAACGCCGACAAGCTGAGAGCCAACCTGATTGGCGGCAAGCCCGCGTCTTTGATTGGTGAGCCGTTAGTCATTCACGACCTCGTGCGCGTGCCGTACATCCACCTGCGCCATGAACGTATCGGTAAGGAAAGCATCCGATTCATTTCCGATGCACTGGAGCGTAACGAACTGCGCCTGTGCATGGGCGACAGCTGCATAGAGCAGTACATCGAGACCTTCGATGTCAATATAGCCAAGCTGCGCACCGCACTCGAAGGGGTATGCCAGCAGTGCATCAAGGAAAAGAAACGTGACTTCTCACGCATCTTCGACCGCAAGAAAGCCATCATACCTGGATTCGACTGCTATGTACTGGTCACAAGGGTCTGATAACAACATCGCAGCATTGCGAAAATACCTTGCATGTTTTATGAAGAAGGGCACCGCTCGTGAGAGTAGTGCCCTTCAAACTGATTTGGCGGCAGTTGCCTATCTGTGGAAGCGATACGCCACGACTTCCTCCTGCTCCTCCTTGGGAGGTTCTTTGGCAGCCACGGCTTCTTCCTTGGGCGCATTGACTTGTTCCGCAGCCTCCGTGTTTACAGCCTCTGACTTTGTCTCTTCGCTTGTTTTGCTTTCGCTCAGCGACACATCTTCACGTTGAGTTGCATC
The DNA here is from genome assembly GCA_017443345.1 of Prevotella sp. Classification (GTDB taxonomy): domain Bacteria; phylum Bacteroidota; class Bacteroidia; order Bacteroidales; family Bacteroidaceae; genus Prevotella. Next base: position 10,835 of record JAFSNR010000204.1, read on the forward strand.
GTAGAAAGTCACAGCAAAAGTCTTGGTGGCCAGATAAGGCAACTCACCTCGGTCGGTCAGCGCGCTTTCGTTTCTCGGCCCGAACGCAGGATAACGGTTCAGTTCCGTGCTGTCGTCGAAGTCGATGTCCATGATGAAGCCGTTTGGGAAATGCTCCTTGACGAAAGCGTCCACCATGGCCACTTCCTCGTCAGACAGGTTCGTTGCATCGCCGTTGGCCAGATAGTTCAGGCTCCATTCGGGAATGTCCATCTTGCCAAGGTTCTTCAGGTTGCCTTGTGACTGTTCGGTAGCCTGTTGTTGCTCGTTACCGTTGTCCAACTGTAGCTGGATGGCATCCACCCTCTGAGTAATCATGTGAGAGGCTTTCTTCACGTCCGTCAGGATGGTCTTGATGAAAGCAGGTTCCTCACGCAGGTTGTCGAGCCAGCTCTTCAGGTAAGCCGCCGAATCCTCCTTCAGGTGCTTCGTCATGCCGTATCGCTGTGAGACGAGTGCAGCGGTCATCTCGGCTTTCAACTCCTCGGCACTGTACTCCTTGCTACCGAAGCTCTGTCCGGGCTTCAGGCGGTTCAGATGCTCCTCGGCACCCGTGGAGTGCGCCATCTCGTGGAAGAGGTTGCTGTAGAACGACTCTCCGTCCTTGAACTGTCCCTTCTCAGGGATGACGATTTCCTTCTTCGAGATACTGTAGTAGGCGTTGTCGCCGTAGGTCGGTTTGATGGGACAAATCCATTCGTCGTGCTCAATCATGTGGTCAACAGGTTTGAAAGAAAAGGCTTCGCCAGCCTCTGTCTGCGGACGTACCTGTCGGTTCTGCTCCTCTAACTTTCGGTACAGCTCCGGTCTGGCCTCTTTCAGGTTCGTCTGGTCCACGTTGAAGACGTTATAGACGGACAACTTGGGATAGACGTTGTATTTCGCACGCTGCTCCTCGGTCATCCGCTTGTAGTCCT
>JAFSNR010000031.1 GCA_017443345.1 Prevotella sp.
CAGGTGTAAAGACGGTGACGTCAAAGCCGAGCACTACTAATTGCCCGAGATCTTTCGCTATGCTGATATTATCAGATGTAATGGCAGTTGATGAATTCAATGCCTGAACGCGAGTCTTGTGTGGAGATAGTCACCCATACTAGTTGTTCTAGTTTTTCTAGATATTCTAGATCGATTTATCAGGTGGTTATTGCAGCGGGGTCCCACCTCTTCCCATTCCGAACAGAGAAGTTAAGCCCGCCTGCGCCGATGGTACTGCAATGCAATGCGGGAGAGTAGGAAGCCGCCATCTTTATTAAAGAAGAGCCTCGAAGATACAATATCTTCGGGGCTTTTTCGTTATATACATATGCAATGGACAGATAGGATTCGACAAGTCAAGATACTTTTGGTAATAGCGGCTGTGATTATCGCTGTTACCTCTTTGCTCGTTTCCCATTATTTGGTTAAGGATCTTTCGAACGAGGAGCGTAAGAAAATGGAGGTGTGGGCAGAGGCTCTTCACGCTTTGAGTCATGCTGATGAGAACACCGATCTCTCCTTGGTTCTCGATGTGATGCAAGGTAATACCACGATTCCAGTGATAGTACTGAATGAGAATGGTGAGATAGATGACTATCGGAATATCACTGACACGCTTGATCTGAAGGCCTATGCCAAACGTATGCAACAGTCAGGCGACACCATTGTAGTGGGTAGTCAGATTGTATGTTATGACGAATCGCTCCTGTTGAAACGTCTCTCTCAATACCCCTATTGGCAGCTTGGTGTTGTCATGATCTTTGTTGTGGTGGCCATCTTTGCTTTATTGGCCTCGAAGAAGGCGGAACAGAATAAAGTCTGGGTAGGATTGTCAAAAGAAACTGCCCATCAGTTGGGTACCCCCATCTCCAGTCTGATGGCTTGGGTGGAGATCCTTAAGGAGAACCATCCCGAAGATGATCTCATCCCTGAGTTAGATAAGGATGTCAAGCGGTTAGAACGTATTGCAGAACGTTTCTCCAAGATTGGTTCCCTGCCAGAGCCCAAAGAAGGTTCTATGAACGATGTGTTGAATCATGTTGTCGATTATATGCGTCGTCGTACTTCCAACAAGGTAGAGATGGTCTGTCATGTTCCAGAACAGTCTGTGATTGTCAAGATGAATTCCTCTTTGTTCGAGTGGGTTGTGGAGAATCTCTGTAAGAACGCCGTTGATGCCATAGAGGGTAGCGGGCGGATTGATTTGTCGTTGCGCGAAGAAGGTAGTAAGGTCGTCCTTGAAGTGAAGGATACCGGCAAGGGCATCCGCAAGAAAGACGTTAAGAATGTCTTTACCCCAGGTTTCACCACGAAGCAGCGTGGTTGGGGCCTCGGTCTCTCGTTGGCAAAACGTATTGTGGAAGAATACCATAACGGCCGTATTTTTGTCAAATCGTCGGAGTTGGGTAAAGGTACGACCTTCCGTGTCGAACTTCCTCGGTAAGAAGTGAAAACTGCACATTTTGGGGTTGAAATGTGTAATATAATGCTTTGAATATCACGGAATTTGCTTTAAAATGATAAAAAAAACAAATAAGCGCTCCTTATTTGAAAAAAAGTTTGTACCTTTGCAACCCAAATGTGGTAATATGTGTAGTTTAGAGTCGTTGAAGATAGATCTGAAAGGTTTGAATGAAGAGGAGACCTCCTTGGAATTCGATTTGGACGACAGTTACTTCGAGGCTTTGGACGGTGCCGATACGAAGCGAGGCTCATTGCATGTGTCAGTGTCTATACGCAAGGCTACTGGTTTTTTCGAGTTCAACTTCCACACGGCAGGCACAGTTATCATTCCTTGCGACCGTTGTCTCGACGATATGGATCAGTCAGTAGAAACCGACAACCGTTTGATCGTCAAACTCGGAAGCGAATACTCAGAGGAAGATGATATGATCGTCGTGAACGAGGACGAAGGAATACTCGACATGTCGTGGATCATCTATGAGTTTATTGTTCTGGCCATACCCATCAGGCATGTGCATGCACCTGGCAAGTGCAACCCTGCCATGACGCAAGCTCTGGAAGAGCTGTCAGCTGACCGAAGCAGCGATGAGGAGTCCAGTCAGTCGATAGACCCCCGATGGGAGGCACTTTTGAAATTGAAAAAGTAAAAAGGTAAAAAAGTAAAATAATTAATATTTAAATAAGTAATTAAGAATTATGGCACATCCTAAAAGAAGACAGTCAAAGACTCGTACACTCAAGCGTCGTACTCACGACAAGGCAGTAGCTCCCACACTGGCAGTATGCCCCAACTGTGGCGCATATTATGTTTATCACACTGTATGCCCCACCTGTGGTTACTATCGTGGTAAGGTAGCTATCAAGATTGAGGAAACTGTAGCTGAGTAATGGATAGAATCAACGCGATCATCACTGGCGTAGGTGGCTACGTTCCCGACTATGTTCTTACCAATGACGAACTGTCGCGAATGGTAGACACCAACGACGAGTGGATTATGACGCGTGTGGGTATCAAAGAGCGTCGCATTCTGACAGAGGAAGGTCTCGGCACCAGTTATATGGCTCGTAAGGCTGCTAAGCAGCTGATCCAGCGGACAGGTGTAGACCCCGATACCATCGACGCCCTGATCGTTACTACTTCGACGGCCGACTATAAGTTCCCTTCGACAGCCAGTATTGTCATTGGCAAGGTGGGTCTGAAGAACGCTTTCGCCTTCGATTTCTGGGGCGCCTGTTGTGGATTCCTCTATACGCTCGACGTGGCCGCGTCGATGATTCAGAGCGGACGCTACAAGAAGATCATCATCATCGGAGCAGATAAGATGTCGTCGGTGACGGATTACAAGGACCGTCAGACGTGTCCCCTCTTCGGCGACGGTGCTGCAGCAGTCCTTCTGGAGGCTACTGAAGAGCAGAATATCGGTGTGATGGATTCCTACTTCCGCACAGATGGCAAGGGACTGCCGTTCCTACACATGAAGGCTGGAGGTTCCGTCTGTCCTCCGTCACATTTCACGGTCGATCATCGTCTGCACTACCTCTATCAGGAGGGTCGCACGGTGTTCCGTTATGCTGTGACGAACATGAGTAACGATTGTGCGCTGATTGCCGAGCGTAACGGGTTGAACAAGGATAATATCCAGTGGGTTGTTCCTCATCAGGCCAATATGCGCATCATCGAGGCCGTAGCCAAGCGTCTGGAACTCCCGATGGAGCAGGTGATGGTCAACATCGAGCGCTATGGTAACACAAGTGCAGCGACGATACCTCTCGCCTTATGGGACTACGAAAATCGTCTCAAGAAAGGCGACAACATGATACTCACCGCATTTGGTGCAGGATTTGTACATGGAGCATCCTACTTGAAGTGGGCTTACAATCCGAAGTAAAAAGTGAAAAGTGAATAGTGAAAAGTTAAGTCACAAAGCAGGATTCGTCAATATCGTTGGAAATCCCAACGTAGGTAAAAGTACGCTCATGAACCAATTGGTTGGTGAGCGTATTTCGATTGCGACCTTTAAGGCCCAGACCACACGTCATCGTATCATGGGCATTGTGAATACCCCTGAGATGCAGATTGTTTTCTCAGATACACCAGGTGTGCTGAAGCCCAACTACAAGCTTCAGGAGTCGATGTTGGCTTTCTCGGAGTCAGCGTTGCAGGATGCTGATGTGTTGCTATACGTGACAGATGTCGTGGAGAATCCTGAGAAGAACATGGACTTCCTCGAGAAGGTGCAGAAACTTGATTTGCCGGTGATTCTGCTCATCAATAAAATTGATGAGCTGGCTAGTGAAACTAGTAGTACTAGTCAGACTAGATTAACTAGTATCGTGGAGAAGTGGCATGGGCTGCTGCCTAAGGCAGAGATATTGCCGATATCGGCGAAGAATAAGTTCGGCGTGGACATGCTGCTGAAGCGTATCCAGGAATTGCTCCCTGAGAGTCCGGCTTATTTCGATAAGGATCAGTTGACGGACAAGCCAGCTCGCTTCTTTGTCTCTGAGATCATCCGCGAGAAGATCCTGCTCTATTACGACAAGGAGATTCCTTATTCCGTGGAAGTCAGTGTGGAGCGGTTCAAGGAGGACGACAAGCATATCCACATCAATGCCGTCATCTACGTGGAGCGCGACTCTCAGAAGGGTATAATCATCGGCCATCAGGGTGTCGCCCTGAAGAAGGTGTCTACTGAGGCTCGCAAGTCGCTGGAGAAGTTCTTTGACAAGGCGATTTATCTCGAGATTTTCGTGAAGGTGGATAAGGATTGGAGGTCTTCGGATAGAGAGCTGGAGCATTTTGGGTATAATCTAGATTAACGAGTTGTCCTAGTCGTTCTAGATATTCTAGGAATAATAATGAGATATGGGAAATTTAGTAGCAATAGTAGGTAGACCTAACGTCGGAAAGTCGACGCTTTTCAATCGTCTGACGAAATCTCGCCAGGCCATTGTGAGCGATGAAGCAGGTACGACGCGCGATCGTCAGTACGGCAAGTGCGAGTGGAACGGTCGTGAGTTCTCCGTCGTCGATACAGGCGGCTGGGTGGTGAATTCAGACGATGTGTTCGAGGAGGAGATCCGTAAGCAGGTGATTATCGCCACTGAGGAAGCCGACCTTGTGCTGTTTCTTTGCGATATCAATAACGGTGTGACAGGTTGGGATATGGACGTGGCGCAGATCCTGCGTCGTGCGAAACTCCCCGTCATCCTCGTGGCCAATAAGGCCGACGATGGCAAGGATCTTTACGATCAGTATGAGTTCTATAAGCTCGGCCTTGGTGATCCCTGGCCTATCAGTGCTGCCACGGGCAGTGGTACTGGCGATTTGCTCGACAAGGTGCTTGAGATCCTGCCTGAGAAGGCGAAGGATGAACTCGAGGATGGTATTCCCCGTTTTGCTGTTGTGGGGCGTCCCAATGCTGGCAAATCGAGCATCATCAATGCCTTTATCGGTGAGGACCGTAACATCGTGACCGAGATTGCTGGCACCACTCGCGACAGTATCTATACCCGTTACGATAAGTTCGGCTTCGACTTCTATCTGGTGGATACGGCAGGTATCCGTCGTAAGAACAAGGTGACGGAGGATCTGGAGTTCTATAGCGTCATGCGTTCCATCCGTGCCATCGAGAACAGCGATGTCTGCATCCTGATGATCGATGCCACCCGTGGTATCGAGGCCCAGGATATGAACATCTTCCAGCTGATTCAGAAGAACAACAAGTCGCTGGTCGTTGTGGTCAATAAGTGGGATCTCGTCGAGGATAAGTCTCAGGCCGCCATCGATACCTTTATCAACGCCATCCGTAATCGTATGGCGCCATTTGTCGATTTCCCCATCATCTTTGCCTCTGCCCTGACGAAGCAGCGCATTTTCAAGGTGCTGGAGACGGCTAAGGAGGTCTATCTGAACCGTAAGGCGAAGATTGGTACGTCGAAACTTAACGAGGTGCTGCTGCCTCTGATCGAGGCCTTCCCGCCTCCTTCTGTAAAGGGCAAGTACATCAAGATCAAGTATGTGGCCCAGGTGCCTGACACGCAGATTCCCACCTTCGTGTTCTATGCCAATCTGCCACAGTATGTGAAGGAGCCCTATAAGCGTTTCCTCGAGAATAAGATTCGCGAGAACTGGACGCTGACAGGTTCGCCGATACACGTGTTCATTCGTCAGAAATGAAGGTGAGAAGCGGCGGTGGGATAGATAGACTAGTCGGACTAGTATTACTAGTATTTCTAGTAGTTCTAGGGGGCGGCTGCGGTGGGGCGACGCCTGAGGAGATGGCTTCGCTGGCTGCGAAGGGCTATTATGAGCACCTGATGCGTGGCGAATATCGTCAGTTCCTCGAAGGTAAGTATTTCGTGCCGCTGGATACCATTGGTACCATCGACCGCATGGAAGAGCATGAGGTGAATCTGCGTCAGTTTATGGCTCAGCAGGAGAAAGAGCATCATGGCATCCGTGAAGTGCGTATCTCTAATGTGAAGACGGATACCGTCCAGAGGGTGACGAACGTCTTCCTGGTGCTTTGCTATGGCGACTCGATCAATGAGGAGATTGTCGTTCCTATGGTTGAGCGCGAGGGGAAGTGGAGGATGAAGTAGTTTTTTTAGTTTATAGTTTAGAGTTTATAGTTTATAGATGATTACATATAGGCTTATGAGAAAAAGGATGTTGTTTTTAGGAGCGATGGTTGGTTTGTCGCTGGGGACGTGGGCTCAGGAGCCGCAGGCGGCTTTACAAGCGCCTCAGGTGCCTCAAGGAGAGGCGACATTGCCTGTGCTCAATGAAAAACCGTCGGAGTATATTCCTGTGTTTCAGTATTGGAAGGAGAACAATGTATTCCAGCATTTGGATCTTTCTGTGACAGCTGGTACGACGGGTATTGGCATCGAGGCTTCTTCTCCCATTGGAGAGTATCTGCAGTTGCGTGCTGGCTATGACTTTATGCCACGCTTTACGGCTAAGATGAAGTTCGACATCACGATTGGTGGCAAACCTGCCCATCAGTACGATGCCCAAGGCAATCCTGTGGAGAGTGCTTTCGACAAGATGCAGCGCATGATGCTGGGCTTCTCTGGCTATGAGGTCGAAGACCATGTGGATATGATTGGCAAGCCTACGATGAACAATTTCAAGCTGTTGCTCGATTTCTTCCCCTTCAAGACCAACAAGCACTGGCACTTCACGGCAGGTTTCTATTGGGGTCCTTCGCAGTTTGCTATGGCTGATAACACCACCGAGGCGATGACTTCTCTGCTCGCTGTGGGCATCTATAATCGCATCTATGAGCGTGCACAGAATAATTTCCCATTGATGGAATGGGAGGATATGGGTATCTCTGATGAAATCATCGATAAGTACCATCTGAATTTCATCCCTACCGAGCTCTATCAGCAGATTGTTTCATACGGACGTCTGGGCTTTACGCTTGGTACCTTTAAGCATGAGGTAGTTGACAATGATGGTGTCGTGCACAAGGCTGGTGAGCGTTATAATATGGAGCCTGGCGACGATGGCATGATTCATGTGAGGGCCAAGTCGAATCCTTTCAAGCCCTATGTAGGTTTTGGCTATGGTGGTAATCTCGTAAAGGGTCGCGACGACTGGAAGATCTGTTTCGATGCTGGTGTGTGGTTCTGGGGACGCACGAAGCTTTATACCCACGACGGTATTGATCTGATCAATGATGTAGAGAATATCGGTGGTCAGGTTGGTGATTATGTGGATCTGTTTAAGGCTTTTAAGGTTTATCCAGTGCTGAATCTTCGAATCACGAAGCGGCTTTTCTAATAACCCTGGGTTATTGAAAAATAAGCGGCACTTATCGTTTGATAAGCGCCGCTTAATTTTTGATAACTGCCACTTACTGGGCAACAGTCTTTTCTTTATTTGATAACGACCTTTTTGCCATTCTGGATATATACACCAGGACGTGGGGTCACACCCTGCTGCAGTTTGACACCATTCAGGGTGTAGATGGCGTTGTCGGCCTTCTTGATGTCCTGCTTAGCACTTACGATACCAGTGCCTGAGCCCTCAACGAGAGTAGAAGCTGCTGAAGAGGGGAGATCCATCAGATAGCACTTGTTGTGTACGCAGTACTTGCCATCAGTCAGTTCGCTGCTGGAAGCCTTCTTGAACACGAGCTTGCCACCGTCTTCTCCGATGGTACGCATGCTGCTGGCATCATACTCCTTGCGGTTTACGTGACCTGTTGAGCCGTTGTCGAAGTAGCGACCACTCAGTTTGTTGACCTCGGGCTCGCTTACATTATCTGTAACAGGTCTGATGATGTTCTTGGCAGGATCGTTTGACGAGCATTTGATGATAACACACATCGTTGCAGGAATGACATCGTTGGTCCACTTCTTCAGGTTGAAGCTGCTGTTGTCAACAGCGTCAACATAGTAAGCCTCCATGCCAGATGAGTGGAGCTTGTAAGAGAAACCAGCCTTCATAGTTCCCCAGTAAGCGCCAGCGGCCTGACAATCGGGCTTGATGCCGATGTAGTGGGTACTGTTGTCGATCTGATGAAGTTTCCAGTATCTGTTCTTTGATCCTGCGCTTCTGATGTATGACCATGTCTGGTACTCATCGTCTGTACGAGGCTTCTTGTTCTCAGCATCGCCGATATATACCGTGATACCACTGTAGCTTCCCCAAAGTTCATAACCTTCGCCACCAGCAGTGATCTGTACCTGCAGTCTGTTACCAGTGAGAGCTGCGAGGTTTGATCCCTGAGCTGCTACGTTGTATGCTGTTCCGCTGATGTTTTCAATATAGAAAACTGAACCTGGATGAACACTTACTTCGTCCAAGTCCATACAAGTGTTACAGGCCTCCATATCGACGTTACCAGATGTATCTGCTGTACCCTGGTTGTCAACCAATACCATGTAGCGCTTGGTCAGTGTGTTCTGAACATGGTAGAAGCCGTTTGACTGTGCCATTGCGCCGAGAGCGAAGGCTGACATCATTGCAAGCGTAAAAATTTTCTTCATATGCGTTTGTTTTATTGTTTTTAAGGAAAAAGCCCAGCCCCTATAGGGACCGGGCTTTCAAGTCTTTTATTGTTTCACTAGCTAATCGTGATTACTCAGCGATACAGATAGATACACGGTTGCTGTCGTTGTCAGCGAACGGCTGTACGCGTGAACCCTTGCTGTCGAAGCTGATGCGGCTCTCAGCGATGCCGTACTGCTCCTTCAGAGCCTTCACTACTACGTCAGCACGACCCTTAGCGAGGCGATCGTTGATCTTGTCGTTACCTGTACCAGCGTCAGCATAACCAGTGATCATTACCTTTGCTGTAGGATGAGCGTTCAGGTAGTCAGCGATGTCCTTTACCTTCTGAGTCTCAGAGTCACGGATGACGGTCTTGTTGATCTCGAAGAAGATATCACGACGGAGAGGCTCAACAACTGGAGCGGGCTTCTCAACCTCTACGATCTTCTCAACGATCTTGTCTACGTAGCGGATCTCAGGCTCTGGAGCTGGGATGAAGCGTGTAGAGTAGGTCTTGCCGAGAGCGATCTTCAAACCTACGAGGAGGTTTACGTAAGAGTCAGTACCGCTACCGTCCTTGCCACCCTCGTTCTTGAGGTTGTACTTAGAACCAGTCAGGCTATAGGTAGCCTCGAAGCCGAGCTTGATAGCGTCGCTCAGTCTGAAGTCCAGGAATGCACCAACCTTACCATTCAGCAGAGCTGCGCTCTTGTTCTCATAGAGGGGAACATAGTTGCCGTTGGGGTTGTAAGCACTGTTGAGCAGATAGGCGTTCAGTGCGTTGTACTTATCCTCGTTCATCTTAGAGCGGATGTTCAGACCAACACCAGCGAGCAGACCGAAGCTTGCTACGCGGTTGGGGTTGAAACCTGCAATGGCGTTAGAGAGGTCGAACATTACGTCGAGACTGGGGTTGAAGTATGTGAAGCTATAGCTCTCCTCAGGAGTCTTGATATCCTTCTCATAACCCATTTTGCCCTGCCAAGCCTTGAGTGCCAGACGAGCGCCAACTACTGGAGTGAACTGACGGCCGATAGCAATCTGAGCATTTGGAGAAAGCAGTTTGCCAAAACTGGTCTCACCGATGGTGTACTGGCCACCAATCTGTGCCTGGAAGAACCAGTGAGGTGCGAAGACGAATTCTGTCGTACCCTTCTGCTCGTTCTGAGCAGCTGTCTCCTGTGCGTAACCAGCCATAGTAGCGGTCAGCATGAGGGCAGACAATATCAGTTTCTTCATTTTCATATTCTTGTACTTAACTTTTTTGATTCACAAATGTTACTTAGTCTCAGAACCCTAATTAATTGCGGTTGATAGGATATCTCTTGGTAACTACGTTTCCGTAGTAGTCGCAAGTCTGATAAACGATCTCGCAAGCCTCGTTAGGAACTTCGATCTGAACGATCTTCTGGTTGCCAGCGAATGACTGAGCGAACTTAACCTTGCCACCGTAAATCAGGGCGATGTACTTTCTGTAAACAGGTACGATGTACTCCTCAGTCAGAGAGGTCATGATGAAGGTGTACTTACCTGCATTGAACTTCATTGAACCATCAGCGTCTCCGAATGGATACATACGGTTGATACCCTCCTTGCTCTCGAACAACAGTGTAGGCTCAGTGAGCTTCCAGCAAGGAGCGTTGTCAAATGCGCCCATCAGCTTATCAGTAGCGGTCTGCAGATATCCGTTAACACGTGTCATAATACCAGTACCAGTAGCGTTCTTCAGAGAGTTGTACGGAGTCAGAATCTGGTTGATCATGTTGTTAACCTGAGCCAGCTGAGTATTTGTTGGAGCCAAACCATTGTTAATCTGCTTAATAATGGTGTTAATTACATCCAGGATATCCTGTGTTACCCATGCAGGGTTACCAGTTATAGCTACCCAACCAGCTCCAGTGTTCTTATTCTCAAACCAAGTGCCAGTACCTGTATTATAAGCGTAATCTGTATTTGCGTCACTAACATAGAGGTACGGATGCGTGCCAGCAGGAAGATCTGCAACTGTTGCATTAGGAATATTACCAATTGAAATTGCACCAGGAGCTGTGATGTTCGGCAACTTGCTTGTGATAGCACCAACGAGCTTAGCTACAACACCATCGAGAGCAGTTACATTCCACTTAGCACCTGAGAGGAGCTGGTCAGCGAGAATCATCTGCTTGTAGTTCAGAGGATTGATGGTAACGGTTGTGATATCGAAACCAGAGATCACGTCGTTCTCACCATCGTCCCAAGAAACGCGGAGAGCCTGCTTCTGCAGCTTCTCGCGCTGCTGATATACACCATTGTAGAAGTCCTGGAGAATCTTCAGTGAACCCTCGAGTACGTTCTTAGCGTTGCGAGCTCTAACCTGCTGTGCCAGATACTGGAAGCGGCCGAATATATTCTGTGCCTCAGCGTCAGGACCCTGGTTGATGCCCAGCAGAGCTGAACCTGCATCCCAATTGTTGTTGTAACCAAACTTGGTCCAGTCGAAGTGGATCTTCTCGATACCATCGAGTGCGCAAGTAGCCTTAGCCTCATAGAGGTAAGTCTTGTCGTTCTCTACGTTCTCACCAGTTGTAGGAGCAACGAGAACGGGATCGTCACCATCAGCACGGGTCAGACCGTTGCCATGCTTGCCGATAGCGAAGGTAATCAGGTGGCTAGACTTCTGAACATCGCTCAGCTTGATGGGGCTCTCCTCACCAGTAGAGTTGATCAGGTCGAACTGCAGCAGTGAAGGATCAACCTTGCGTGGGTTGATGGTGAAGTAAAGTGTACCAGCGTTACCTGTACCGTTAACCAAATAAGAGTTCTTGCCGCTGTTGCCAACGAACATGTCCTCATCGGTAGGAAGTTCAGAAGCCTTCAGGTAGTTGCCATCGGGATCAACATTGTAGTCAGCACCAGAGATAGGCAGCTCGGGCACACCAGTCTTGTTCTCACCAACATAAGCAGCGAGGAAAGCAGGTTTAAAGCCAAGCAGGTTGATTGTACCTACCACGCAGTCGAGAGTCTCCTGGAGTACAACGCCAGTTACCATGGTCTGGCTAGTCTTCTTGATCTGCTCAGCGAGAGCGTCGATCTGAGTCTGGAGAAGACCTAAAGCGGCCTCAACGTCCTCCTCGTTAGCCTTCTTAGCAACCTCAGCCTTCAGGGCTGCGAGATCTGCCTTGAGCTGCTCTACGCCCATGTCCTGAGCTTCGAGAACTGCGATACGCTGCTCCAGAGTTGAAATCTGACTGTCGAGGCCATTCTTCAATGTCTGAATGTCCTGACGGAGGCCAGTTTCTACATCATCCACGTTGTCCTTACAAGAAACAAATGATGTTGTGCCTGCCAACAAAAGTGCAGACATCAAGATACCATTAATAATTTTCTTTTTCATTTGAACTTAAAAATTATAATTAAACAATTAAAATATGATATATCTATGCATTAATTTATATAAATCGGTGACAAAAGTAGGCAATTATTTCCTATTATGCAAGAAAATTTTAATTTTTTTTTAAAAAATCTGCATTTTTTTGTCTTTTTCCCGCTGATTGGACTCGAATTTCGTGATTTTAACACTTATTTTGTCGTCATCGGTGTGCGCCTGACAGGACTCGAACCTGCACGTCGTGAGACACCAGATCCTAAGTCTGACGCGTCTACCAATTCCGCCACAGGCGCATTTTCCAGGGGCTAGTCGTACTAGTCGTACTAGAAAATCGGGTGCAAAGGTAATGCTTTTTTTTCATTCCACCAAAAGAAGTCGGGCAAATTCTATCAGAGAATCTTTACCTTTAACATAATCGTCATCAGAGAGACTGACAAAGTAGTCAGGATCGAGGCCGAATTCCGTTTGCTGACGGTTACGGTCGTACATGGGACAGGCTGAGAAACGGAGGGTCCAGCCGTTGGGCAGTGTCGATGTGAAGGGCATGCCTGAGCCACCACCTGTATGGTCGCCCACAATCTTCGCCTTCGGCATACACTTCATGTACTTCACAAATTCATTGGCGGCACTATACACCTCGCGGTTGGTCAGTACCACCACGTTCTTCTGCCACCTCAGGTTGCTGGAGGGTTCGATATACTGGGGCTCCATCTCCGAGAAGTCGTTGTGGCCCTTGCCCGTCTTGTGTTGCAGGTAGCCGACGAGTGTCTTCTCGTTGCAGAAGCGTGCTGCCAGCTTCTCAGCGTTCGTCAGGTCGCCACCACCGTTGCCACGGATGTCAATGATCAGTCCGTTGCAGAACATGAAGTGCTCGATAACCTCGTTAAGACTGCTCTCACCAACGGGGCTGTTGAAACTGCCGTAGTAGGCATAGCCGATGTTGTCGTCGAGGATACGGTATCTCATGCCACTGGCGATGCGATAGTCCGTGCCGAGGTAGCGTCGTTGCAGGGTGTCACTGAAGTTCGTGGGATAGTCCTCGTGCCATTTCCAGTAACGTCCGTAGTCGAAGGAGGTGGAGAGGTTCACGTGTCCGTCGCGCAGTTCCGAGAGCAAGTCTGTGAGCACCTCGAAGAGCTGCTGGTCGTTGATGCGGTCGTTCGCGCGTACCTTATATATATTATAAGCCTGTTGCCAGTCGAGTCCGTATTCATGTTGCTTATAGTCGAAGAAGCAGTAATGTTCGTCGATGATCTGCCAAAGCGCCTCGAAATTCCCTTGCGGCGTATCAGGGCGCTCTTCCTCATTGACGCAGGAGGGGAGAAGGAGGGGGAGGAGGGCTAGTCTTGCTAGTCGTACTAGTCTTACTAGTTTTGCTAGGCAGGAGGGGGAGGATTTTCTCATAGGGCGCGAGAGATGCCAAGCAGTAGTCTGTGGGTATAGACATGTTGCTTGAGGTTATTGACTTTGGCCTGCTGGTAGTTGCCGAGGTAGCCGATGCGGATGTTCCATTTCTTGCCCGTCTGCCACTCGAGGGTGAGCATCTGGCGCAGGTTGGGGGCGCTGACGGTGGTCGTGGGCACGATGTTATGGTCGTAGTTGCCACGCGAGAAGATTTCGTAGTACGACTGTCCGTAGTTGGGGCTGAACATCAGGCCTAACAGCTGTACGTCGGCCTCATAGCGCAGGTTGAAGCGCTGACGAAAGAGGGGGAATCCGAAGGTGGCGATGGCCGAGGGCATGAGGTTCATGCCGAGTCGCATCTGGGCAGGGTTGTTGGTGTTGAGCATGGCGTAGAGGAATCCGAGGTTGGCATTCAGCAGTCCGCCTGCATCGAGATGGAGCCGCAGGTCTGTCTGGTCGTCGCCCACAAGATTGAATCGGCGATAGCGTCCCCAGTAGAGGTTGTAGTCGCCCTCGAGCATGCTGATGCTGCCACTCCTGTCCTTGGCGCTGGCGAGGTCTATCTCGTGTTCGATGACGCTGTGCCAGTGCTTCTGCGGATTCCTGGGTTCGCGTATATATAAATAGGTGATACCCGTGCCCTTGAATTTCTCCATCGAGAGATAGGTATCGAGCAAATTGCTTGGACCCACTCCGAGCAAATGCGTTTGCGCATTTGCAATGAAGCATGAAGCATGAAGAATGAAGAATGCTGCCGCCAGGAATAGCTTGATGGCGTAGTTGTTAATGGTCTTGAATTCTTCATTCTTCATGCTTCGTTCTTCATTTTAATCATCAAATAATCTCAGTTGTCCTGTGAGTTCATCGCGGACTTGTTCTTCACTTTTGCCAGCATCGGGGTCGAGGTTTTCTTCTTCCTCGATAGTCTCACTAGTCGAACTAGTTGTACTAGTTTCACTAGGGAAGCGGGTGGGTTCCAGTTCCTCGACACTCTCGAGGGCGTAGGTGGTCAGTCGCTTGCCCTTGGCCTTGTAGCCCTTGACGGCGATGAACTGTTCGGCATCGATCTCCTCCTTGCCTCTGAAGGCGTCAGCACCTCCGTAGGTGAGTTGGATGCGTGGGTAGACGGTATCCGTCAGGAGGATGAGCTGTGAGGTGGGATTCTCCGAGAGCCAGTTCTGCTTGCGCTTCGTGGCGTCCATCTGGAATCGCTTCAGGTAGGGATAGCCCTGATTGTCAGCATCGTAGAGGATGGCTGTCCACACCTTGTCGGCCTCGTATTTCTCGATGCGCAGGATATTCTCCTCGTAGTGGTTGTTCTCGTCGAAGTTGCTGAGGTAGTAGTCGCCGTTCTTCAGGATGACGAGTATCTGGTCGTCGTCGAAGAACTCTCCCAGCAGCTGTCCGTGCTCGTCGTAGTTCAGTCGTTTCACGTCGGGATCGTACCACACCTTTCGACCTCCGAGTGTGGAGTGTCCACGGCTCTTCAGTCCGATACGGTGCACGGCGTACTTCGTCAGCAGGTTACCCTTCGAGGCCCTTCCCTTGATCATCACCTCCGAGAAGTCCTTCTCGATGAAGATCTTCTTGATCTTGGGATCAGGGTCGAGTGTCACCTTGATGACCTCTGCCTCACCGTTGGGGTTCGCCGTGAAGTACATCACCTTCGAGCCAGGCGTACCAATCGTCAGGTCGTATTCCTTGTCGCGCGTCATCGAAGTCACGTTGAAGCGCTTGATGAAGTACCAGCCCTTCTTACCGTCACGGTAGACGGCGTTGTAGATGGTACGCGAGTCGTTCTTCTTGAACACGCTGAGGTAGAGCACGTTCTTGCCGACGAAGAGTTTCTCGGCCACACGGACGATCTTGTACTTGCCGTCCTTGTAGAAGATGATGACATCGTCGAGGTCGGAGCAGTTGCAGACGAACTCGTCCTTCTTCAGACTGGTGCCGATGAAGCCGTCTGCACGGTTGATGTAGAGTTTCTGGTTCGCCTCTGCCACCTTCGAGGCCTCGATAGTGTCGAAGTTGCGTATCTCCGTCAGTCGTGGGTGGTCCTTGCCGTATTTATCCTTGAGGAACTGGAACCAGTTGGCCGTCACCTCCGTCAGGTTCGCCAGGTCGCGCTCTATCTCCTCGATCTCGGCCTTCAGTCGCGCCATGAGCTCGTCGGCCTTGTCCTTGTTGAACTTCAGGATGCGCTGCATCTTGATCTCGAGCAGCTTCAGGATATCGTCCTTCGTCACCTCACGCACGAGGGTGGGGTAGTAGGGCGTCAGTCGTTCGTCAATATGTTCGCAGACCTTGTCGACGTTGGGTGCCTCCTCGAATTTCTTGTCCTTATAGATGCGTTCCTCGATGAAGATTTTCTCCAGCGACTGGAAGTGGAGCTGTTCGAGCAGTTCGTTCTTACGGATCTCGAGTTCCTGACGGATGAGGTCCTTCGTGCGGTCTGTCGAGTGGCGCAGCACGTCGCTGATGGTGAGGAACTGTGGCTTGTTGTCCTCGATGACGCAACAGTTGGGCGAGATGTTGATCTCGCAGTCGGTAAAGGCATAGAGGGCGTCGATGGTCTTGTCTGACGAGACGCCAGGAGCCAGGTGTACGAGGATTTCGACACTGGCTGCTGTCAGGTCCTCTACCTTACGGGCCTTGATCTTACCCTTCTCGATGGCCTTCACGATCGAGTCCTGCAAGGTCTCCGAGGTTTTCGAGAACGGTATCTCACGGATGACGAGCGTCTTCTGGTCCACCTTCTCGATCTTCGCGCGCACCTTGAGCACGCCTCCTCGTTGGCCGTCGTTGTATTTGCTGACGTCGATGCTGCCCGCCGTGGGGAAGTCTGGATAGAGTCGGAAGGGCTGATCGTGCAGGTAGCTGATGGCTGCGTCGCAGATCTCACAGAAGTTATGGGGCAGGATCTTCGACGAGAGTCCTACGGCGATACCCTCTGCGCCCTGGGCCAGTAGCAATGGGAACTTCACGGGCAGCGTGATGGGTTCCTTGTTTCGTCCGTCGTAGCTCATCTTCCACTCCGTGGTCTTGGGGTTGAAGACCGTGTCGAGGGCGAACTTCGAGAGTCGGGCCTCGATATATCGTGGTGCAGCGGCCGATGAGCCTGTAAGGATGTTTCCCCAGTTACCCTGTGTGTCGATGAGCAGGTCCTTCTGTCCCATCTGCACGAGGGCGTCGCCGATGGAGGCGTCGCCGTGAGGGTGGAACTGCATGGTGTGTCCCACGATGTTCGCCACCTTGTTGTAGCGACCGTCGTCCATCCGCTTCATCGAGTGCAGGATGCGTCGCTGCACGGGTTTCAGTCCGTCGCCCAGGTGGGGCACGGCTCGTTCGAGGATCACGTACGAGGCGTAATCCAGGAACCAGTTCTGGTACATGCCGCTGAGGTGGTGTACGGCTGCTGCATCGAATCTGTTCACGGGTTTATAGTCGGAATGCCCCTCCTGAGCGCCTCCCGACTCCTGTTGTTCCAAAATCTCTGACGGTTGGAGTTCACCACCGTCTTCTCTTATTTCGTCGTCCATTCTTCCTGGTCTTTAGCTTTTCGGGCACAAAGTTACGAATTTTCAGCGAGAAAAAAGAGGAATAGGAGGATTTTTTTCTAGTCGGACTAGTCTTGCTAGTTATTCTAGTCTTTCTAGTCTTTCTAGTTGGACTAGTTGGACTAGTAGAACTAGGTAGATTCTGTCTCGGAGAGTTTTTGGAGGGCGGCGGATAGTTGAGACTGGGTGGCGGCGAGTTCTTCGTGGAGGCGATTCAGCTCCTCACGCTGGTTTGTGCGGTAGCCAAGACGGGCTGCCGTCATGCGTTCTTTGATACCACCTTCTGTAATGAAGGCTTGTTCTAGATATTTCTCGTATGATACCATCATCTTATCGATAAAGTGGCAAAGTGAGAGCGCTACATTTGCCAGTTCCTCGTCGTTCCATCGTGGAATAAAGGGCTGGTAGTCTTCCAAACGGTTGTGAGAGCGACAAAATGAGACCATAGAATTGAAACGTGGGTGCGTACTCGTCCAGATAGTAAGTCCTCTGGATATGAGATAGTCCTCATAATCTTCGCGTAGTTCCTTGATACTGGAACGTGCTACATTGATTAGATTAATCTCCATCTGGGTAGAAGTAACACCGTCGGCAGAACCCTCAACAATATTCTGCTTTCCGGAACGTGCAGCTTGTACCATTTGGTCGATGGTACGGTCTCCTCGTAATAGAAAGCGTTTCGAGAAATTGTAGGTAATCTGATATAAAGCCTTTGACTTCTGATAAAAACGTAGTGCCTCCCAATTGGCTTGGTTGCGAAGGACATTTGATGATTTGAAATCTTCCATAGTGCAGATGTCTTAAATGTGTTAACTGCCGCAAAGTTACATAGTTTTTTTCTGATAGCCAAATGTTTTCTTTAATTTTTTGGTTTATTCATTGAAATGTTGTAACTTTGCAGCGTTTTAATAGGAATAATAATCAAGGAATAAGATATAAGACAATGACAGCAAAAGAGATTCGCGACTCGTTTAAGAAATTCTTTGAGTCGAAGCAGCATGCCATCGTGCCCTCTGCACCGATGGTGATTAAGGATGACCCCACCCTGATGTTTACTAACGCTGGTATGAACCAGTGGAAGGATATTATATTAGGTACGCGCGACCCTGAACCGCGACGTCGTGCCGATACCCAGAAGTGTCTCCGTGTCAGCGGAAAGCACAACGACCTCGAGGAAGTAGGCCACGACACCTATCACCACACGATGTTCGAGATGCTGGGCAACTGGTCGTTTGGCGACTACTTCAAGGAGGGCGCCATCGACATGGCCTGGGAGTACCTCGTCGACGTGCTGAAACTGAATCCCGAGGATCTCTACGTAACCGTCTTTGAGGGTTCGCCCGAAGAGAATATCCCCCGTGACGACGAGGCTGCCCAGTACTGGGCCAAGCACGTGCCTGCCGATCATATCATTAACGGCAACAAGCATGACAACTTCTGGGAGATGGGCGATACGGGTCCCTGTGGTCCCTGTTCTGAGATCCATGTCGACTCTCGTACACCTGAGCAGCGTGCCGCCAGCGGCATCAGTGGCCGTGACCTGGTGAATAAGGACGATCCCCAGGTCATCGAGATCTGGAACCTCGTGTTCATGCAGTTCAACCGTAAGGCCGACGGCTCGCTCGAGAAGCTCTCGATGAACGTCATCGATACCGGTATGGGCTTCGAGCGCCTCGTACGCATGCTCCAGGGCAAGCATTCCAACTATGATACCGATATCTTCCAGCCGATCATCAAGGCCGAGGAGCAGATTACTGGACTGAAATATACGACGTTTGAGGAGGAGGCTAGTCAGGCTAGTATAACTAGTGTTGCTAGTCAAACTAGTCAGGCTAGTATCAACGTCGCCATGCGCGTTTGTGCCGACCATCTGCGCGCCGTGGCCTTCTCCATCGCAGACGGACAGTTGCCCTCGAATGCCAAGGCTGGTTACGTCATCCGTCGCATCTTGCGCCGTGCCGTGCGCTATGCCTATACGTTCCTGGGACAGAAGGAGGGCTTCCTCTATAAGCTCGTGCCTACCCTCGTCGAGGAGATGGGCGACGCCTTCCCTGAACTGAAGGCTCAGCAACAGCTGATTGCGAAGGTGATGAAGGAAGAGGAAGAGTCGTTCCTCCGTACCCTCGATAAGGGTATCGGTATGTTGAACGACGCCATGGACCAGTTGAAAGCTGAGGGTAAGACCGAACTTGACGGTGTTCAGGCCTTCCGCCTCTTCGATACCTATGGATTCCCCCTCGACTTGACGGAACTGATCTGTCGGGAGAATGGGTTTACAGTTAACGAGGAGCAGTTCAATGTCGAGATGCAGAAACAGAAGGAGCGTGCCCGTAATGCCGCTGCTGTGGAGAACTCAGACTGGGTAGAGGTTGATAGTAGTTCTAGTAGTACTAGTCAGGCTAGTAGTTCTAGGGAGCAGCAGTTCGTCGGCTACGACTATACGGAGTACGAGTGTCATATCCTGCGCTATCGCAAGGTCGTTCAGAAGAAGAATGAGTTCTACGAGCTCGTGCTCGACTATACCCCGTTCTATGGTGAGATGGGAGGTCAGGTGGGTGACCAGGGCGTCATCTGCAACGAGGCCGAGACCATCGACATCATCGACTCCAAGCGTGAGAACAACCAGACCGTTCATATCGTGAAGACGCTGCCGAAGGATCCCACAGCCCAGTTCATGGCCTGTGTCGATACCGACAAGCGCGATGCCTCTGCAGCCAACCACTCGGCTACCCACCTGCTCGACTATGCCCTGAAGCAGGTGCTCGGCGACCATGTCGAGCAGAAGGGTTCGTTCGTATCGCCTGATACCCTGCGCTTCGACTTCAGCCACTTCGAGAAAGTCAGCGACGAGCAGATCCGTGAGGTCGAGCGTCTGGTGAACAGCATGATCCGTGAGGATATACCCCTCGACGAGCATCGTGATGTGCCTTTCGAAGAGGCCAAGAAGCTCGGTGCCATCGCCCTCTTCGGCGAGAAGTACGGCGACAAGGTGCGCGTGGTTCGTTTCGGTCCCTCGTGTGAGTTCTGTGGTGGTATTCACGCCAAGGCCACGGGTAAGATCGGCTTCTTCAAGATCCTCTCCGAGAGTTCTGTCGCAGCCGGTATCCGTCGTATCGAGGCCAAGACCGGTAAAGAGTGCGAGGAACTGTTGTATCAGACAGAGGATGCCCTTCGTGCCGTGAAGGCCTTCTTCAACAATGCGAAGGATCTGCAGGGCGTCATCGCCAAGTATATCGAGGAGCACGACTCTATGAAGAAGGAGATCGAGCAGTTCCAGGCCCAGCGCGTGCAGGCCCTCTCTCAGGACCTCGTCGGCAAGGCCCGCACCGTCAACGGTGTGACCGTCGTTACGGGTCAGTTCAATATGATGCCCAACGCCGCGAAGGACCTCGTCTTCAAGGTTCGTGAGCTCGTCCCTGAGAGTCTCGTATGTGTCGTTGGTACCGTCTTCGACGGCAAGCCCCTGCTCAATGTCATGCTGAGCGACGATATGGTGAAGGACCATGGTCTGAATGCCGGTCAGCTCGTGCGCGAGGCCGCCAAGCTGAT
Source organism: Prevotella sp. (assembly GCA_017443345.1). GTDB lineage: Bacteria > Bacteroidota > Bacteroidia > Bacteroidales > Bacteroidaceae > Prevotella. The sequence goes on from JAFSNR010000031.1 coordinate 20,372, forward strand.
GCAAGGCGGTGGTGGTGGTCAGCCCCACTTCGCCTCTGCCGGTGGTAAGAACCCCGACGGTCTCTCTGCCGCCATCGACAAAGTCGTTGAACTTTGCAATCTGTAAACTGTAAACATAGAGGATATGGCACTGAATTTGGACAAGAATCTGAAGCTCTACTACAGCATCAAGGAAGTGGCAGAGATGTTTGATCTCAACGAGAGTACGCTCCGTTATTGGGAGCGCGAGTTTCCCTTTCTGAGGCCGAAGACCACCGGCTCGGCCAAGATCCGCCAGTATCAGGAAAAGGATATTGAGCAGATCCGTTTGATCAACAACCTCGTGAAGGTTCGCGGCTTCAAGATAGCCGCAGCTCGAAAGATTCTGACGCAGAACAAAAAAGGCGTCGACAAACGTGCCGATGTCCTCGAACGTCTCATCAACGTCCGTACAGAGTTACAGGCCCTTAAAAAGCAGTTGGATTATTTGCAATAAAACAAGATATATATTTTCTTATAGTAAAACAACTTGTTTTGGTATCGTTTAGATAGTCTTTATCTTGTGAAGAAGCTATCTCTTTAAGACCAAAACAAGTTGTTTTGCTATTATAAAGATATCATGTTACTTAGGCAACCATGTCGTATCGTGATTGAAAACCACTTCCGGTGTGATGAGAGATGCCTCTTTCTTTGAGAGTTGGCGGCTCCAGGGGACGCGTTCTGTCGTGCGAGCGCCTTCGCCACGGTTGTTGTATTCGAGATAGCGGGCGGTTTGTTCGCGATGCTGCTCCCAGTGGTGCCAGCCTTCGGGACGGATATGGCCGCCGAGGTCGCAGTTCATGAAGAGGGTGTAGCCATAGTCGCGCCAAGGACGGCCGAGGTAGACCTGCGTGGCTTCACCGTTGGAGATGAGACGGCAGTTGTTGAAGACGTAGCCATAGGGCTGATCCTTGGGGGTGGAGGCAGCCGTCACGTAGGAGTTGACGAGGCTCTCGATGGTGCAGCCTTCGAACCACGCCGTGGAAGGACCGAAGATAAAATCGGTGGTGCCACAGATGTAGCAGTCCTTGAAGAAGAGACGGGTGGCAGCCATGCCTGTGTAGACAGTGTCCTGATGGCCGATAAAACGGCAGTTGACGAACACGAGACGGTCGCCTTCGGTATGGAGGGCCACGGCCTGACCCAGACGGGCCGAGTTGTTCTCGATGGTGATGTTCTTCAGCGTGATGTCATTGCCCTCAATCTTCAGCGTGTAGGTACGGAAGGTGCCCATGGGCTGTAGGCGTGGGGCAGCTGTGCCGAGGAGGACCTTCACGTTGGCATGGTCGTCGTAGGTGATGATGGTCTTCTCGACACTCTCGCCGCAGATCTCGATGTTCTGTAGCCACTGGGGGATGATGAGTTTCTCCTTGTAGGTGCCGTTCTTGACGAAGATGACCTTGTGGTAGTCCATGAATGCGCGACAGACTTCAATGGCTTCGTCGACGGTTCGGAACTCGCCTGTGCCGTCGCGAGCTACGACAATCGTATCGGGATTGTCGTACTTGCCAGCAGCCTGGGCTGCGACAGAAATAAAAAGAGCGATTAGTACTAGTAGTTGTTTCATATGGATTTGTTACATAATTTGTGTGACTTCTTTGAGGTCGGGGATGTTCTTGAGGTGATCGACAATGGTCTTGACGTCCTCGCGGTCGTGGACACGGATCTCGATGCTGCCGTCGAAGATACCCTCCTCGCAGGTGATGATGACCTTGTGGATGTTGACGTTCATCTGAGAGGAGATGACCTGCGTGATCTCGTTGAGCATGCCCAGACGGTCGATGCCGCCGATGCGGATGGTGGCGTCGAAATAGAGCTTCTTGTGCATGTCCCACTTGATGTCGAGGATGCGGTTGCCATAGCTCGACTTCAGCTTTGCTGCCACAGGACAGGTGCGTTTGTGGATCTCTATCTGATTCTTGTTGTTGATATAGCCGAGGGCGTCGTCGCCAGGGATGGGGTGACAGCAGCCGACGAACTTATACTGGTTGATATTGTCCTCAGAGATGAAGATGGGCTTCTTGCGGTTGAACTTCTCGGGTACGACGAAGAGTTCCTGGCGGGTGAAGGTCTCTTTCTTCTTCTTGCCGACAAAGGGGACGTACTTACGCCAGCCCTGCTCCGTCTCGACCTTGTTCTTGCCCGAGAGTTCGTCGAGGTCCTTCTCGCCTAGGATCACCATTTTCTCGCCCAAGGCTAGGAAGAACTCGGGATGCTTCGTGTAGCCGTGGAACTCGGCGAGTTGGTCGATGAGCGCCAGACTCGGCTCGTAACCGTTGGTCTTAAGGAAATTGTTGAGCATGTCCTCGCCAGCGCGTTGCGTCTCGCGGTTGTCGCGTCGAAGGATGGCCTGGATCTTGGCCTTGGCCTTCGCCGTGGAGACGAAGTTGATCCATGCCGCACTGACGTGCTGGGACTTCGAGGTGAGGATCTCCACCTGGTCGCCACTCTGCAGCTTATAGGAGAGGGGCACGAGCTTGTGGTTCACCTTCGCACCGATACAATGGCTGCCAAGGAAGGTGTGGATGGAGAAGGCGAAGTCGAGGGCCGTACATCCTGCGGGCATCGTCTTGATCTCGCCCTTCGGCGTGAAGACGAAGATCTCGGAAGCGAAGAGGTTGAGCTTGATGGTGTCGAGGAAGTCCATGGCGTCGGGCTGGGGGTCGTCGAGGATCTCCTTGATGGTGCGCAGCCACTCGTTGAGTTCGGTCTCGTCCTCCGTGTATTCCTCTTCGACACCGTCCTTGTATTTCCAGTGGGCTGCAAAGCCCTGCTCGGCCACTTCGTCCATACGGTCGGAGCGTATCTGTACCTCTATCCAGCGGCCCTGCTTCGACATGAGCGTCACGTGGAGGGCCTGGTAGCCGTTGGCCTTAGGCTGTGAGAGCCAGTCGCGCAGACGGTCGGGATGGGACTTGTAGATCTTGGAGATGGCGACGTAGATCTTGAAGCACTCGTTGACCTCCTCCTCACGGTTTTTGGGGGTGAAGATGATGCGGACGGCGAGGATGTCGTAGATCTCTTCGAACGACACCTGCTTGTTCTGCATCTTGTTCCAGATGGAGTAGGGGCTCTTCACGCGTTCCTTAATCTCATAGGTGATGCCCATCTCCTTGAGGGCGTCCTCGATGGGACCCGTGAACTGGTTGAAGAGATCGTCGCGCGAGGCTCGTGTAGAGGCGAGCTTCGACTCGATGGCGGCATACTCCTCAGGGTGCTCGAACTTGAAGCTGAGGTTCTCGAGTTCGGACTTCACCTTGTTGAGTCCAAGTCGGTTAGCCAGGGGTGCGTAGATATAGAGCGTCTCACCTGCAATCTTATACTGTTTGTTGGCAGGCTGCGACTCGAGGGTACGCATGTTGTGCAGACGATCGCAGATCTTGATGAGGATGACCCGGATATCGTCGCTCATGGTGAGCAGCAGCTTCTTGAAGTTCTCAGCCTGGGCTGAGGCCTGCTCACCGAAGATGCCACCCGAGATCTTTGTCAGACCGTCGACAATCTGTGCAATCTTCGAACCGAAGATGTTCTCGATGTCTTCTACCGTGTAGTCAGTATCCTCGACGACATCGTGGAGTAGGGCTGAGCAGATACTGGTGGAGCCCAGTCCGATCTCTGCACAGGCAATCTGTGCCACGGCGATGGGGTGCATGATATAAGGCTCGCCTGACAGTCGGCGCACGCCTTTGTGTGCCTGACGGGCGAAGTTGAAGGCCTTCGTGATGAGGTCGACCTTCTTACGGTGGCGTGAATTCTGATAATCTGTAAGCAGCTTTTCAAACGCTGCGGTGATCAGCTTATCATCAGCCTCTTCCTGTTTGATGAGATCATCTTCTGCCATTTCTTTTTGTTTACTGTTTACTATTTACAGTTTACAGATGATTACTTGACGCGTAGTTTTTTGCCAGCGACGATGTTGTTGTTTTTGAGACCATTCAACTGGCGGAGCTTCTGGACCGTCGTGCCGTTGCGCTTGGCAATCTCGGAGAGAGTCTGGCCCCTCTTGATGGTCACAGAGCTGCCACCACTGCTGCCACGGCTGCTGCGCGAGGCCGTAGCGCGACGGGCATTACGAGCACTGCGACGGCTGTAGCGACCACTCTTGCGGCTGTAGCCTGCACGGCCTCTGCTCGAGTAGGTGGGCAGGTCGTCGGCCACGTCGACGATGGCGCGCTTGGTGAGCAGTTCGCTGGCACGGTAGTTATAGACGGAGTCCTCGAGATCGATGAACTTGCCTGTATCGGCCAGTGGCATGCGGATGGCATAGGGTTTCGTCAGACCAGGAACGACATCGCGACGGAACTCAGGGTTGAGTGAGCGCAACATGTCGATATCAGAGCCGAGGACACCTGCAATCTGTTCGAGATGGACGTTCTTACGGACGACAACGGTGTCAGTCTGTGCTGGCAGACGCGTGTTCATCGGACAGATATTATGATCGCAGTAGTAAGTCATGATGTAATTGGCTGCGATGAAGGCAGGCACGTAGCCACGGGTCTCACGTGGCAGGTAGGGATAGATGGCCCAGTAGTCCTTGTCCTCCTGTGTGATGGCATCCTCCTGAGTACGTCCCTTGGCAGCGCGATGGCGACGGATGGCCTTGTTGATGTTCTCAGGACCGCAGTTGTAGGCCGCAATCACGAGGTTCCAGTCGCCGAAGATACGGTAGAGGTCGCGTAACAGACGGGCAGCGGCAAAGGAGGACTTCACCGGGTCGCGACGCTCGTCGACGAGTGAGTTGATCTCCAGACCATACTGTTTACCCGTAGCCGGCATGAACTGCCAGAGGCCGGCAGCGCCCACGCGAGACACGGCCTTCGGATTGAGAGCCGACTCGATGATAGGCAGATACTTCAGTTCCAACGGCACCTGGTAGGCCTCGAGGGCTTCTTCGAAGATCGGTACGTAGAAGTTGAACGCACCCAGCATATAGCTCACGGAGTAGCGCAGTCGGCCGCTGTAACGGTCGATAAAGCGTTGGACGATGTCGTTATAGGCCATCTCCATCACCGTCGGGAGGCGTTGCAGTCGCTCGATGTAGACCTCCTTGGGATAGGTGGGGTTCTCGTTCTTCATCTCGCAGTCGCCAGGTGTGCCGAGATAGGTCTTCGACATATAGAGATTGAGCAGACTGTCGAGGTCGTAGGTCATGGCCTCAGGGAATTCGATGAGTTCCTCGTTGCCCTCCTTGTCCGTCACGGCAATCTCGTCCTCGATGGGAACGGTGAAGTCCTTGCTGGCTTCGTCCTCGTCCTCATCTTCTCCATTTTCTTCTCCGTCTACTTCAACTTCTTCTTCTTCGCTCTCGACGTCGACGTTGGTGTGGTTCACCTGGGCCTGCATCATGCAGTTCCCGGCAAAGAACATCGCGGCGAGGATAAGCAAAAATCTTTTCTTCATTTTCTGTCTTTGAATCTGTTAGTTTGTTGTCTTAAAAGTTCAGGCTGCACTGCAAGCCCAGGGATGACCCGTCGATGGGATTGTTCGACGAGCGGTTGTTCAGGATGGTCGGCTCCAGCTTCAGACTCAGGTCCTTTGAGATATCGAAGTTCGAGAGTTCGGCATCGACGTAGGCATCGATGACGGAGAGCGCATAGACTCCCACGAGGACAAAGAAGCTCAGGTCGCGCCAGCGACGGAACTTGTCCTTACGTTTCTTGAAGATGTCAGTCCAGTACTTCTTCTCGCTATCCGTCGTGATCTGCCTGCCCAGGTGAAGGAACTGGTTGTAGCTCTGTGTGCCAGGGTCTTTGTCGACGAGGTCGACATAGGCCTGTGAGTAGTCCTTGTACATCGTGTTGTTCCAGTTCATCGCATAGAAACAGCCGATGAATCCTCCGTAGACGATGGGCAGCTTCCAGTACTTGCGATTGTAGATCTGTCCACCTCCTGGGAAGACGAGCGCCAGCCAGAGGGCCCGTTTGGGGTTAGGCTGCCATCTTGCCATGTCCTTCAGTGACTTCGTTTCCTGTGGGATGTCGTGCACCACGATGGAGGGCTCAGGTGCCTCGACCTTGGGGATGACCGTATCAGCAGCCAGCGAGTCGCCAATGGCCACGAGCATGCTGTCGATCGCATCGAGGTCGTTCACCTCCTGTGCCCTGCTCCCAAGTGTGCCAGCCAACAGGAGAAACGTGATGAGAATCAGTTGTCTATACATTCTTCACCTTGTCGAAGACGTTCATGATCGTTTCCAGTTCGTCCTCGTTTTCGAAGGGGATGCTGATGCGGCCTTTGCTCTGTGGTGAGCAGGTCATCTGCACACGAACGTGGAAGAGTTCGGAAAGACGGTCTCGCAGGATGCTGTACTCCAACGGCAGCTGTCGTGGGGCCACGGTCTTCTTGGCCTCTGCCAGGGAGTTGCCCTTGCGCATGGCCTGCACGAGCTCCTCGACCTTACGGACGGAGTAGCCGTTGCGCTTCACGTCGTTGAAGAGCTTGATCTGTGCCGAGGGACTGTCGATGGAGAGCAGTGCACGGGCGTGGCCCATGTCCATCTCCTTGTTCTTCAGTGCCATCTGTATGGGGGCAGGCAACTTCAGCAGTCGCATGTAGTTCGTGATCGATGTTCGGCTCTTGCCCACGCGCTCTGAGATCTTCTCCTGGGTCATGCCCGAAGCCTCTGCCAGACGCTGGTAGGCGAGGGCGATCTCGATGGCGTTGAGGTCCTCGCGCTGGATGTTCTCCACGAGGGCCATCTCCATGACATCGTCGTCCTTAGCCGTCTTGATGTAGGCAGGCAGAGCCGTCAGACCTGCGATCTGAGCAGCTCGCCAGCGACGCTCACCAGCGATGATCTGGTAGGTGCCGTTCTCTGTCTGACGGACGGTGATGGGGGTGATGATACCTATTTCACGGATGCTTGCAGCCAGTTCCTTCAGTGCCTGTTCGTCGAATTCATGACGAGGCTGGTTGGGATTGGGTTCTATCAGGGCGATGCTGATCTCGTTGAGGTTCGAGGTGCCCTGCGTCTCAATGTCGCTGGTGTTGATCAGTGCGTCGAGGCCGCGACCCTTGCCGCTGCCGATATTGTCGAGGCCACGTCCGAGAGCACTCGAGTTGTACTTCTTTCTGACAGCCATAGTTTACTTGTTTTTTGTGATGATTTCGTTAGCTAGTGCCAGGTGGTTCTTCGCTCCAGTGGAGTCGGCATCGTAGAGGATGACGGGCAGTCCGTGGCTGGGTGCCTCGGAGAGTTTCACGTTACGCTGGATGACGGTCTTGAACACGAGTTCCTGGAAGTGGCGCTTCACCTCGTCGTAGATCTGGTTGGCCAGTCGCAGACGACTGTCGTACATCGTCAGCAGGAAACCCTCGATCTCGAGCTGGGGGTTCAGCTTGTGCTTGATGATGCGGATGGTGTTGAGCAGCTTCGAGATACCCTCGAGGGCGAAGTACTCGCACTGCACGGGGATGATCACGGAGTCGGCTGCTGTGAGCGAGTTGACGGTGATGAGGCCCAGTGAGGGCGAACAGTCGATGAGGATATAGTCGTATTCGCTGCGGATGGGTTCGAGGATCCTGCCAATGACCTTCTCACGATCGTTGAGGTTCAGCATCTCGATCTCTGCACCCACGAGATCGATGTGACTTGGAATCACGTCGAGCCCGTCGATATCGGTGGTGTAGATGGCGTCGCGCACGTCGGCCTTGTTGATGATGCACTCATATATCGAACATTCCACTTCTGAGATGTCAACGCCCAATCCGCTGGAGGCGTTGGCCTGGGGGTCAGCATCGACCACGAGAACCGACTTCTCGAGTGTGGCCAGGGAGGCTGCCAAGTTGATGGTGGTTGTGGTCTTGCCTACGCCACCTTTTTGGTTTGCTAATGCAATAATCTTTCCCATTTGTTTGTTTCTATCTTGATAAAAATAAGAAATTTGGGCACAAAGTTACAAAATTATTAAGAATTAAGGGTTAAGAATTAAGAGATTTTTGTAACTTTGCACGCAAATCGTTGTTATTTTATGGAAATTAAACGACCTTTATTACTTATTTCCAATGATGACGGCTATCAGGCGAAGGGTATCCGAGAATTGGTGGAGATGGTATTTGATCTGGGCGATGTGCTGGTCTGTGCCCCTGATTCGGCACGCAGTGGCTTTGCCTGTGCCTTCTCCGCGACAACCCCACTGACGCTCGTCTGTCGTCAGAAATATACGGCTGCTTCTGGGGCACATGTCGAGATCTGGTCGTGCAACGGCACGCCTGTCGACTGTGTGAAGATGGCCCTGGCAGAGCTCTGCCCGAGGAAGCCCGATATGGTCATTGGTGGCATTAACCATGGCGATAACGGTTCGGTGAACACCCACTATAGTGGAACGATGGGTGTGGTAGTGGAGGGTTGTATGAAGTATATCCCCTCTGTGGCCTTCTCGCTGTGCGACCATCGCGACGATGCCGATTTCGAGCCTTTAAGACCCCTGATACGACAGATTACCGAGCGCGTCTTGAAAGAGGGCCTACCACTGGGCGTGTGCCTGAATGTGAACTTCCCGTTGGTGGAGGCTAGTAGTTCTAGTAGTCCTAGTAGTCCTAGTTATAGGGGCGTGCGTGTCTGTAGGATGGCGAAGGGCACCTGGGGCAATGAGGTGACGAAGTGCCATCACCCCCGTGGTTACGACTACTGGTGGATGGTGGGCAACTATACGAACGACGAGCCCGAGGCCGAGGATACCGACAACTGGGCCCTCACTCACGGTTACGTTGCCATCACCCCCACTCAGATCGATGTCACAGCCTACTCAGCTATGGATCAAATCTCCGAATGGTTTAAAAGTAATCAACTCTAAACTCTAAACTTTCAACTCTAAACTTAAGAATGAAGTACTACCTGATCGTTGGCGAAGCCTCTGGCGACTTACACGCATCTCACCTGATGAGCGCCTTGAAAGATATTGACGAAGAGGCAGAGTTCAGATTCTTCGGAGGTGACCTGATGACAGCCGTTGGGGGTACCCGTGTGCGCCACTATAAGGAATTGGCCTATATGGGCTTTATTCCCGTACTACTGCATCTGCCAACGATACTTCGCAATATGAAGATGTGTAAGCAGGATATCAGTGCGTGGCAACCCGATTGTGTGATCCTCGTGGATTATCCTGGCTTTAACCTGAAGATTGCAGAATATGTAAAATCGCGGACAAATATCCCTGTCTATTATTATATCTCTCCGAAGATCTGGGCCTGGAAGGAATACCGTATCAAGAACATCCGTCGCGATGTCGATGAACTCTTCTCGATCCTCCCCTTCGAGGTCGATTTCTTCGAGAAGAAGCACCATTATCCCATCCACTATGTGGGCAATCCGACGGCTGATGAAGTGCGCGAATATTTGGCTAGTACCCCGCCATCCGACGGGGAGACTAAGCCCATTATCGCCCTTCTGGCAGGCTCTCGAAAACAGGAGATCAAGGACAATCTGCCTGCGATGCTCGAGGCGGTGGAGGGGCTGGCGAAGGATTATCGCATCGTTATAGCTGGTGCCCCGTCGATTGAGCCTGCATATTATAATATGTACACGCACGGGCGCGAGGTGGAGATTGTCTTCAACGAGACCTACCCTCTGTTGGCGAAGGTCCATGCTGCCCTTGTAACGAGTGGCACGGCGACGCTCGAGACCTGTCTCTTCGGTGTGCCTCAGGTGGTGTGCTATAAGGTGCCGATGCCCAAGATTATAGGTTTCTTACGTCGTCATCTGCTGAAGGTGAAGTATATCTCACTCGTAAACCTCGTGGCCGATCGTGAGGTGGTGAAGGAACTCGTGGAGACCTTCTCCGTGGAGACTATCCGTCGCGAACTCGACAAGATCCTCGCAGGTGAGCCTCGTGAACAGATGCTCGAAGGCTACGAGGAGGTGCGCCGTCGCCTAGGCAATCAAAAGGCTCCAGACACTGCTGCGAGACTGATCGTGGAGAAATTGAGAAAATGAGAAAATGAGAAAATGAGAAAATGAGAAAATGAGAAATTGAGAGAATGAGAGAATGAGAAATTGAGAAAATGAGAAAATGAGAAATTGAGAAAATGAGAAATTGAAGAGTTGAAAAAGTAATCATCTGTAAACTGTAAACAGTAAACCGTAAACATTTAGAATAAATATAATGAACAAACTCCTAGCACTGCTGGGCTTTGATCCAGCGAAACATTCTGTGAAGGTGGAAATGATGGCAGGACTGACCACTTTCCTGACGATGTCGTACATCCTGGCTGTGAATCCCATCGTCCTGAGTGAGACAGGTATGGACAAGGGTGCACTCTTCTCTGCCACTGTCATTGCTGCCGCTGCAGCCACACTCGTGATGGCCTTCTATGCGAAGATGCCCTTCGCACTGGCATCAGGTATGGGACTCAACGCCTTCTTTGCCTACACCCTCGTGCTCACGATGGGGTACACCTGGCAACAAGCCCTCGCAGCTGTCTGTGTGGAGGGTATCGTCTTTATCCTCCTGACCCTCTTCAAGGTGCGCGAGGCCATCGTGAAAGCCATCCCCCTGAACCTGCGCTATTCCATCTCAGTGGGTATCGGACTCTTTATCGCCTTTATCGGACTGAAGAACGGTGGATTGATTGTCCCCAGTCAGGCCGCGATAACAGCCCTCGGAGCCTGGAATGCCAATACGACCATCGCGGCTGGTGGTATCATCCTGGGTGCCATCCTCTTGGTGATGAAGGTGCGAGGTGCCTTGTTCTATACCATTCTGGTCATGACCATCATCGGTATCCCCTTTGGCGTGACTCAGATACCTGAGAACTTCACCCTCGTCAGTCTGCCTCATTCATTGGCGCCCATTGCCCTCCATCTCGATTTCTCGGGCTTCCTCACGCTCGATATCGACTATTACATCGTGGTGCTGACCCTGCTCTTCATGGACCTCTTCGACACCCTCGGCACACTGATCGGTGCAGCCACGGGTGCAGGGATGGCCGATAAGAAGACGGGTCGTATCCATGGACTGAACAAGGCCCTGATGGCTGATGCCGTGGGAACTACTGTTGGTGCCCTCTGTGGAACCAGTACGGTGACAACCTACGTGGAGAGTACCACCGGTATCCTCGAAGGTGGTCGCACAGGACTCACCTCGTTTACCGTGGCCCTGCTCTTTATCGCAGCCCTGTTCTTCTCGCCCGTGTTCCTGATGATTCCTTCAGCAGCTACTACCAGTGCGCTCGTCCTGGTGGGTGTGATGATGCTGCGCTCTATGGTTAATATTGACTTCATCGACTTCACGGAGGCGATGCCCTGTTTCGTGACGATGATCATGATGCCCTTCACGGGCAGTATCTCTGAGGGTATCGTGCTGGGTATGCTCTCCTATGTCATCTTGAAGGTCTGCACAGGCCAAGGCAAGGATCTCTCAGTGGTCATCTATATCCTCGCTGCGTTCTTTGTTTTAAAGTATATCATCAATTAATCAATCATCAATGAAAAGAATATTATCAATCGCCCTGATGGCTGTAGCAGCCCTCACTGCAAATGCACAGAACATCCAGTTACACTACGACTTCGGACGTAACATCTACCCTGACGAGGAGGATGGACGTCAGAAGGTGACCGTTACAGTCGAGCAGTTCAAGGCCGACAAGTGGGGTTCGTGGTACTATTTCGTTGACCTCGACCTGAGCAATAAGTTCTTCAAGAGTGCCTACACGGAGATCTCGCGAGAGTTTAACTTCGGCAAGAACTGCCCCTTTGCCGCCCATATCGAGTATGATGGTGGTCTGAGTGAGGCCGCAGGCAGTTTCCAGCATGCAGCCCTTGTGGGTGCAGCCTATAATGGCCACAATGCCGACTTCTCGAAGACCTGGTCCGTACAGTTGATGTACAAGCGATTCTTCAAGAGCTATGAGACCACAGAGGCCTATAACAGTGTACAGCTCACGGGTGTCTGGGGTATCAACTTCGCCAACAGAAAGTGTACCTTCTCGGGCTTCATCGATTTCTGGCGTGGTGAGAACTGGCGCCCAGGCAAGGAGGGCAATGGCATGCTCGTTATCCTCACCGAGCCTCAGTTCTGGTATAACGTCACCCCGAACATCAGCTTCGGCTCGGAAATCGAGATCAGCAATAACTTTATCTATAACTTCTATAGCGACAAGTCGTTCTTCATCAATCCGACTGTCGCCTTCAAGTGGACGTTCTAGTTCTTTTCCTTACCCTTGAAAGACTTCACCTTCATGCCCAGTTTGTCAGGCATGATGGCATTAAGGAAAATTCCGACGATAGCAGCTATGGCCAGGCCTGATACATGTATCGGGCCCATGGCTATATCGTCGTTAGCACCATATTTCACGCCAATGGCCAGAACGAGGATCAAGGCTGCAACGAACACGTTGCGCGAACTCTTCAGGTCGACTTTCTCTTCCACCAGGTTGCGCACACCCACGGCAGAGATCATGCCGTAGAGGATCAGACTGACACCACCTATCGTGGCAGCAGGCATCAGTTGGACCAGACAGGCGAATTTCGGACAGAAGGCCAGGATCATCGCCAGACAGGCCGCTATGCGGATCACCCTCGGATCGAACACCTTCGTCAGGTTCAGCACGCCCGTGTTCTCGCCGTAGGTGGTGTTGGCTGGTGCTCCGAACACTGAGGCGATGGCAGTAGCCACTCCGTCGCCCGTGAGCGTCCTGTGAAGGCCTGGCTCTGCCAGAAAGTCCTTGCCCACCGTCGAGCTGATGGCAAACATGTCGCCGATATGCTCCATGATGGTGGCAAAGGCAATCGGCATGACAGCCAGGATGGTCGACAGCATCAGTGAGGTGTTACCATCTTCGATCACAGCCAGTATCGTGTGCTCTTTGGCGATGGGGAATCCCACCCATGCAGCCTCTCCAAGCGGTGCGAAGTCCACCTCTCCCATACAGGCAGCAATGACGTATGAGACGATGACGCCCAGAAGGACGGGGATAATCTTGATGATGCCCTTGCCCCAGATGGATGAGACGATCACGGTGACGATGGAGATGATGGCCAGCAGCCAGTTTGTCTGACAGTTGGCAATCGCTGAGCCTGACAGCACCAAGCCGATGGCAATCACGATAGGACCCGTGACGACAGGTGGGAAATACTGTAGTATCTTCTTGACACCAAACGACCTGATTAAGGCAGCCATGACGAAATACATCAGTCCTGCGCAGGCCACACCCAGACAGGCGTAGTCCAGGGCCAGCGTCTCTGACAGTCCCTGCGACACGCCCATCTCCTTGACAGAGGCATAGCCTCCGAGGAAAGCAAACGACGATCCGAGGAAGGCAGGCACGTTCCACTTGGAAATGAAATGGAAGATCAGTGTGCCGATACCTGCGAAGAGGAGGGTCACTGAAACGTCCAGACCTGTCAGCAGTGGCACGAGTACCGTTGCGCCAAACATGGCAAACAGGTGTTGCACGCCTAAGATCATCATGCGTGGTGTACCCAGCTGACGTGCGTCGTATATGGCATTCTGTTGTTCCATATCTTGATGTGCTTGGCTCTATTCTCACTTAATCACGACCTTGCGGCCATCCTTGATGTAGAGACCTCTCTGTTTCGGCTCTGCGATCTTCTGGCCGTCGAGCGTGTACCATCCACTCTTCACGGTCTGCTGATCACTGTTGACGGTGGTGATGCCAGTTGGAGGTGTAGGCGTCGTCTCCTCATTGACATTGGGGTCTTCCGATGCTGGGAGTGCATTGCCAGAGGCCTCAGATGGCGGATTGACAGATTTAGCCTTTGTTACTGATACACCGACAGAGAACACCTTACCATGAGCCTTGTCGCGCTTACCCAGACGTGTGCCTGCACCTGTCTGCACCAGGTAGATGTAGCAGTAGGATGGCATTGCCACTTCGAAAGCAGTCTCCACCTTTCCTGCAGGAACAACTTTAATGGTACTATTCAGTTGCCCATTATTCGCTTCGGCAATCAGCAGATGGAACTCGTAGCCAGGGTCTATGTTAAGGTCTGTCTCGATGGTTCCGGTACTTGCGGGGAGCAGGATGGTCATACCAACAAACTCCTTTGCGAAGTCGTCGCTGCCAGGGAAGTAGCCCGTGTTGGTTGTCTGGTTGTCTATCACCTTTTGGGCTATGGTCTTCACCTTTTCATCAGTCATCGAAACGGTCTCGATAGTGATACCGACTCTGCCGTCACTATCGTCGACACTAATACCTTCATCAGAGTTTGCATCATTACTTTGTGGCAGTGTGATCAGCACATCCTTCACCACGCTGTTTACAAGGTTGGGGAGTTTGGGTTCACCGCTCTCGTCTCTGATCACGTTGCCGTTTTCGTCCTTCAAATACAGCGTATTCAAGGTGAATGTCACGGTCTCGTCGATAGGTGTCAGCGACTGTCCAATGGACAGCTCGTCAGCTGGGGTCGTGGTTTCAATGTTGGTTTCGTCCACGACGGTCTTATTCATCACCCCATTCTTATACTCATACGTCGTCTTTTCCGGTAAGGTAAATGTCAGTTGTGATTTGCTGTCAAACTCTACGCTCTCGAAACCAGTGATGACGCTCTCGCCCTGATCGTTCTTGAAGTCTATTGAGCCAGGCACGTTGAAGTTGGTGGTAAACACCAGTTTACCCTTATTCTCAGCATTGCCCAGGTTGTTGAAGAAGACCTTCTTCAGCTTGTTGCCTTTGTCACCATTCAGATATATCGTCAGTTCGTCCAGACGGCTCTCAATCACGAGATCTTTATTCTGATTGTTTGTGATGAGCAATATCTTCGAATTTGGGTTAAAAATGAAGGTCTGGGCTCTGTCGCCATAGACGTTCTCACAATTATCCTCCGTCACCTGGATTTCGCCAATCCAGAGGGGGTAGCCCTCGCCCACGCCTTTCTCTACGGTGAGTGTATAGCTGGCTTCTGCAGCTTCGTAGATGGTATTGCCAGCAAAAGAGGCTTTGATGGTGGTCTCGCCTATGCCAACGATGGTTACTTTGCCATCTTCAGCTATAGTTGCTACGTTCGTGTTGGATGAAGTGTAGGTGATACCCTGCAGACCTTCTGGCGAAACAGTCAGTGTAGGTGCCTCGAACTCAGCCCCCATGGCGACAGTCGCCTTGTCCGTCGAGTATTTCAGTTCCGTCTTCACTTGATTGATGGTGAGTGTATAGCTGGCTTCAGCAGCCTCGTAGATCTCGTTGCCTGCAAAGGTTGCCGTGATCTTGGTCTCGCCCTTTCCAACGAGGGTTACCTTGCCTTCTGCGCTGATGGTGGCAGCATCCGTGTTGGATGAAGTGTAGGTGATCCCCTCCAGACCCTCAGGCGTTACAGTCAGCGTAGGTGCCTCGAATTCTGCACCCATTGTTGCCTCGGCAGTCTCAGCGGAGTATTTCAGGGTGGTTGTAACCTTGCTCACGGTCAGTGTATAGCTGGCTTCAGCAGCCTCGTAGATCTCGTTGCCTGCAAAGGTAGCCGTGATTTTGGTCTCGCCCTTTCCAACGAGAGTTACCTTGCCTTCTGCACTGATGGTGGCAGCATCCGTGTTGGATGAAGTGTAGGTGATACCCTCCAGTCCCTCAGGCGTTACAGTCAGCGTAGGTGCCTCGAATTCTGCACCCATCGTGGCTGTGGCAGTCTCAGCGGAGTATTTCAGAGTGGTTGTAACCTTGCTGACCGTCAGTGTATAGCTGGCTTCAGCAGCCTCGTAGATTGTAGTACCAGCGAATGAAGCCTTGATGACGGCCTCACCAGTGCCCACGAGTGTCACGGCACCTGTGGTCTCATTGACAGTTGCCACGTTGGTGTTCGAAGATGAATACTTCACGCCCTGCAATCCTTCAGGTGTAACAGTCAGTGTCGGAGCCGCGAACTCGGCACCCATTATGGCCGTAGCCGTCTCTGCTGAGAACTTCAGTGTGGCAGTAGCCTTGCTGACGGTGAGGATATAGCTAGCCAAAGCGGTCTCGTAATTCTCGTTGCCAGGGAATACTGCCTTAATTGTGGCTTCACCTTTTCCTACTAACGTAACAACTCCCGTATTCTTATCTACAGTGGCAACTTCAGTATTCGTCGACTCATACTCGATGGGCACCAGTCCCTCAGGTGTAACAGTCAGTGTTGGAGCCTCAAACTCTGCCCCCATGGTAGCCTCTGCTGTCTCTTTCGAGAACTGCAACGTGGGTGTAGCCGAATTGATCGTCAGGCTATACGATGTTTTCGTATTGGTAGGATCAGCCTTATAGTTCGATCCATCCTTATTGGTATAGTCTTCCGCAGCAGCGGCTGTAACCTCCACTGTTCCTGCTTTCAGGATGGTCAGCTCTCCAGTGGTAGCATTGATGGTTGCCACTTCCTCGTTATCTACCGAATACACTACTCCGATAACATCTGCAGCGCCTGCTTCTGACATTTTCAGAACAGGTTTCGTAAAGGTAGCACCGTAGGTCGTTGTCAGTTCCTTGGCCTCTTGGCCATCAGACGTCTCAAACCAGAAGCTCACGTCAGCCTGATTGATGTCGAAGTTCACCGTCTTCGATCCCGTATAGAACGTTGTCGTCGTGGCGGTGATGGTGATGCTGCCTACGCCTGCGTTCACGTTGTCTGAATACATTACGGTATAGTCTGTTCCTGCCGTCAAATTAACGTCTGAAGCAGTCACAGTAATCTCTGGCTTGATGGCATCCCCAGTGTATGTGTATATCGTGTTCTCTGGAAGAGCAATCAGCGCATAGGTATCGAGATCCTTCAGCTGATGGAAGTTCGCCTTGATCTCATAGGTGAGGTTCGGATCCGCTTCGGCAGTGAACGTATAGCTCGACTCTGCTCTGGGAGTCGTGTTCGTACTCGCAGCCGTGATGGTGATAGGTGTACTGTCAATGCCAACTTCACGAGTCTGTGCCTTGTCACCGCTTACTGTCTTTTCTACGATAATGTCTTCAGCGGTGATGTAATTCCCCTCAACAGGCTTACATACAATAGTAGCGGTAGTGCCGTTAAAAGTGCACTCTACGATACCAGTTGCATCAGATGTGCTAGCCTCACCATCATATTGATAGCTTACCGTCCATTGTGGACTGCTAGTACCGTCTTGTGCAAAAGCTCCGATGCCCGTTAGCAGCATCGTCACTAAGGTGATGATTGATTTTATTCTCAGTTTCATATTCTTGTATCTTTTTAATTATAATTCTTCCCTAAAGATTCTTCACTTTACAACGACTTTCTTCCCGTTGCGGATATAGAGTCCCTTGGCAGGCTTGGTGGTGAGCTTGCGTCCCTGCAGGTCATGCCAGCCGCCGTCAGCAGTCTTTTCACTTCCCGCTTCGCCGCTTCTCACTTCGCGAATCGCAGTGGCTCCATCATCACCGCCTTCGATATAGTAGAATCCGCGTGTCCCAGCAGCAGTCACGCCGCTCAGGTCGAGGTAGCATTTCGCTGCGGGAATGTCTGTTCCCGATGTCACCTTTACGAACTTGTCTTTATAGAGCACGAACAGCTTGCTTTCCGTCGTGATGCCAGTGACGGTCTCTGTTGCATATTTCAACTTGCTGGCCGGAACCTCTTCAGCCGGCGTCTCTTCACTGGTGCCCATCTTTACATATACAGGCACACCCTTGGGGATGTAGCTGACGCGGGTCATCGTCACACTTGCGCCGCTGACTCCCGTGATGACGTAACCGACGATGCCGTCTTCGAGGGTCATGCTCCGCTCTACATTATAATAGGTACCCGAAGGTTGGGAGTCTGAAAGACCAAGCGTTTCCGCATTTCCCAGTCCGAGTATTTCCGAATCAATATTCACGTCGGCATTGGGCATCGTGAATGCGATCTTGGTGTATGGAGTACCGTCAGTAGGTGTCACCTGATCTATAGTAGCCTCTATCTTCCCATTGGTTGAGGCGTTCGTGATGGTATATTTGACTGTTTCACCACTCCCTGCTTCGGAGGAAAGTGCGATAACAACATTCTTTTCAGGAAGCGCAAGGATGGTGGTAGATTCGGTTTCCTCATTATACGAAGAAAGGTAGTAATCAGATACTTCATCTGTATCCTCAACCAAAGATCCAATGGTGATGCTCTTCGTGCCAGCAAGTTCAATTTTGCCTATCTCGTCGGAGTCATTACCGATTCCGCGTTGTGTTTGGCCTTCCTTGGTTTCTTCAGTGTTGTCATACTCTTTAGTGATAGTCTTAACACTGCTTTCATAGGTGTTGCTATTGAAAGTACATCCACTTGCACTTGGATGATAACCAACTATAGCACCTGCGTTAGTATGATTTTCTACCGTAGAGTTTTTGTTTTCACAGGTCACTGTTGTTGTGCCACCGACAGTATTATTAGTGATAGTTGTAGATGAAGCATATCCTACAATGCCGCCTGATCCTAAATCACCATTGGTTCCAAAATGACTGCTTATAATATTCACGTTAGTGACTTCACAATTATTGATAGAACCACCACCAGTTGAACCTGCAATGCCTCCTGCATATGAAACGCCATTGTTGATTGAATTCTCTTGTTTGCCAGTCACTGTGGATTCGCTTACAGAACACCCCTCGATGCTACCGCTACCTAATGATGCGACAATACCACCAGCCTTCGGAGATTGTTGATGACTTGTTACTGATGAAGAGGTGACGTGACATCCTTGAATAATTCCGTTATTAAGTGTTATTGCAATCGCACCTGCATCAGCACCATTAAATGTACAGTTGTCTAATTTGAGATTTTTAATAATAGTAGAACTGATATTCGCATTCCCAACAAATCCAAATAAACCTGCGTCGCCACCCGATGGCGTGCAATTCAGACCACTGATAGTTTTGTTGTTGCCATCGAAAGTACCTGCGAACGGGTAGTTGCTGTTGGTGCCAATTGGGGTAAAGCCTGAGAGACTTGAGCAGTCGTCAATGTCATTGGCAAGCTTGACAAATTCAGTGGTAATAATTCCATTATTGACGTATGAAGAGAAGTCATTCAATTGGTCAGCCGTCGTGATGAGAAACGGATCTGCCTCAGTTCCGCTGCCTCCACCCAGGAGGGTTGATGTGACAGTCGCTGATGATTCTTTTACAAGATAGAACAGACCACTACCTGGTTCAACGTAAGTCTCGCCTGCAAAATTAGAAATAAAGCTATAGGCAGTTCCTGCAGTCAAGGTTAGGCTGCAAGCAGTAGCATCAGCAGCCTTCACAAAAGTCAGAGTTGGGCGTGTATTTAAATCTACAGCAGAGCTGTTAATTGCAGGCCCATTATCGTTAGAGATGCTATTCACACCAGCAAGGGCAATGGTCAGATTGTCACTTCCGCTCCAGTCAATGCCTCCCGTTATCGCTGCCCCATTCAGCGTCAGTGTGGCGGGGGTGCTGGTCTCGCTATTCGCAGGAGTAAAACTCATGGTTTCGCCAAGTATGGTGCTTGCGTTCGACTTTCCTACAGCCTGCCCGCCAATAGAGAGGTTATATTTAATATTCTTGTAAATGACGATTTTTTGATTCTCAGTTTCTGACGCTGCATAATAGCTGAAATACACCCAATTGTCAGAGATGGTAGAAGAATTGTCGAAGGTCTGGCTAAGAGTATAACCTGAAGTTATAGCATCCATTAGTGTCCCTGATTCGATATGGATACCATTCATGGTTAATTCACCAGCATCGGCATCAGTAGTTTCAATAGTCAGTGATCCTGACCCTGCCGTTTCTGTTCCTGTATATTGGAACGGTTTGCTATCAGAACTGATGCCGCTCATGGTATTACTACCAATCAGATGAATGTGCAAGTCACCTATTGAACTTTTTATTGGGCCATTAATCCTCGCCCCATTCAGCGTAAGTGTGGCAGGGGTGTTACTACCACCGGATTGGTCTACCACTACCTTAGCAGGTGAGAAAGAAACTTTGTCGTCACCCAAAACATCATCTGCATTCAAAGCTGTTACTACTTTTTCACCAATTGTAAGCCCATATTTAATAACGCCAATCTCAAAATTATCACCATTTCTTGTTAAGCCAAGTCCTTCTTGATATGCAGGGGTCACAGCATTGAAAACGGATTGTTCTGAAACTAAGCCTTGTATCTTTCCTGGTTCTTGAACATTTGTTTGGAATGTGATAGTATTATTGCTATTTCCCTTGAAGGCACAGATATTGCTGACTTGGCTGCCAGCTGCTTGAACAGCATTATCTCCTACGAGATACACTATCAAGTTATCTAAAGAGCTTTCTATGGCTGCTCCTCCGTCAGTGGAAACCGTAAGAATGGCGTTGTTCAGCGTCAACTTTGCATGATTTGACCCTTCTGCAGGCGTGAAAGAAACCTTGTCGTCTCCTAAAATGTCATCTGCATCGTTTGCATTTACACCCGTCACAGGGATACCTGCTACACTTAAGTAAAAATCTGTATCGTAGGTTATCTCGACCTGACTGATGGTAAAGGTTGGTGATGTTTCATCGTTACCATCTAGAGCTATCCATATTTCCAGATCTCCATCTTTACTTCTTATGGTTCCAGGTGTTCCTGATCCTGGAGTGCCATTTGCAAAGAAGGACAGACCTTCTTGGTCATCAAGAAAAGTGTCAGAGGTCTTATTATCTGTGTATTTTTCAGCTGTCTGGTCACCTACTTCTATTTTCGCGCTAAATTCATCATCATCATCGTCTGCTTTAAAAGCATTGTCATAGGAAATAAACAACTTTACTTTTGAGGGTGTCGCTGGATAATTGCCAGGAATACGTATAATAAACCAATGTTGATCTGTTCTCGCTTGTGCCCACAGTGTAAATATCGCTTTACTTTCTGTATAAGTATAATTAAGTAAGGCCCCCGAATTTTCAATCGTAACATTACTGTCATAATTATAATAGTGAGGGGTGGATCCCACTGTTTCTGTTTCATTAACAGTAACAGGAATAGTCTTTTTTCCATCTTCTAAGATAGTTGTGGCTGAAGCATCTGCCTCTCCTTTGTCAAATGTGATTGTCTTTGTAACCGTTACCGTCTCTTGTCCCCACGCTGCACTTGGCAGGAGGAGCATGGTGAGGAGTACGAGTGCCTGGCGCAGGGCCTTTGGCAAATGTCGTTCGTTAAGTTTAAGTAAAGATCTTCTCATAATGGTTATCGTTTATAATTTTTATTTCGTTGGGTTGATAATATAAAATGTATACTAAACTGCAATGCCAGTTTGCATGACATCATCATAGAGGGGTGAATGACTGTCTTCTTCCATAAGAATGGGTTCGATCAGTGTGCTTACTTTGCGGACGTCACGCCACAGACTTTTAGTCCACGTCCACCAATTGTCACCAAAAGAAGGCACAACTACAGCAACGTCAATGTCGCTTTCAGGGCGGGCATTGCCTTTGCTATAGGAACCGAACATGTAGACCTTCGCTCCATCAGTGAAGCGTGGGGCAATTATTTGTTTATATCGGCGTACGAGTTCTAAAGCTTGCTCTTTATCCATTGACATTTCTGCTGTTTTGTCTTATTATTCCATTCTGAGGAGTACGAGTGCCTGGCGCAGGGGCTTCGGTAAAATTTGTTTGTTGAGTAAAGATTTTTTCATAATGGTTATCGTTTTTTTTATTTTTATTTCCGTTAAATTCAACTTGTAATGTTGTAAATCATTCTAAAGATGTTAGAAACTCTGTAGCAGTCATTACTGGGAGCTTAGAACCTGCAAAGTCCTTGCCATTGCGGGTGATAATTGCGTCAGCCTTAGCTTTAAGGGCCGTATAATACTGCAGGGCATCTTCAAAATCATTAAACTGAGAGGCTAAAGCATCGTCGACAGTACGCTCATTAGTTGTCGCAACACGTGAGAGCTGGCGGAAATTCGATAGAAGATTACGCACTCCTTTAGAACCATGCTTCCGAAGGAGGAAGGAGGCTGTTGAGTATGTCATTGGTGAGACGAAGAGCTGTACCTGTTTGTTATAGGCCATTGTGAAAAGCCTTACTGCATCGTGACAGAAAGGCTCACGACGTTCTAGCAGGTCGACTACAATATTGGTATCCAGAAACAGACGTGTCATTTGTATTTCTCCTCTAAATATTGGTTGTAAGCCTCACGTGCATTTAAATCATCATCAGCGATGGGAGTACCAGCACCTAGCAGGCTAAGCACTACATCTGGAACAGGCTGCTCAGCAGCAGCCTTGTTATGGCCAATGAAGCGCAAAAGAAAATCTTCAATGACATCGGTAAGGTTCAACCCTTTCTGCTGAGCATAGGCTGAAGCTTGCTGAAAGATGTTATTATTGATTATTACTTCCATAATCCTTCTTTTTTGTTATTAATTCTACTTCAAAGGCTTTGATGAGCCTATTTGGGTGCAAAGTTACAAAATATTTTTTAATAACGAGTGTATTTGATACAAAATAATTATATTATTTTGGGCGATGGTGTCGGATTTGGCAAAAAATACCGCATTGCTCTCAAAACAATGCGGTAAATGGGTAGAATCGTGCTTTAGATAAGAATAATGGAGGACAGGCGTTGACCTAAGTCGTGAAGGGCTGCTTGGAGTTGGCGGGCTTCTTCTTCAGTGAAGCGGGCTTCTTTGCCGTTAACCTTGTTCCCGTTAAGACGTTGGTAGAGCCAGGTCTTCGTTTTGCCAAAATAGGTCTTGGCGATGTAGCTCATGGAAATGGCTTCTGGAACGGTGCCTAACTTTTCCCTGATTCTACGGGCGTCCAGTTCCTCATTATTGACCTTGACACCTTCTAATACCATGCGAGCGTTCTCGATTTGGAGAGCCGTCTCTGCCTTTTGCTCTTCCTCTGACAAACTATTGAACCAGCGTTTGTAGTCGTCACTGATAGCTTTACGCTCTTTTGCCGTCTCTGCCTTGTAGAATTTTTCGAAGTGCTCTCGAATCCGAGGATCCTGGATTAACTCATTTACCTGTTTCATTGCTTATCTTTTATTTCGTTATACCTCTTTTTTGCCTCACTCATTCCAATAAGGATTTCCTCAATGATACTGTCCTTTTGAGGACCGTCAGGGAGGTGTTGCCAAACATACTCCGCATATCGCTTGAGCTGTTCATACTGTTCTTTTGCAAATTCTTGGTCTGTCATAGCTATTGCTCTTTAAGATTAGACATTTGCACCGCAAAGATAATATTCTTTTGGTAATTATCCAAATAATCCAAAGAAAATTTTACCAAATTGGTGCTTTTTTCATATTATCGAGGGCAAAGGTAATGCTTTTTTGTGAATCTGCCAAGGATTTCGGCAGAATATTTATCTTTTGGTATAAAACAGAATAATACCGTATCATCTGATTCAGACGATACGGTATTGATCTTGTTATAATAGTTATTGTTTTGTGGTTGTTAATGTCGAATTGAAATACATCATTTGTCTTGATAATGTTCCTCTGCCTGAATGATCAGTACGGAAATACGATCGTCGTAAATGTCAGATATATCATAAACTATCGAAGTATTTCTGCATCTCTTCTGGTGTATGGCATGAGATTGTTTCACCTTTAGCGAATTCTTCGCGAGCCTTTTTCATAGAGCGACGCAAGGCAGGCGATATACAATTGTCAGCGCCATTGCGAGTCACGCGTACGGAAGCGATACCGCGTATCAACTTCAAGGCTTTCTTGATTTCAGCCACCATCGCATTGTCCTCCAGCGTTATAATCATCTGGGTTGTCTGTGGTATTTGAGTTGTTGTTGCCATTTCTCTTCAATCTTTATATATTCCGCGGCAAAGGTATGAAAAAATCTGAGAAAGACGAACATTTTTGGCAAAATAATTTTATTATTTTGAGAAAAATGCGACATTGCGACAATGCGACAATTTGGATTGTTCTAACAATCTAACAATCTAACATTTTGGCGACATGGCGACATGGCGACACGAAGGTTTTTCAAAATGACTAAATCAACGACATGTAAGTATAATAATATATATAATTATAATATAATA
>JAFSNR010000004.1 GCA_017443345.1 Prevotella sp.
ATAGTTTAAAGTTTATAGTTTAAAGTTTAGAGTTTATAGTTTACAGTTTACGGATGATATGAAAGCAAAATCGAAGAGTGAGTTGGCCGATGCGGCTGGGGTAAGCCTCGATACCTTACGGGAATGGTGCAAGCCCTATCAGAAACAGTTGGAGGCCATGGGGCTGAAACCCAATGCAAGGGTACTTCCCCCTAACGTCGTGAAGTTCCTGGCAGAGAAATACTGCATCGATGTCGATGACTAAATCTCACAACAGGGACAGTCCCCGTTGTGAGATTTTTTCGGTTTAAGTCCGATTATCTCGGTTAGCTCGGAGTAAGTCTGAAGGTGGTCTTTGAAATGTTGTACCTTGGCTGATGGTAAGGGAACCTGGGCGTGGAGATGCCTTGCGTGGTTGAAAGAGATATCTTGCGTGAGCGACGCAGATGCCTTCCATAGGGGGTAAGGAGACGTCTGCATGAGTGAAAGGAGATACTTGAATGACCCAAAGGAGATACTCTACCCTATCCAGGCAGCAAGCAGCATCTACCCATACTCTAAGCATACTCATGAGTAAGCCTAGAAGCAGGCTAGAAGCAGGCTAGAAGCAGCCTAGAAGCAGGCTAGAGTATGGCTAGAGTATGGGGCTGGCCCGGGATTTAGTTCCACAACTTTTTACTATTAATTCCAGAACTTTCTACTATTAATTCTAAAAAGTTCTACTATTAATACAATTTTCTGAAATAAAGAAAAACCTCACTGCCCGTCGTCTGGGCAGTGAGGCTGTAAAGTTTCATCTTGGTAACAGGGTCCCGACTGGATAACAAAAGAACCGTCCCGCTGTTAGCTCGGAACCCGCAGGCCCCGGGTCTGACGCCAGACCCCAGCAAGCACACTTCATCTTTGGATACCTTGGGCGCAAAGGTTCCAGTCCCCTCTGCGCCCCCAGAAATCGATCAAAGACCTGTCCCCATGATCTATTTCAATAAACTATAAACTTTAAACTCTAAACTAATTTTGGGTGCAAAGGTACGAAATCTTTTCGTAAATCGTTCCATTTCCCCCCACCTTTTATTATATATTAAGTCTAAAGCATTTAAATAAGCCCATTGGAATTTCAGATAAGCCCATTGGAATTTCAGATAAGCCCATCGTATTTTTCAATAAGCCCATTAGAATTTCGAATAGTTGCCATACTTATAAAACATGTGACCCTTCCGCCCCTTCTGACCCCAAAGTTCAGGGCCGCGAGGGTCAGAAGGGTCACTTCTCTTTTCTTTTCTACGTTTTGCGATTATGTGTCAGTCATGGTGCTATTATTTCTCACGAGTAATCTGGCCTTTGACCGTTGAAGAATAGGTGAAGATGAACTTGGCAACCTCTGAATCTTCATCCTTTCCTCTCCTGATACTAACCGTATACTCATCCCCTTCCTTGAGAGGACCGATATCATAGCCCAGATCGTATGGACAGATGCAATTGGCACTGACTGTGCCTTCCTGCGACTTCTCTTCGATGATGTACAGATGGTCATTAACTGTCATTTCGGCATAAATCTGCAAGACGTCACAATTGAAGATGGTGTTAGTATGCGTAATACGTAGCAGACTGTTCTCTCTGGCTTCATACTCGATCAGCTCATCATACATTCCTCTGGTTTCTGCTTCATCTCTCGTCCTAGAAGACTTACAGCCTGTCACTGAGAAGTTCTTGGGAGGATTCTCTGGCACAATAAGCGTATTGACCGGATTGTCCTCATGTCCAACAACATCCTGATTACAGGCCACAGAGAGCCCTATCGCAAACAATGCCAACACGCCAAAAACTGAAAACAAAACAAATTTTTTCATACTCATTTGCTATTTTCTTTTAATTATATAACTGATAAACCCCTTATACCTTGCATGGACAAATGATAATATTTAAATATTTAACACTTCTGAGGGCTATTTAACAACAATTTTCTCGCTCAAAACAACATCCCCGATAGTTGCATGAACTACATAAATGCCAGATGCCCATCCTGTCGTATCTATTGACTGTGAAATACCTACTATATTTTGACCAAATACTTTTTCACCCGTTATCGCATTATAAATGTCCATTTTCCAGGCTTCACTTTGAATGGATAGCTGAGAATCTATCCTTTCACCATCTATTACATTTCCATCCCTATCTTCAGACAGAAGTTGAACATTTAACATTCCATTATGATCTTCTATTGATAACATATACGGACTAATAGTCGCTACAACAATTAGATCATATTCTACACCATTGCGTTGTATTTTGACAACAATTGTGCCACCTGTTGATGGAAAAACTATTTTTAAGTAGCCAGTAATAGTATTACAAAGCCAGCTTGCAGGTGATGTCCCTTGATAAGTAACAGTAGCATCCTTAATGTTGGGAGACCAGATTTCAACATATCCACCATTGTTTGTGTAAAGAGGATATGATGTGTTAATATCATGATTCGAGATACCGTTGTAATATGAACCCCTAAAACTGTTATGTAATGACAACGTTCGTCCCAAAATGAAAGGAGAAGAAGAGTATTGTGGATGTTCAACATTAATACTATTATTTTGCGGTGCACATTGATCATGTTCTGAAGCGTAATCAAATGCTTCTTTCATTGAAATTATGCCATCACTATCCACATCTGCATTAACTGGTGCCCCGTAATCTATAGACTCTCCTGCTAGAGCAGATATCCACTGGTACAAAAATGTATCGTAATTGACATTCCCCCATGATACTTCATCATAACGACACGCAGTTGTAATAACGCGGCCGCTTGCCTGAAGATCACTAATAAATCCACCGCTATAACATTGCCCAAGGCATATATTAATATTTGCAGCATTGACTTTGTTAACTTCTGTAGCGAACTCTGCTGATGTCATCACCTCGCTTCCCCATAAATACATATAACTATAGCAGCCCACCTCATCATATCCTCCATGATCTGTTACAAAAACTAACAAATTGTCACTATTAGAAATTTGATTATGTAACAAGTTAAAAACACTTCCTATATTTTGTTTTGTTGCTGCATACTGAATATCATTCGTTCCATCGCCATCAAGATCTAATTGTTGTGACACTTCTGTCTCCCCTATCATCATATCATTAGCAGGATTAGTGCCATCTGCCATTATGACGTAGATGTGATTTTTTTGATATCCATATACATTTACCAAAGTTGAGTACATCGCAGAACAATCATTCCAATATCTGGGTTTATTATTTTCTAAATTTATTCCACCACTAATAATGACCGCATAATCATTTGTCGCACTATTTTGCGCATAGCTTGAGATAGTTCTATTTTTCATGCCTCTATGTGATTTTATTGTAGAGCCATCTGTTTGCCTAACTAAGGTCGTCATATTATCTAGCATAGGAGGGCGTGTATAGTTTCTTATAATATAATCTCCATTTTCAGCATTTACAAAAACATAACGGCACGGATGATTCCAACTATCTTGGGGGCTGTCATCTATAAAAAGAAACCAAGAAGAGAATTCTGGAGACTTTTCATTCCGAACATAAACACTGATTGAAGAATTTGGGTCGTAGGTGTTATTTGAGATAAAAACATTGACTTTAGTTGTATCGCCAAACAAAATATGCGTTTTTACAATTTCCCACGCCTTTCTTTGAGAAATATTGGTTGCTGAACAAAAGAAAAAACTATAAGGCAGTAGGATACTAAATAATAAAGCATATCTTCTCATATTTTTTCAACTTAAAATAAACTAACAAATCCATAAAAACATAAATAACCACTTACAATCTGTAATTGATAGTCACCAGAGAGATAAGAGGGGAGAATCAGTGAAGTAGTTCCATCTGGAATCACAGTTGTAAATGCCACGTTTTCATTTTCATCCAACAATCGCAATATACAGCCATCACAAGGCGTGTAGAATATTAAGGTATAGTCATCTATACCAACATGAGGGATAAGGACTGGTAATCTTTGAGAACCGTTCTCTCCCTGTTCAGGATCAACATACCTAACACCAAGATTAATGTCTGTTGGATTTCCTGCACTCACAGGTGTAGTCATTAATGAGAGCAAAGTCACCATTGATGCGAATAACAATCTTTTGTTTGCCATAATTATATAATTTAGAATGTTTGCAGTGCAAAAATATGGCAACATAAAGAATTCCCCAAATCTTAATGGAAATAATAATTCACTTGAATTCACAATAAGTGTTAATCAAACATCTGATTTTAATTTAAGATTCTTATTATCAGCATAATAAGGAGCAAATATCACCCTGTCTAAAAGTATTCACTAAAATTCACTGCTATGTTTAAGTAGAAATTATGTTGTATTTTTGACGTAGATTGTTATACAATGAACGGGCAGAACTTTCGCCAAAAAGATCATAATTTAGTTCAGACTTGATATTGCTGATACGATTAGGTTTCAACTCTAACCAGTTTGCAATGCAACCGTCTTGAATCTTTAATACTACTAACAGACAAACTCGAATCTTCTGGTCGGAAATTTTAGATAGGGCATTCAAATCATATAATATATTGGGGAAATAGAAAGCCATCTCTGCATTCAGCTGGCTCCAATCATCTTCCTTCAACATAGAAAGCGGTTTCTGTTCTAACTCTTTGATATGCTTCACAACTTCCGTACTCATGAAATCGTATGTAGTCTTCAAACGGTCAGAAATCACTTTCTCCTGTTCCATACTTCTAATGGATTCTGATAATCTGCGATTCTCCTCCTCAAGTTCTGCTTTTTTCCTTTCGTATTCGAAAGTAATGGTTTCCAACTTCACACGATTTTCACTCTCCGACTTGTTAAGTTTTTCCTTGATGGCACTTATGACTTCTTGATAAGCAGTATCCATGAACTGGAGAGTACGCAAGTTCTTCTCATACTCTTCTATGGCATGAGTAAAATCAATTCTTAATCTTTCTTTTTCTTTAATATTACTTCTCCATTTTACATAAACTAAAAGAGACATTAATACTATCGATATTAAGACAGCTATTAGTATAAGTTGGGTGCGATGAGCCTTTTTCTCATTATCAAATGCTTCTTTCTTATAGCGGTAATAATTATAGCTGGCAGCCATTTGGGCTGTTAAATCTTGATCCTTCTTAGCTATGGAAGAATCATTAGCAAGGCAATATAATTGAGCATATTTTGCAATAGAATCTGTTTGGTGACGTTTGCTGAATACACTTAACAATCCACGATAAGTAGGATCTTGAGCAGAATAAGAGTTGTTATCGATTCCTATTTTTCTGTAGTAATATTCAGCAGAGTCTAAGACGTTTTTGCTATCATAATACATTCCTTTATAGTAATGATATTGACGTTTTGAATTTGGGAGCTTATTGTTATTGTTAAAGAAGCCAGATTCGTTCTCATATTTATCCATAAGTTTCTTCACATCAGATAGTCTGCAAGAGTCCTCTAAATAAATATGTATGAGTTTAACAGATGCCTGCAATGCCCTCGAAAAATAATGATTTTGCCTATAAAGATCTATGACGTTCTTCAATATTAATTCCGCACTGTCTTTCCTGTTCATTAAAATATATGCTCCAGCTATCCTCTCTTTGTTATAAATGGAATAATATATATTATGTGCACAACTTGCATAATAACTCGCTTTTATTCTAGCAGATATCTCATTTGACAATAGCAGTTGAAGATGATAAATATCAGCCATTTGTGCATAGGCACAACTCAAGGTATAGAAGTCACAATTCTGGGCGGTGGTGTCGGCCCGGGAGATGGCATTGAGGTAGCAGTCTACGGCGTGGGGAGCCTCGCCGATGTCACGGTAGACGCAGCCTAAGAGGTAGTGAGCCATCATGCGCTCGTTGGCAGAGCCGTGACTGTCGTAATAGTCTGTGAAGTCCTTGGCGATGGAGTCGGAGGTGAAATCAACAAAAGCCTTGTTCTGAGCCTTGGCTTCCAACAGGTCAAAGCGCATGCGGAGACTCTTGGGCCAGTTGGATTTCTCGCCCTTGAGGCTGTCCAGGAGTAACAGTGCGGAGTCGGGATGGGCCTCCATGAGCGTATCAATCTGCGAGAGAGCCGTCTCCACCCTCCCGTCCGTACACCCTATATTCAGGCATACGGCACAGGAAGCAGACAATACAATGCCTATTATATGATATAGGAGCCTCTTCATACTCCTACGCTCATCAGTTGAACAGATAACGGATGGTGAACATAATCCTATAGGTGGAGGCGGTGCTCAGGTAGTTCTGAGAGGTACTCAGGTGGCGGGCATTGTCAACAGTGTTATACGTGTACTTTCCCTTATTGTAGGAGAGCAGGGCGTTACCCGTGATCTGTTTGAACAGTCCCCAGTCCTTGCAGAGGAAGTTGGGCAGGTTCTCGATATCGATACCCAGCTGGAGGGCATGCTTGGTCTTGCCAATTTGAATGCTCATGTCGCGCTGGTACTTGAAGTCGAGCTGATGGTGCCAAGGCATCTTGGCACCGCCACGCTCAGCATACTGGCCCTTGCGGTTCTTCAGGTAGTCGTCCTGATTGATATAGGCCCAGAAGTCATCACGCTGCATGTCAGCCGTATAGACCGAAGGATTCTTGGTGTCGCCGTAGGTGCTCTCGGCAAAGTCCCAGCTGTTCAGCTCCTGACGTGATGCAGGCACGTAGATGAGGTTGCCTGGTGCAGAGGGGTCGCTGTTGATATTGCTGCTGAAGATATAGGAATAGCGGCTGTAGGCATAGTTGCCGAGGTAAGCGTACTGATAACCGTCGTAGACGAGGCTGAAGCGGGATGTGGCGTTCTTCGACTCCTTGAGTGTGTAGCTGGCAGAAAGGAGCAGACGATTAGGAGCCACGTAAGTTGCATAACCCAACTCGTTGTCGTTGACGGCATGGATGGAGTTACGGTAGTTGTTGTAAGCCGATGATACCTGGTCGCCGATACCCTCGGTATAGCTCTTGGCCTTAGACATGGTGTAGCTGGCTGAGAGGTCGAGTCCGAAGTCGAAGGACTTGCGCAGCTGGGCACTGACTGACCAGTAGTAGGCCTTGGAGCCTGCGTTCTCGAGCAGATAGGCTGAGTGGTTGGCGTCGTAATAGGACATCTTATGACGAATGTCACCATGTCCGAGGTCTACTGTTGAGGAACCATCCCAATAGATGTCTGCATTGGATACGACAACGGGATTCAGATCCTTGTTGAAGATACCTTCGAGGGTGAGGTCAATGTCACCAGGCAGTTTGGCATCGACGGCCAGAGAGGCCTTCCATGTCTTCGGCATACGGAGATCCTCACTCAGGATGGTAGGACTGCCGGGAACGGTGGTAGAGCTCTGGGCATTGATCTGCTTGAGCATCTCGTCCTGACTGGTAGTGAAGCGCAGGTTAGCAGCCTTCTCGCCATTGACGACATAAGAAGTCTGACCCATACCAGAGTTACCGACTGCTGACACGAGCCATACGAACGGCATGCGGCCTACGAAGAGACCTGTACCTCCACGGAGGATGAGGTTGCGGTTACCCGTGATATCCCAGTTGAAGCCGACACGTGGAGAGAAGCTGACGCTGGCTTTGGGCACGTTGTCCGTGCGGAAGTGGCGGCCACCGAAGTCGATCTTGTAATACTCCTCATTGAAGTTGTTGTCGAGGCTGGGGTAGGAGGGTAGTTCGAAGCGGACACCCAGTGACATGCGGAAGCGCTCAGACAGGCTCATGTTATCCTGCAAGTAGAGCGACCACTGGTTGGTATTCATCTTCGAGGTGAACATCGAGTGAGCCTCGTTATTGCCATAGGTGATACCGAATACACGTGGTGCACGTCCGAAGACGGCTCCCCAGTTTCCTGCTGCCACCTCTTCGGGTGTGGCTTCGAGCGCATAGTAGCCTGCTGCGGCCTGTGCATAGCCGTTGGCAGCGAAGTTGTGTTCGAACTGAAGACCGGCAAACAGGTTATGCTTTCCAAGCGTTACGTTCAATTCATCGGTAATCACAGTGTTCTTTGTCTGAGCAAGGTTGCCATAGGTGAACACATCGCCCGTGAGAGCCCATGTGGGATAGTGGTTCTGTCCGTCATTCATCACAATCTCTACGACGGGAGCAGCATCGTTATACTCTGTAGAACGCGGCTGGTCTTGGAAGGAATAGGTACCACGCAATGTATTCTGCACTTTGCCGAACTTAGCATTCCACTCGGCTGCGATTGAGGTGAAACGATACTCTGCATAATAGCGGCTGGAGAGTGATGACATGCCGTAGTTGGTGTTGCTGCCATAGGTGTTCTGGTTGCCGCCATAGATGAGCGTCGCACGGTTACTGCCGATGGAGCGTGAAGCAGAAGCAGGATTGGATCCCTTACGGTTTGACTTCGTCAGACGGACATTAAACTTATGGTTCTCATTGATGTTCCAGTCGAGACGGGCGAGGATACGATAGGCAGGCGTCTTCACATTATAGCCCTGCCAGGGACCTGTGGTCAGACCATAGGTATTCTGCATATAATTCGACAGACTTTCCAGCTCCTCGATCTGAGGACGGCGGTTGGTATTCGTATAAGGGATTGAACCGTCGCCAGCACGAGCCGCAGGTCCAGTCGTCACATTATCCTCAATCTCACCATTGATGAAGAAGAACAGCTTGTCCTTGAGAATCGGACCACCGAAGGTAATACCATAGGTGTTGTTATGACCATCGTCGACGGGCAGAGTGGTTGTTGCCACACGGGCTCCCTTCAGAGAGGTGCTGGTCAGATAAGTATAGACAGAGCCTTTGAACTCGTTGGTACCGCTCTTTGTGACGGCATTGATGCCACCACCAGTGAATCCGCTTTGGCGAACATCGTAGGGCGTGATGCTCACGGTCATCTGATCCAAGGCGTCGAGCGAGATCGGTGTACCACCGCCAGGCAGTGGAGAAGATCCCAAGCCGAAGGCATTGTTGAACGAGGCACCGTCGATGGTGACACTCGACTGACGATAGTTACCGCCACCAATAGCCATACCGCTGGAGGAACTCGACTGCGGGGTCATTTTCATTAGATCGGTCATTGAACGGCCTACCGTCGGGATGGCTGCCATCTGATTGGCATTCAGATTCGTTACGGCTCCGGAGCGGTCTGAGCGCATGCCGTTACGCGAGGCAGCCACAACAACCACTTCCTGCAGCAGTTCACCTTCCTCTGAGAGTTTGGCATCAAGCACGGTGTTCTGACCCAGAGCCAGCTGTACGTCCGTAAACTTCGTAGTCTGATAGCCGATATAGGATATTTCTACCTCATAAGGACCGCCAGATCGCATACCCGTAATGGTATAGCGTCCGTCGATATTCGTCACGGCACGATAGACCGATCCCGATGGGATATGTTTGGCGGTAATCGTGGCTCCGATGGCTTCTTCATCGCCAGTCGTGACGATACCATTGATACCAGATGTGGTTACCTGTGCGATGGCTGCCAATGTGCAAGTCAGCAATGATACAACCATCATGAGCAATCTTTTCTTCATACTCAGCTATTGTTAGTTCGTTATTTTGCTGCAAAGATAAACAATTATTTAAGAATTAACAACTTTTTATGCTGAAAAAACTAAAAACTCCCGGTATCGCAAAGATACTGGGAGTTCATATTCGTTATAGGCGGGTTTAATTAGCCTTCTCTAACGAGAAGAAGATTCCGTTATTAACCTGCGGAACGCCCTTATACGTAGATTTCGGACCAATCACAGTCAGCTTGTCGCCTACAGCAATGCCATACTTGGCAACAGCGCCCTTGCGGTTATCACCTGTAGCACCCCAGCCAGGATAGCAGCCATAGATATACAAGCGGTTCGTGCCATCAGTGATGTAGATATTACCATAAGTATCGTTGGCAATCTCGTCGACCGTACCTGATACCATATAGTAATTGTCCTTGCTATCTTCCTTTGTCAGGAATTCGGCAATACTGCACTCCACAACAATCTCTTCAAGCAGCTCGATCTTACCGCTAACCATTTGTGGGCTGTCTTTATAAGCACCACGCTTACCAACTACCGTAACAACATCACCGATATCAACCAAATCAAGAGTGAAGTTCTCACAACGGTAGATAAGTGTCTCACCAGACCAGTCTCTCAGGTAGAAGCTCTTACCTTGCTTGTCGCTGGCATAGACGCTTGAGATGACACCAGTCATACGATACAGGGCATCGCTCACAGGTGCAGCGAGGAAGTCAGCAACGGAAACATCCACGATGGCACCAGCCTGAACGATCGTAGCCTGAGCAGAATACTCCTTCTTGCCATCAGTGGTCTTGAAGATCACTGTAGTACTGCGCTCACCACCATTGTTGGCAGCAGCACGGAAGGTTACGGTAGGATTGCTACCTACAGTCGAGCTGACAACGCCGAGCCAAGACTGGGCCTCTGCGGGGATCTCAACAGCCACACCAGTACCCTTGCAGGTCAGGTTAGCTACGATCTCACCGCCTTCGAGAGGCAGTTCTGTGGCCTTAACGCCATTCACTGTCAGAGAGTCACACTTGATGAGTGACTTGTTGATCTTGATGACAGTTACGTTCACCAACTCTACTGTACCGTTATAAGTGGTCTTAGGACCTTCAACGGTTACCTCATCGCCAACCTCAAGGCCAAGACTTGTAAAATTCTTCTCAGCGCCCTTCGCGTCGAGGGTGCCATAGATATAAACCTCACCAGTCTTATCCTGCAGATACCAGTTGCCGTATGTGGTATTGGCAATACTTTTCACTGTACCTGTTACGCGATAGGTCTTGGAGTCAGGTCCTGCAATCACCTCAGCACAAGTAGCATTGGAGACAGTAGCAAGACCCTGAATCACGTTGATGCGCTGGGTCTGACCCTGACAACTGATCAGAACTTCGGCCGAGCGGCCTTCGGCAGCCTCGGCAGAGAAGGTAATCGTGCCATTGCCGTTTCCAGAAGCAGGAGAGACGGTCAGCCACTCAGGAGCACCAGATACCGTCCAGCTGCCTGTAGCTTCCACATTGATCGTGTTGGAGCCACCGCTGGTATTGAGCGATACATACGACTGTGATACGCGGATCTCACTGAGATAGGTAGGATCCTTGTCGTCGGAACAGCCTGTAAACATAGCAGCAACTACTGCTACAAGAGACGGAATGAAATATCTTAGTTTCATAACTTCTTATGTCTTAATTCTTAATTAAAATAGTACTTGATACCAATAGAAGCATACCAACACTGGCTGAGCGAGTAGTTTGGTGTCCAAGTCTCAGTATTACCATTGATAGAAGCAGGTGTAGAGAAGGTTGCATAACCCTGTGCGTCAACACCCTCATATTTCAGGATACGAGCCTCTGAACCAATCTCAGGATTCAGGTACTTGGCAACACCCCATGCAGAGTTGAAGAAGTTCAGAACGTTCTTCATGTCGAAGGTCAGCTGCAGCGTGTGCTTGGTCTGGCCAATGTTCAGCTTGAAGTCGTGCTTGTAACCGAAGTCGATGCGGTGTACCCAAGGAGAGTAAACACTGTAAGGCTCGGCATAGTCACCCTGATGCTTCTTCAGGTAGCCGTCGTTATGAACATAGTCCATGAAGCGCTGCATATCGTCCTGAGATACGAAACGGAACTCGCCAGAGCCTACACCTACCTCACCGTCAGTCGGGATATAGAGTGCATCGTAGTTATAACCGTCGCTGTTCATATCGTTCACCATCATGTATGAGTAGTTGTTACCACCACGCCAAGCTTCGTATACGAGGTTGTAGTGGTTGCCACACTTATCGTGAATAGTGGCTGAAGCCACCAGACGGTCAGGTGTCACGTACTGCGAATTGTGCAGACGGATGTTGTTCGGGCCCTCAACAGTAGGAACATAGGTGAAGGCAGACTCTGCAGCAGAACCCGGCATACCGGTAATCTCCTTGGATACCGTGTGTGTATAGGCTGCCATCAGGCTAACCCACTCAGCAGGCTGAGCTTTCAACTCAACAGAAGCGCTCCATCCATAACCCTTGCTGGTATTCTCCAGAACGAATGCCTTGGTGTTTGTACGGTAGCCGGCAGGATAGATAGGACGGTTGTCAATACCATTGAAACGGGCAAAACCTCCAGGACTTGGGATACTCCAGTCAGAGATGCTCACACCGTTGATGGTCTTGTTGAAGATTCCCTCAACCGTAGCGGTGAATGGGAAGTTAACTGGGAACTGATAGTCAAGAGCCAAAGATGTCTTCCATACCTGAGGCATCTTGAAGTCGGGATCAACACCATTCACAGCAGAAGGAACGGTACCGTCTTCTGGAGAAACGGTCTGGGGATAGCCCAGGCTCTGCAGCTTATTCAGCATCTCGCTGATACTGGTCATCGGACCACCAGCGAAGGTGTCCATTGAGAAGCCCTTCTTGGCGGCACTGGCAGCATTAATCTGTGCCTGATACTGTACGAGACCACCGTTGGTAGGCATGTTCGTGAAGAATACGAGAGGCAGACGACCTGAGAAGAGACCAGTACCGCCACGCAGCTTCAGCGACTTGTCGCCAAAGATGTCGTAAGTGAAACCAAGACGTGGTGAGAAGGTAATGCTGTTCTTCGGCCACTTACCGGTATCGATGTTACGTCCGTTGTAGTCAAGGGCCAGGATCGCATTGTTGGTCATCAGGTCGCTGTTGGTGAAGAACAGACCGTCAATACGCAAACCGTATGTCAACTTGAACTTGTCGGTAATGTTCCACTCATCCTGACCATAAATACCAGGACGGTTGAACTGTACACGTGCGGCAGGTTTAGACTCACCGTCGTAACCATAGGTCAGACAGAAGATCTCAGGTGTCTGGTTGAACAGCTCCTCAACGCTCATGCCGTCTTCCCAGTTATAGCGGTAGTAACCTGTTCCGTTACGCATATACTGGTTGTCGGCCATCTGGTGCTCGAAAGAGAGACCAGCCATGATCTTGTGTGCACCTGTATAATAGGTGATATCGTCCTTGATGTTCCAAATGGTGTTGTGAACGGCGTTGTTCCAGGTGAACAGCTCATAACCGAGGGCCATATAGTTGTTGCCATCCTTGGTGATATCGATGAAGGGGAATTCAGAAGAGTTCGTACCACGAATATCATCCAGCTTAGAGATGGTAGCCAGTAACTGGTTCGACAGATTGTCGGTCAGACGGCTGTTCAGATCCAATGACCAAGAGTGTACCTTATTCTGCATCGAATACATAGAGTTGGCAAACGACATAGAATACTGCGACATACGACCACCTGACATACGAGTACCACCGTCCATAGAAGTGGCGTTAGGTGAGTTCCATACGTTATTCTTGGTAAAGTTGTAACGCAGGGCCAGATGGTGTCTGTCGGTGATGTTCCAGTCCAGACGGGCCATCAGCTTGTAGTTGCTCTCATCAGCGGGGAAGCTGGTCCAGCTGCCAGTATCGTAACCATACTTGTTCCTTACATAATTGGAAACGGCCTCCAGATCCTTGTTCGTTGTACGCGAAATGTAGTTGTCGGCATCTGCTTTGCCATCCTCAGAACCTCTCCAACGGTTCACGATAGAAGGAATCTTGATCATTTCACCGTTCACGAAGAAGAACAGCTTGTTCTTGATGATCGGACCACCAAAGGTGAAACCGTAGGTAGTGGTCTGAGACTTCTCACGGGCACCTGCAATCTGCTGACGCTTAACAGCATCACCCTGCATGTTCTCATTCTTGTGGTAGACGTAGGCACTTCCCTTGAAGGTGTTCGTACCCGACTTGGTAATGGCGTTCACACCACCACCAATGAAGTTGGTCTGACGAACATCATACGGAGAAATCACAACCTGAAGTTCCTCAATGGCATCGATAGAAATCGGGTTTCCACCACCAGGCAGGTTTGAACTCAAACCGAAGTTGTTGTTGAAGTTAGCACCGTCGACCGTGAAGTTCGCGGTACGACCGTCAGCACCTGCGAAGCTCATGCCGTTACCACCATAAGGTGACAGACGTGTCACGTCGGTGATGCTGCGGCTTACTGTCGGCAGGTTTGTAATCTGTGAGCTGTTGATGTTGGTAGCAGCACCAGTCTTTTCAGCGGCGAACTTAGAAGCCTTACCGCTTACAATAACTTCAGCCAGCTCGTTAGCATCCTCTGAGAGCCATACTGACAGATTGTAGGTCTCACCGAGCTGTAGGTTAACACCCTTCACCGTCTTGGGCTGGAATCCGATGTAGGAGATCGTCACACTGTACGGACCTCCAGTACGCATACCCTGGATGGTGAAACGACCAGATGTGTTGGTCACTGCAGCATAGCGGGTACCTGAAGGCTCATGGATGGCCTGAATAGTTGCACCGATGACCTCCTCGCCGTTAACATCGTCGAGAGTCACCTTACCAGCCAAACTTGATGTAGTTACCTGTGCTAAGGCTGTTAACGTCATCGTTAACAACAAAGCAACCAGAAAGAGCAATCTTTTCTGCATAAAATTGAACTGTTTTAATTAATTATTTGAGGGGGGACGAGTCCCTCCATTGTTATTTCGCTGCAAAGTTAGAAAATTATTTTGGATTTATGTTATAAAACGGCAACTTTTTTTAAAATTAGCAAAAAAAAGTTGCGCTGTGTTATCTTAGTATGATGCCCGTCAGTATGCGTCCGGAAGCCGTTCCCAACCTTCTGGCCGAAAAGAAATCCTCCACATCATCGTAGGTGCAGATGCCGCTTTCCTCGATGTTTTCTGGTTTGATGCCTGTTGCCTCCAGCTGTAGCCGACAACATTTGGTTAGGTCGATGTGCCATTTTTCCTGCTTCTGGCTGATCTGCTGCATCGGGTAGCCAGCATCGGTAAAAGCCTCATAGACCTCGTCGCCCACCTCGAAGTTCTTCAGTGAGATACCTGGTCCGATGACTGCTTTCAACAGTTCTGGCTTTGAATGATAGGCCATCTGCATAGAGGTTACCACGCCGCCTGTGATGTTGGCAACCGTCCCTCGCCAGCCGCTATGCACCACACCTGCGGCATGATGCTCAGGGTCATATATAATAATAGGTATACAGTCGGCTGTAGATACACCGATACAGATATGTTTGATGTTGGTAATCAGTGCGTCGATGCCTTCCAGTACTTGTTTGCGGATATCTTCCGAAAGCAGGAAGAAGGTCTTGCCTATCTGGGTGACGGCCGTTGTGTGTACCTGATGGGGCATGATCAGACAGTCTTCTGCCACCGCCAACTTTTTGCAGAGCAACCTACGGTTCTTGGCGATGGCTTCTGGCTCGTCACCGCAGAAGAGGTTCACGTTCAGTTCGCCATAGTTCCCCTGACTATAGCCCCCGTGGCGCGTTGTGCTGAATGCTGTCACGCTCTCGCCGATGTGGTAGTAATGAAGTTCTGGCGTCATTCCGGTTCTTCCAGATACTCTATATCATCCAACTCTTCGATGTCTTCCAGATCGTCGACCTCTACGTACTCGATATC
Source organism: Prevotella sp. (assembly GCA_017443345.1). Taxonomy (GTDB): domain Bacteria; phylum Bacteroidota; class Bacteroidia; order Bacteroidales; family Bacteroidaceae; genus Prevotella. Next base: position 15,427 of record JAFSNR010000004.1, read on the forward strand.
TTCGTCCTCACCCTCGTCGGCCAGTTCCTGAGCAAAGCGGCTCATGTCCTTATCGCGGTGCACGAGTGTATCCTCCGAAGTGATAACGGCGAGTTTGTTGCTCTCGGCATTCAACTCGCGCCAGAGCACATCCTTCAGCTCTTCGAGTCCGAAGTTGGTGACGGCAGAGATGAATACTACTGGTAAATCCTCAGGCAGTGTCTCGCGCAGCATCTCGATGAGCTCTTCGTCGAGCAGGTCGCATTTTGTCACAGCCAGCACGCGGTGCTTGTCGAGCATCTCGGGATTGAACTGCTTCAGTTCATTCAGCAGTATCTCATATTCCCGTTTGATGTCGTCGGTATCGCCTGGTACCATAAAGAGCAGCAGTGAGTTGCGCTCGATATGTCGGAGGAAGCGCAGACCGAGACCTTTACCTTCTGAGGCACCCTCGATAATGCCGGGGATATCAGCCATCACGAACGATTTGCCGTCGCGATAGCCCACAATGCCCAGTGAGGGTTCCATCGTGGTGAAGGGGTAGTTGGCTATCTTCGGACGGGCATTCGAAAGTGCAGAAACCAGCGTCGACTTGCCGGCATTAGGGAAGCCTACGAGTCCCACGTCAGCCAGCAGCTTCAACTCCAGAATGATGGTCATCTCCTGCATCGGCTCACCGGGTTGTGCATAGCGTGGTGCTTGGTTTGTGGCTGTGCGGAACTGGAAATTCCCAAGTCCGCCGCGTCCGCCTTTCAACAGGAGTACCTCCTGTCCGTCGTAGGTGACGTCGCAGACATACTTGCCTGTCTCTGCATTGTAGACCACCGTTCCGCAAGGCACGTCGATATATACGTCCTTTCCGTCGGTACCGTGACACTTGTCGCGCCCTCCGTTGCCGCCATGCTCCGCAAAGATGTGTCGTTCGTATTTCAGGTGCAGCAATGTCCAGTAGTTGTGGTTTCCTCTGAGGATGATGCTGCCGCCCTTACCGCCGTCGCCTCCGTCAGGGCCGCCGTTGGGGTTATACTTCACGTGTCGCAGGTGCATGGAGCCTTTGCCGCCCTTCCCCGAGCGGCAATAGATCTTCACGTAGTCTACAAAGTTACTTTCCATATCCTATTCTAGAATGACTAGTACGACTAGATAACTAGTACGACTAGATATTATCAATTACCTCACAAATATCTTCGAAAATGCGGTCGAGCTCTCCGAGACCATTGATATGATAGTGTAATCCCTCCTTCTTGTACCACTCGATCAGCGGCTGAGTCTGGGAATGATATACTACGAGGCGCTTCTTGATGGTCTCTTCGTTGTCGTCGGCACGTCCACTCTGCTGTCCGCGCAGTATCAGACGCTTCATCAATTCATCTTCAGGTACGTCGAGCTCAATCATCGCTGCCACCTTGTCGCCACGCTCGTCGAGCATCTTCTTGAGGGCCTCTGCCTGTGGAATGGTACGTGGGAATCCGTCAAAGATGACACCCTTATGGTCTCCGAAGGAGTCGTACACTGAGGCAAGGATACTGACCATCAGGTCGTCGGGTATCAGCTGCCCGTTGTCAATGAAACTGGCAGCAGTCTTGCCCAGCTCCGTTCCTTTCTTGATTTCAGCACGAAGCACGTCACCAGTAGAGATGTGGTTCAGTCCGTACTTCTCAATCATCCTGTCGCTCTGTGTGCCCTTGCCTGATCCTGGAGCACCGAAAATCACAATATTCTTCATGATTCTAATTCTGTTTTTGTTTATGGTTTTATTTGTCTTCTACAATCGTATAGATGTCCTTTAGTTCACGTCCTTGATGGTCATAATCCAGACCATAGCCCACGATGAAATCATCGGGGATGCGGAATGCCACGTAGTCGAGCTGCAGATCCTCCTGCAACTTGTCGGGCTTGAAGAAAAGTGTGCAGATGTGGACTGATGCTGGGTTCCTTGTACCCAGTGATTCGATCATGCGCTTCATCGTCTGTCCGCTCTCCACGATGTCTTCCACGATAATCACCGTCCGTCCTGACAGGTCTTCGTTGATGCCCAGCACCTCCTTGATTTTTCCTGTTGAGGTCGTCCCCTGATATGAAGCGAGTTTCACAAATGAAATCTCGCAGGGAATGGTCATCTCGCGCATCAGATCTGCTGCAAAGATGAATGATCCATTAAGCACTCCAAGGAAGAGTGGCGTCTTGCCAGCCATGTCCTTGCTGATCTGTTGTGCAACTTCTTTGACGCGAGCCCTGATCACGTCCTCAGAAATTGAGGTTTGAAACGTTTTGTCCTTGATTTTGACGATGCTCATACACTGAAAGAGTTAAAAATTTGTGCAAAATTACAAAAAAAAACGCTAACTCCTACATTCATTAGCATATTTTTCGTATTTTTGCACCAATGAAGATATTTACGAGCGCTCAGATCCGTGAATTGGATCGTTATACCATAGTGCATGAGCCCATTAAGAGCATCGATCTGATGGAGCGTGCCGCCCAAGCCCTGACCCAAGCCATAACCGACGAGTGGAGCAGCGCTACCCGTGTCGTCGTCTTTGCCGGACCTGGTAATAACGGTGGCGATGCATTGGCCGTTGCCAGAATGCTCATTGACAAGAATTATGAGGTCATAGCTTACTTATTCAATATTTCTGGTAATTTGTCGGAAGATTGTGGTGTTAACCGTCAGCGCCTGCTCGATAAGAGACCGAAGGCTCTCATAGAGGTCACTCAGGAGTTCGAGCCACCCCAGCTCGAGTCGGGTATGCTTGTTGTCGACGGTCTTTTTGGCTCAGGCCTTAACAAGCCCCTTGCAGGTGGTTTCGCTTCGTTGGTGAAGTACATCAACGCCTCGCCAGCCCAGGTGGTGAGCATCGATGTGCCCTCAGGTCTGATGACGGAGGATAACACTTATAATATCCGTGCCAACATCATCCGTGCCGACCTGACGCTCACCCTCCAGTTGCCTAAGCTCTCCTTCCTCTTCCCTGAGTCACAGATGTTCATCGGGCGCCTGAAGGTACTCGACATCCGGCTTAGTCAGGAGGGCATTGCAAAGATTGATGCCAATTATACGCTGCTTGAGGAAAACGATATCCGTCCTCGATTACTGCCTCGCGACCCCTTTGCCCATAAGGGGAAGATGGGCAACGCCCTGATCATCGCTGGCAGCTATGGTATGGGAGGCGCCTCCGTATTGGCTACGAAAGCCTGTCTCAGATCAGGAGCGGGCAAGTGTACCACCCATACGCCCAAGCAGAATAGCATGCTCCTCCAGATCAGTGTGCCTGAGGCCATCATCCAGTTCGATCGTGAGGAGACCATCTTCTCCGAGGCTGTTGATACCGAGGATTTCAACGCTGTAGGCATTGGTTCCGGACTGGGAACCAGTGAGCAGACGGCCATCGCTGTGATTGCCCAGCTGCGTCGTACACAATGTCCGCTGGTGGTCGATGCTGATGCACTCAACGTACTGGCCAACCATCCTGCCTGGCTGCAGCAGTTGCCTAAGGACATCATTATGACCCCTCATCCCAAGGAGTTCGACCGCATCGCTGGGCGCTCTACGGATAGTTACGAACGTCTCATGAAGGCACGTGACCTGGCCCAGCGCCTGCAGGCCTATATCTTACTCAAGGGCCATCATACGTCGCTCTGTCTGCCTGATGGACATATTATCTTCAACACGACGGGCAATGCTGGAATGGCTACAGCTGGTAGCGGCGATGTGCTCACGGGCATCATTACTGGACTGCTGGCCCGAGGCTATAAGCGTGAGGACGCCTGTATGTTGGGAATGTATCTTCACGGACTGGCTGGCGACTTTGCTGCCCGCGAACTGGGTGAGGAGAGTGTGATGGCGAGCGACTTGATCCAGTATTTACCCCATGCTTTCAAACGATTAAACGAGTAAGGTCATTGAACATTGAAGATTATGAAGAAGTTCCTGCTGATACTTTTCACATTTCACCTTTCGCTTTTCACCTCACAGTCGCAGACCGTGAGTAGCCTCTATCAACCGGGTGTCACGAGCGAGGGAGCCGTCTATTTCCTGCCTAAGACTGCCGTCAATGTCACCCTCTTGGTTGAAAAGACTTCCTACCAGCCCGGTGAGTTCTGTCGCTATGCCGAACGTTTTCTGCGTTTGCGCGATGTGTCGCCTGAATCTTCTGTTTCCTACCGCATAGTCGGCATCAAGCAATATCCTGTGGCCGTAGCTGATACGGCTAAGCGCTACGCCGTGAAGTTCGATGCCAAGACAGTAGCCTCCAATGTACGTCTCTCTGACGATGGAGTCCTCTTGGCCATTAATGCCGATCCGGCCGAGAATGCCTCTGTGCAACGCTTTGTGGCAGCGCCTCGTGAGTCCCTTCCCAGTCCCCGTCGTTTCATGAGCGAGGAGATTCTTTCGGCAGGCAGTACGGCGAAGATGGCCGAACTGACGGCACAGGATATCTACGAGATTCGTGAGAGCAGGAACCTGTTGGTACGTGGTCAGGCAGATAATATGCCTAAGGACGGCGATCAGCTGCGGCTAATGCTTCATCAGCTCGACCTGCAGGACCGTGTGCTGACTTCGCTTTTTGCGGGTAATGTCAGCAGGGATACGGCTGAGTACACTTTCATGGTCGTACCCGATAAGGAGATCCAGCGTGACGTGCTTTTCCGCTTCTCCCAGAAGCTCGGACTTCTCGATCAGGACGATCTCGGAGGTACACCTTATTATATTATAATAAAGGATCTGCAGACAGTGCCCCCTGCCGAGCCTGTCGATCCTAAGAAAAAGAACAAACCGGTGCAGGGTATCTATGTTAATATCCCAGGTAAGATGCGCGTCTCCGTTTCCAATGCGACTCAGACCTTGGTCACAGATGATTTCCCCGCAGGCCAGTTCGGTCATGTCGAGCTGCTCAGCGGTGCCCTCTTCAACAAACGCTACACAACGCGACTCACGCTCCACCCTGTCTCGGGTGCTGTCGAGCGGCTCGATGCAGAACTTCCCAAGTAGAACGTCTTATAAACACTTAACAATAAACCATTAAAAAAGATTCATTATGAAAAAGTATTTAGCAGAAATGGTGGGCACAATGGTGCTCGTATTGATGGGCTGCGGTGTCGCAGTAAGTTTAGGATGTGATCCGATCAACAACATTCCGGCAGTAGTAGGTACAGCCTTCGCCTTCGGCCTGGCTGTGGTGGCTATGGCTTATACCATCGGTGGTATCAGCGGTTGCCACATCAATCCTGCCATCACTCTGGGCTGTTTCCTGAGTGGCCGTATGAGCGCAAAGGATTGCGGCATGTACATGGTCTTCCAGGTGATTGGTGCCTTCATCGGCTCTCTGCTGCTTTATGTGCTGACAGAGAATGTCCCCGGTCTTGAGGGAACGGGTGCCAATGACCTGCAGGCTAATGTATCCGTTCTGGGTGGTCTGCTCGCTGAGATTATCTTTACTTGCGTGTTCGTACTCGTCGTTCTGGGTGCTACTGCTAAGACCAATGGTGCTACCAACAATTTCGCTGGTCTGGCAATTGGTCTGTCGCTCATCCTCGTTCACCTCGTATGTATCCGTTATACAGGTACATCAGTCAACCCCGCCCGTTCATTGGCTCCTGCCATCTTCCAGGGTGGAACGGCTCTTGCCAACCTCTGGATTTTCATCGTAGGCCCATTTGTGGGTGCCGCTTGTGCTGCCGGTATCTGGAAACTGATTGATACTGATGAGAAGTAATAACGCTCAAAACGGCACCAACCAATACTTGGTGCCGTTTATACTCATTACCACCCTCTTTTTCCTCTGGGGCTTTGCCAGAGCCATCCTGGATGTGCTTAACAAGCACTTCCAGAACGAGATGCATATCTCTATCACAGAGTCGTCGATGATCCAGGTGACCACCTATCTCGGCTACTTCCTGATGGCTATTCCTGCTGGACTCTTCATCAACCGCTTCGGCTATCGTCGGGGTGTGGTCTTCGGACTGTTGCTCTTCGGCATCGGCTCGCTGCTCTTCGTGCCCTGTACTGAGGCCGGCACCCTCAGCGCCTTCCTCTTTGCGCTGTTCATCATCAGCGTGGGACTCGTCTTCCTCGAGACGGCAGCTAATCCTTATGTCACTGAGCTGGGTCCCAAGGAGACCGCTTCGAGCCGTCTCAACCTCTCTCAGTCGTTCAATGGTTTGGGTTGCCTCTTCGCCACTTTTGCCGTTGGTCAGTTCCTTTTCAGTGGCGAGGGTGCCAGCGTGGCCGTTCCTTATGTCATCCTGGGTATCGTGGTGCTCGTCATCGCCGCAGTCTTCTCGCGGGTGAACCTCCCAGAGATCAAGCACGACGATGGTCTCGATGAGGCTTCGAAATATGGTCGAGAGCCGTTGCGTAAGGTGTGGCAGCACAAGTTCTTCGTTTTCGGCGTCATCGCCCTGTTGGCCTACGAGGTGGCCGAGATCTCCATCAACAGCTACTTTATCAATTACGTTACAGGGCAGGGATGGATGGACGACAACATGGCCTCCATCGTGCTTACTGGCGCTCTGGGCTTCTTCATGGTGGGTCGCTTTGGTGGCAGTTTCATCATGCGTTACGTGCGTCCTGAAGTGATGCTACTTGTCTGTGGCTGCGGCTGTGTCCTGTCTACGATGATCGTGCTGATGAACTTTGGTGAGTTCTCGATGATCGGCTTGTTGGCGATCTATCTCTTCGAGGCTGTCATGTTCCCCACCATCTTCTCGTTGGCCCTGCGTGGACTGGGTTCGCTTACGAAGACCGCCTCGTCGATCCTGATGATGACCCCTGTGGGCGGCTGTGGCTTCTTGCTTGTAGGTGTCATTGCCGATGCCACAAACCTCGTCATCCCCTTCATTATTCCCTTAATCTGTTACGTCGTCGTCGGCCTATATGGTTTCGGACTCATTGTTCCCAAGAAAGGTTAAACAATCATTCCCCAAAAATCTGATGATTCCTCTGCGAAGGTGTTAGAAAAGTATTACAATTGTAACTTTTACACCTCTATATTTCATCCACTTTTTTTTGTGAGACACTGCAAGTCTAAGTGTTTGACAAACAGTATATTGGACGTTTTGAGAAATCAAAAACGTCCACTTTTTGTTTTAATCTGCGAAAGATGGGTGACATTTTTGTCTAATTTTGCACCAGAATCCTTGAATGGGAATTTTCTAACTTTCAATTAACAATAACAAAACAAAACGTATGAAAAAAAGCAGGTTTATGACGATGTTAGTGGCACTCATGGTGTCAATGGCATCATTCGCCCAGGGAATTCTGGGTACTGTGATTGACGAGAACGGGGAACCGGTTATCGGTGCCTCCGTTGTCGAGAAAGGTAATCCTCAGAACGGAACCATTACTAACATCGATGGTCAGTTCACCTTGAAGGTTAATGAGGGTACACCTATTATTATTTCTTATATTGGCTATACCTCACAGGAGGTGGCAGCCAGAAGTAACATGACCGTTACCCTCCGCGAGGATGCACAGACGTTGCAGGACGTGGTGGTGATTGGTTATGGCGTTCAGAAGAAGAGTGTGGTAACGGCCTCTATCGCCAAGGTCAGCTCCGACGATCTGGAGGGTACTGCCCCCGTGCGTATGGACAACGCCCTGAAAGGTCTGGCTGCTGGTGTGAACGTCACCTCTTCATCAGGTCAGCCTGGTGCAGCCTCACGTATACGCATACGTGGTGTGGGTACCGTTAATAACAGTGACCCGCTCTACATCGTCGACGGTATGCCGATTGAGGGTGGCTTCGACTACATCAACCCCAGTGATATCGAGAGTATCGAGGTGTTGAAGGATGCTGCCTCAGGTGCTATCTATGGAGCCCGTGCAGCCAATGGTGTCATCCTCGTTACGACAAAGAAAGGTAAGCTGGGCAAGGTGAGCGTGAATTACAATTTCTCACACGGCTGGCAGACAGCCTGGAAGCATCGCGACGTGCTCGATGCTACCGGCTACATGATCATGCAGAACGAAGGACTGGTGAATGCTGGTCAGGCTCCGAAGTATGCTGATCCTTATAATGTGACGACAAACACAGACTGGCAGGACTTGTTGTTCAACGACAATGCCCCTGTACAGAATCATGAGGTGACCCTGAGTGGTGCTTCTGAGAAGGTGAATTACTACTTCTCACTGGGTTACTACGACCAGGAAGGTATCATTGGTGGAAACTATGGTCACTCCAACTACAACCGTCTGACCCTGCGTGGCAATTTCAACTTCAACGTATTTGACACGACGAAGGAGCGCAACTGGCTGAACAAGCTTGATGTAGCCGTGAACCTCTCTTATGCCCGTGTAAAGAACAGCGGTCTCGATCCTAACTCCCAGTGGGGTAACGAGATCGGCTCGGCCCTCGCACTGCCGCCAGTCATCGCTCCCTACGTGAGCGGACAGGAGGCTCAGGACCAGATTGCCTACTACTCGGCTACCTATCCCGATGAGTACGTGCCTATGTACGATGACGGACAGCTGCTGAACATCCCCGGTGCTGGCTTCAATGAGATGGCCAACCCGCTGGCTTCGTTCCAGCTGCCTATCGCCAAGAACTGGAGCCATAAGTTCGTCAGCAACTTCTCGGCTACCCTCGGTATCTGGGACGGACTGAAGTATCGCGTCAGCTACAGCACGGACATGTCGTTCTGGGGCAACGAGAACCACGCCGTACCTTATTGGATCTCACCAACCAAGCACCGCAATTACTCATCTGCTTCGATGGAGAGCGATCGTGGTACCGTATGGCAGTTGGAGAATGTGCTCTCATACGATAAGGATTTCGGCAAGCATACGGTGAACGTCGTACTCGGACAGTCGGCCTTCGAGAATTCGGGCTGGACACTGGGCGCATCGCGTAATAACCTGAAGGACTACTCGAAGCCCTGGGTCAACGCTGCCACTGGTCTTGCCTCTGCAGGTGACCGTGACGGATGGGGTGGTCCTGGTGTGAATCACACGATGTCGTCGCTCTTTGCCCGTCTGAGCTACAACTACGATGAGCGTTACATGTTCCAGGGTACGATCCGTCGTGACGGTTCGAGCCGCTTCGGAACAAACAACAAATACGGTACGTTCCCCTCTATCTCACTGGGTTGGAACGTGATGAACGAGAAATTCCTCAAGAATACCAGCGACTGGCTGAACAATCTGAAGGTTCGTTTCAGCTGGGGTAAGAACGGTAACGACAATATCGGTGACTTCCGCTACACGGTACTGACACAGGGCGGTAACAACTACGGCTTCGGTATGGCAGGCGGTGAGAAGGAATACAACAGCTCGAAGGCCAGCGGACTGGCTAACCCCGACCTGAAGTGGGAGGAGTCGGAGCAGTACGACCTCGGTATCGACTTCGGTTTCTGGAACAACAAGCTGACCTTCACTGTCGACTGGTTCAAGAAGAAGACCAACGGTATGCTGAAGGATATGAACATCCCTTCATACGTGGGTGAGTCGAAGCCTATCGGTAACGTGGGTGACATGGAGAATACCGGTATCGAGTTCGAGGCAGGCTTCAAGTTCAATATCGCCGACGCCAAGTTCCAGATCAAGGGTAATGCCTCTTATCTGAAGAATAAGCTCGTGCGTCTGGGTAATGCTGCAGGCTTCGAGACCTACGACAACGTGTCGAACTTAGGTAACATCTCGCGTGCTGAGGCTGGTGAGCCTTTCCCATACTTCTGGGGCTATCAGACTGCAGGCATCTTCCAGAACTGGGACGAGGTGAACGCCTATACCAAGGACGGTAAGCTGATTCAGCCTGATGCACGTCCTGGCTATGTACGCTTCGTCGACGTCAACGGCGATGGTGCCATCGACGATGCTGACCGTACGAAGATCGGTAAGGGTACGCCCGACTGGACCTTCGGTGCTACCTTCAATGCTGCCTGGAAGGGCTTCGACTTCATGATGTTCTGGCAGGGTACCTACGGCAACGACATCTTCGATGCTACCCGTCGTCTGGACCTGCCCGCCATCAACCTGCCTTCCTGGTTCCTCGGACGCTGGACGGGTGAGGGCACCTCTGACAAGTATCCTATCTATATCCAGGGTGACGCCACCAACTGGCAGGCTTCTGACCTCTATATTCACGATGGCAGCTACGTGCGTCTGAAGAATATCGAGTTGGGTTACACCATTCCTGAGTTCATCACGAAGAAGGTCTTCGTCAGCCGTCTGCGCCTCTATGTAGCAGCTGAGAACCTGCTGACCTTCACGAAATACTGGGGATTCGATCCTGAAATCTCTTCGGCAGCCACCTCTTGTGGTGTTGACTTCGGTGTTTATCCGCAGCCACGTACCTTCCGTGTAGGATTTAACCTGTCTTTCTAAGAAGAATGAGATAATGAAAGAATGAGAAAATGAGAAATTATATTTTGACAGTTATGAAAGCAAATAAGATATTATTAGGAATGCTTGCAGCATTAGCACTGACCAGCTGTAAGGACGATTTCCTGGAGGTGACCAGTCCTACCGACACCTTCATTGACGAATATTACACCACAAAATCCTCACTCGAGGAAGCTCTGGTGGCCGCATATGCACCTCTGCACTGGTATGACTATGGTTCAACCTACCAGTACAACGCCCTGAACTTCATCTCTGAGTTCATGAGCGATGATATGTATCCCAACGGCAGTAGTAATACTGACCAGCCGATGCTCCAGCTGATGTTCAACTACTCTTGTACACCCGTTGTTTGTCTGACAGGTGTCTGGAGCGACAGTTACTCTGGTGTGAAGCGCAGCAACGATGTATTGCAGTATGCCGAGTGGGTGGCTGAAAAGGGAAATATCTCTGCCAGCGAGAAGGCTGACTTTGAGGCTCAGGCCCGTCTGCTCCGTGTATTCTACTACCTGCAGCTCTGGAAGTTCTATGGTAACGTGCCCTGTTACTTCGAGAACCTCGCTTCGCCCTATATCTCTGAGCAGCTCACTGCCGATGAAGTATATAATAAGGTGATTACCGAACTGGAGGACATTATCGCCAGCGGTAACCTGAAGGACGACTATCCCGCAGACCAGAAAGGTCACGTGACGAAGCCTCTGGCTTATATGATCTTTGCCGAGATGGCCATGATCCAGAACGACAACAGTCGCTATGGCAAGGCACTCAGCTATATGCAGGAGCTGATCAACAGCGGTCGCTACCAGCTGATGACCAACTTCCAGGATATCTGGGACGAGAGTGGTGAATGGGGTTCAGAGTCCATCTGGGAGATCAACTACTTTGATGACAACTCTGTACGTGGCTGGGGTAATCAGTTAGCTGCTGGCGGTTGCGTGTTCCCACGTCTCCATGGCCCTCGTAGCTTCAAGGCTAATGCAGGCGATCCCTTCGAGGATGTTGATGCAGGTTGGGGCTTCAGTGCCATTCCTCTGCACTCAGTAGCCAGCTTCGAGGATGGTGATATCCGTAAGGAGTTCTCTGCCTTCGACCTGAATGCCCATGGAACCAGCGACGATCCGGGCTGGATGGCAACAGGTTACTGCCTCTATAAGTATATGTGCCGTAAGGGTAACAACAAGGACCAGAAGGCTGATGCCGACCTCGGTTTCAACAACAACCTTCGTGTATACCGTTATGCTGAGACGCTGTTGAACGCAGCTGAGCTCTTGCTGAAGACTGGTGGCAATGCCGGTGATGCAGCCAAGTATGTCAACGAGGTTCGCGCCCGTGCTGGTCTGAAGGCTCTCAACGGTGTCACAGAGGATGATATCATCAACGAGCGTCGTCACGAGTTCATGGGTGAGGGTAAGCGTTACTTCGACCTCGTTCGTACAGGTCGTGCAGCTACCGTACTCCAGCCAGGCAACGATGGTGGCGGTTATCGTACCAAGGGATGGTCTGAGGCTGTTCGCTACCTGCCTATTCCTCAGGACAATATCGATGCTGCTCAGGGTACACTCAAGCAGAATGGCAGCTATTAAGAAGTAAAAAGATAAGAAATTAAAAATAGTAATAGATATGAGAACAAATATATTTATTAAGGCCAAGGGGTTGGTAAAGGTTTTACCATTTTACCTTCTTACCCTTTTACCTTTCTTCACAGCCTGCTCATCCGAGAAATTCGACGGCCCAAGTCAGAGCGGTCTGCCGTCAGTATCAGGTGTCACCATTAACAAGATGATTGACCAGAATGTGAATCAGGCCACATTCAGTGTCGGCAACATGCCTCAGGGTACCTATCCCATCTGGAAGATCAACGGTACGGTGTACTCTACATTGTCAACAGTTTCCTGGTCGAATGCCAAGGCTGGTACTTACGATATCGAGCTGCGTTTAGGTAATAAGAACGGTTTCAGTCAGTCGAGTATCAATGAGACCTTTACCTTCGATAAGACCCAGGTCGACTTCACGGCATATATCAATCGTATCTCACGCACCTGGCGCATCAACTACGCCGTAGCCGGACACATGGGATGTGGCGAGCCGGGAACAGACGGCTCCAACTGGTGGAGTGCTGCTCCTAATGACAAGGCTGACTGGGGTGTCTACGACGATCGCATCACCTTCGATGCAGGTGGCAACTATTCCTATAACCCAGGTGAGGGTGGTACGGTATATGTGAACACTGGCTGTTCAGTATTTGCTGAGTATAACACCAACGACGGCAACGACTTCATGGCCAGCGTAGAATCACAGGCTTCGAGCTACTCTTTCGACGCTGAAGGCGACAATATCGTACTGGTGCTGGCTCCCAACACCCTCTTCCCCTATATCTCTGCCGACGACCAGTTGGCTAACCCCAAGTTCCGTGTGGCCAAGTTGACCAATAATGATATGGAACTGCTTTACGATGGCAATGGCATTACCTGGCGCTTTGTCCTTACCAGCAAGGAAGAGGGCGATGAGCCCCAGCCCGAGGCTAAGGTCGATTGGGATTATAGCTCAAGTGCCAACCTTTGGAAGGCTGTCGACGATGGTACAGCCCTGACAGGTATGGGTTACTATTTTGCAGATAACAACTGGAGTCCGATTGACTACACAGAGGCTACACATAATGGCGACACTTATGAGATTACCATGCCCGCAGGTCTTGGTGGCTCACAGTGGCAGGGACAGTTCCATATCGACACCAACCTGAAGGCCAGTGCCTCGAAGAAGTACAACTTCTATATGGTGATGGAGGCAGATAATGACTGTCCGGGTGTCACCTTCAAACTTACTGATGCTGGCGACACAAACTTCTTCGTCGAGGAACGTATCCCTGTACCTGCTGGTCAGTTCGTCTTCAAGCGCGAGGGCGTCAGTCTGAAGGAAGGTATCGATGCAGATGCTATCCGTCTGTTCTTCGATTTCGGCGGTACCCCTGGTGGTACTAAGGTGAAGATCAGCAAGATCTATCTGGAGGAGGCTGTAGTCATGGACTATGACGATGCTGATAACCTCTGGAAGGCCGTTGACGAGGGGTCTGCTCTCGAAGGCATGGGCTATTATTTTGCCGACAACAACTGGAGTCCCATCGACTATACGGAGGCTACTCATAGCGGCAATGCCTACGAGATCACCCTTCCTGAGGGACTTGGTGGCAGCCAGTGGCAGGGACAGTTCCATATCGATACCAAACTGACGGCCAGTGCCTCTAAGACCTATAATTTCCAGTTCGTCATGGAAGCAGACCAGGATTGTCCAGGTGTGACCATTAAGCTGACTGATGCCGGCGACACGAACTTCTTCTGCGAGGGTCGTCATGACATCCCTGGCGGTGAGCCCTTCGTCTTCAAGTTGAATGGTGCTACACTGAAAGAAGGTACCGATGCTTCTGCTATCCGTCTGTTCTTTGACTTCGGCGGTTCTCCAGCTGGTACTAAAGTGAAGATCAGTAAGATTATCTTCAAGGAGAATTGAAGAAGTTTATAGTTTAATGTTTATAGTTTATAGTGAAACGATACATGCTTACTAGTTTATTACTCTCTCTTGCCGTAGCCCTTACGGGCTGCGGAGGGAGCGAGGACGACCCGACACCAGCGGCCACCATCATCACCGTCTCGCCAGAGACAGTCAATGCACCCGCTGAAGGTGGTACCTACACGGTGAACGTCACGACGACGGGAAAAGAGTGGGGTACTGCCATGGGCGACGACTTCTTTACCGTAAAGGCCCAGAATACGGCAGCCCAGGCGGGTACGCTCACCATCACGGTTCCTGCTAATCCTGTGGCCGAGCCCCGCTCTGGTGCTGTCACAATTATGTCGGGTGCAGCCCGCAAGACTGTTACTGTGACCCAGGCTGCTGCTGAAAAGCCAGCCTACAATGCCCCTGAGGGCTATTCGTTGGTTTGGCAGGATGAATTCAACGAAGGTACGGAGCTGAACAAGGCCGACTGGACGCATGAAGTTCAGAACAGCGGATGGGTGAACCACGAACTCCAGAACTACGTGAACCACACGACGCCAAACGGTCGTTACGTCACAGAGTTGATGGGTGGTAAGCTGCTTATCCACTGTTTCAAGGAGGACGGCAAAATCTATTCGGGTCGTGTCTATGCCCACGTGAAGGAAGGCTGGAAGTATGGCTATATCGAGGCCAGCATCAAACTGCCGAAGGGTAAGGGTACCTGGCCAGCTTTCTGGATGATGCCTGTCAACTTCAAGTCGTGGCCAGCTGATGGTGAGATTGATATCATGGAGGAGGTGGGTTATCACCCCGACTATGTATCGTCGAGTCTGCATGCCAATGCCCACGTTCACAGCAACAATACGCAGGTGACTCATGAGATGTACTGCAAAGGCGCTGAGGGAGAGTTCCATACCTATGCCATCGAATGGACGGCACAGAACATCACCACTTACGTCGATGGCAAGGTGCAGCTCACTTATGACAATCGCGGATTGGGTCGCGACGACTGGCCCTATAACGATCCCTTCTATGTCATCTTCAACCTCGCATGGGGTGGTGACTGGGGTGGCTCGCAGGGCGTCGATGAGAATGCTCTTCCAGTGACGATGGAAGTAGATTACGTGAGAGTGTTTCAGAAGAAGTGATTTTTGTTTATAGTTTTAATTTTACAGTTTATAGATGATGACCAAAAGCAATATGATAAGGCGCAGGTTGCTGAGAGTGGTAGTGATACTTTTCACTTTTCACTTTTCACTTCTGTGGCGCAGACACCCGTTTATCTCGATGAGACGAAGCCCATCGAGCAGCGCATTGAGGATGCCCTGAGCCGCATGACCCTTGACGAGAAGATTGCTGTGATCCACGCACAGTCGAAGTTCTCGAGCCCTGGTGTGAAGCGTCTCGGCTTCCCTGACCTTTGGACGGATGACGGTCCTCATGGTGTGCGTCCTGACGTACTTTGGGATGAATGGGTACAGGCCGGACAGACCAACGACTCTTGTGTCGCCTTCCCGGCACTCACTTGTCTGGCTGCCACATGGAATCCCCAGATGGCCCGTCTCTATGGTGAGAGCCTGGGTGAAGAGGCGCTCTATCGCAACAAGAGTGTGATGCTTGGTCCTGGTGTGAATATCTATCGCACACCCCTTGGTGGTCGCAACTTTGAGTATATGGGTGAGGATCCCTGGCTGGCTTCGCGTATGGTGGTGCCCTACGTACAGGGACTGCAGTCGAAGGGTGTGGCTGCCTGCGTGAAGCACTACGCTCTGAACAACGATGAGGAATATCGTCATCAGGTGAATGTTATCGTCTCCGACCGTGCCCTGCACGAGATCTATCTGCCAGCCTTCAAGGCTGCTGTGACCGAGGGAAAGGCCTGGAGCATCATGGGCGCCTACAATCTGTATAAAAACCAACACAATTGCCATAATACCATCCTGTTGAACAAGATCCTGAAGCAGGACTGGGGCTTCGATGGTGTCGTCGTCAGCGACTGGGGTGGATGCCACAATACGGAGGAGGCCATCAACAATGGGCTCGATCTGGAGTTCGGTACTTGGACTGACGGTCTGACGATGGGTGCTACGAATGCCTACGACAATTATTTCATGGCGTTGCCCTATAAGCGACTGATTCAGGAAGGCAAGTACACCACGAAGGAACTCGACGAGAAGGTGCGTCGTCTGCTGCGCCTCTATTATCGTACGACGATGAAGCGTGAGAAACCCTACGGCTTTCTTTGCAGCGACGAGCATTATGCTGCCGCCTTGAAGATTGCCCAGGATGGTATCGTGCTATTAAGAAATGAAAAGTTAAAAGTTAAAGGTGAAAAGTCAGGTGCACCATTGTTGCCGCTCGATGCCCAGAAGAAACAACGTATCCTCGTGGTAGGCGAGAATGCCATCAAGATGATGACCGTAGGTGGAGGTTCCTCTTCGCTGAAGGTTCAGCGTGAGATTCTGCCGCTCGATGGTATATGCAAGCGTTTTGCTGAGGCAGAGGTCGACTTCGCCCGTGGTTATGTGGGCGACACAGTGCAGAGCTATAATGGTGTTACCGTTGGCCGTTCTCTCTATGAGACACGTACAGCAGCCGAGCTGACAGCGGAGGCTGTTGAGAAAGCCCGCAAGGCCGATGTCGTGATCTTCGTGGGAGGTCTTAACAAGAGCAGTTTCCAGGACAGTGAGGGTCACGACCGTCAGCAGTATGGTCTGCCTTATGGTCAGGACGAACTCATCGAAGCCCTCGTTGCTGCGAATAAGAATCTTGTCATCGTCAATATCAGCGGTAACGGTGTGGCCATGCCTTGGCTGGCAAAGGTGCCTGCTGTCGTGCAGGGCTGGTTCATCGGTTCTGAGGCCGGTGAGGCCATCGCGAGTGTCTTGGCAGGCGACGTGAACCCCTCAGGCAAGCTGCCCTTCACGTGGTATGCCAGTCTGGAGCAGTGTGGTGCCCATGCCCTTGACACTTATCCCGGTACTTGGCGCGAGGGTCATCAGATCATCGACGAGGAGTACAAGGAGGGTATCTACGTGGGTTATCGCTGGATCGACAAACTGAAAAGTGAGAAACGGAAGGTAAATAGCAATCCGCTCTTCGCTTTCGGACATGGTCTGAGCTATACCACCTTCCAGTTGGGTAAGCTTACAGCTGACAAGCCTTCGATGACTGCCGACGGTCAGATGACCTTCACCTTCAGCGTGACGAATACCGGCAGCAAGGCTGGTGCCGAGACCGTTCAGCTTTACATCAGCGACAAACAAGCCTCTATCGATCGTCCTGTCAAGGAGCTGAAAGCCTTCCAGAAAGTCTTCCTCCAGCCAGGCGAGACCCGGCAGGTAAGCCTCACCATCGACAAGCAGGCGCTGAGCTTCTACGACGAGGTGAAAGGCCGGTGGACGGCCGAGCCTGGTGTCTTCGAGGCGTTGGTAGGTACGGCCTCCGACCGTCTGACAGGCAAATACTCTTTCGAACTTCATTGATTTATTCATATAGGTTAATAGAATTAGTTAGTAATAGTAGTAAAAAGAGTTTTTAGGTTAACTGTTAAAGGACGAGTGCGCGATGTATTCGTCCTTTTTCATTTTTTATCCGCAATTATTTGGTCGGAAAAGTTATTTTGCTTATCTTTGCACGGCCTAAACTAACTTTTTATGAAGAGAACTCTACTATTACTAATGGTTCTGATGGCAGGTCTGTCTCTTTCTGCTGAGACGTATGATTTGCAGGCTATCTATGAGCAGATAGATGATGCCATCGACCACTCTCCTGAATATGTGGCCGACTACGAACGGCAGACAGAGGAGAAACGCCTGCAATATGTCAAGGTGACGGCTCCCGAAGAGAAATATCAGCTGGCATTCGAGCTCTACGAACGCTACAAGGCTTTCATGAACGATTCAGCCCTCTTCTATATCGATGAGGCTGAGCAGTGGGCTATCCGTCAAAACAAGTGGAATCGTGCAGGCAACTGTCGTGTGCTCAGAGCCTTCCAGTGTTCCACCGTGGGCTATTACAGTGAGGCGCTCGCCTTTCTGAAGACTGTTAATAAAAACCAGCTCGACAGCGTCGGACTGAAGAACTATTACATGGCGCAGATGCATGTCTATGGCGAGTTGGGCTATTACTCGAAGATCCGGTCCATGCAGGAGCAATATTTCAAGTTGCAGACCACCTACCGCGATTCGCTCTTCGCCCAGATGGATCATCAGGATCCCGATTATCTGATGTATCGGATCCAGGAGCTGAAAGGGCGTCAGCAGTTGGAGGAAGGGCGCAGGCTCAGTGACCAGTGGGTCAGGCATACCAACCCCGACAGCCGCGATTATGCCATTGCCTGCTATTACCGCTGGCTGGTGAGTGAGGATCAGGATGAGATGCGTTACTGGCTGTCGCAGTCGGCACTCAGCGATGTGCGTCATGCCGTGATGGATCAGGCCTCGTTATTGCAGTTGGCTGATTTGTTGAATGGCGAGGGCGACCTTGAACGTTCATATAAGTATATCCGTTTCACTTGGGACTGCAACAACCGTTTCAACACCCGAATGCGTTCCTGGCAGATTACGCCGATTCTGAATGTGATTGAGAACAACTACCAGAAAGCAGTAGCCCGTAACACGCGTGGTCTGTGGACCTCAGTGGTGGTCGTCAGTGTGCTGGCCTTGCTGCTCCTGGGACTGCTCTTCTTTCTCCATCGTAGGAACCGTCAGCTCGATACAGCCCGTCATGCCCTGACAGTGGCCAACGACGAACTTTCAACGGTCAATGGTCAATTGTCAAAGCTCAATGACGAACTCTCAATGGTCAATGGTCAATTGTCAATGGTCAATAATGAACTCTCGGAGAGTAACCGTGTGAAGGAAGAGTATATTGGACGGTTCATGAGCCTCTGTTCACAGTATATCGACAAGATCGACGACTACCGGAAGATGGTCAACAAGAAGATGAAGAATAAGGAACTCGACGAGCTTTACCGCCTGTCGAAGTCTACGGAGCTGAAGGAGAAGGAGATTGAGGAACTGCTGCAGAACTTCGACTCCGTCTTCCTGCATCTGTACCCCAATTTCGTCGAGGAGTTCAATGCCCTCTTACAGCCTGAGATGCGGTTCCAGAAGCGGGATGACAACCGTCTGGTGACAGAAATCCGTATCTTCGCCCTCATCCGTCTGGGTATTGAGGACTCGTCGAAGATTGCAGAGTTCCTCCACTATAGTGTGAACACCATCTACAACTACCGTGCGCGCATCAAGAACGGTGCCCTCGACAATCGCGAGAGCTTTGAGCGCCGTGTGAAGATGCTGGGACGCGTTCAGTAATTATTTCGCACCAGGGAATTTCGACTGAAGATACTGCTGGAAAGTCTCGCGGTAGGCTTCAGTGACGCGGATAATCTCTGCCGACGTGCCTTCCTCGCCGATGTAGATGCAGTCGTTGCGGTCTATCTTGCGGATCTTGTCGAGGGCCACGATGTACGAGCGGTGTACGCGCATGAACTGCTCCGAGGGTAGCATTTCCTCCACCACCTTCATCCTGAGGTAGGTGATCAGGGGCTTTCGCTCGCCGTCGAGGTAGAACATCACGTAGTCCTTCATCCCGCAGACATAGACAATCTGCGACAATGCCACCTGGCGGTACTCACCGTCGACTTTGAGGAAAATCGTGCTGTTTACGGTAGACGGTAAACTGTAAACCGTAAACCATTCCCTCGCTTTTTCCACAGCAGCGAGGAACTTATTATATCGGATGGGCTTCAGAAGGAAGTCGAGGGCGCTCACCTCGTAGCTCTCGAAGGCATATTCCTTGAAGGCGGTGGTGAAGATGACCTTTGTCTCCGTAGGCAACATGTGGGCCAGTTCCATACCGTTGAGGTCGGGCATCTGGATGTCGAGGAAGAGCAGTTGGGGCCGCTGTTCCCTGATGGCGTTGATGGCCTCTACAGAGTCGGTAAACGAGCCCAGCAACTCCAGGTCGGGCGTCTTGGTCACGAAGGATTCCAGCAGTTTGACGGCCAGGGGCTCGTCATCGACGATCATGCAAGTCATTTTGTTTACGGTTTACTGTTTACGGTTTATAGATGATTACTTTGGAGGGTGATTTTGACGTGGTAGATGTCGTTTTGGAGGTATTGCTCCCAGGTGTAGTGGTCGGGATACATGAGGTCCAGGCGGCGACGGGTGTTCTCCAGGCCGATGCCCGAACCGCTGCGGTCGGCGTCGTCCTTGGGATAGTTCGTGTTGTCGCAGGTGAACACCAATTGGTCGTCAGTCTGCTCCAGACGGATATCGATCTTCGAGGGGCGGTTGCTGCTGACACCGTGCTTGAAGGCGTTCTCGATGAGCGAGATAAACAGCAACGGAGCTATTTCTAATTGATTATTGACAATTGATAATTGATAATTGACTTCCGTCTTCTCGTTGCAGCGCAGTTTCATCAGTGAGATATAGTTGCGCATGAACTCCACCTCGCCCTGAATGGGCACCGTCTTCTTGTTGGTCTCGTACATCGCGTAGCGCAGCAGGTCTGAGAGCTGGGCGATGGCATCCTGGGCGGCGTCGGGGTCAATCTGGGTGAGACTCGAGATGTTGTTCAGCGTGTTGAAGAGGAAGTGGGGATTGATCTGGTTCTTCAGCCAGGCGAGCTCTGCCTCCGTGTGCTTGGCCTGTTCGTCCTTCAGCTGCTGACGGATCTGTCGGGTGCGGATGAAGTGGCGGATGCCGATGGCAATGGCTGCTACGATGCAGTTGAGCAGGAAGAACATGAACATCCCTGAGAAGAAGCCGATCCACATGTTGGTGGTCATTTCCGGCATGTCGGGGATGCGGTCACGGTTGAACCATAGCATGAAGAACTTGCTATTAAACAACGGAATCGTTATCAGATTACACAATCCGAAGATCCAGTAGCGCGTCCGATTGCTCAGTTTATTGTAAAGACGGAAGCTACGGGCTTCCTTTTCATTCATGAAGAACAGCAGAGGACCGAACACGTAGAAGTTGACGAAATAGATGAGGAACGGAGACATGAAGATGCCCCACACGACGTTAAGGGATGTCTTGGCAGCCTCATAATCCTGTGTACTGAGCCAGGTCGCCAGAGGGAGTGCCAGTATGATGATGGCCCACACGACGACATTCACCAGCCATAACGTGAGGTGATTTCCTCCCATTGCCTCATATAGATCATTCAGAAATTCTTTCATACGACTGCAAAATTACGAAATAACCAGTAAAGTACCAAATATATTCCTTGATATTTTTACTGCACATTGCCCACGTTGTTGATCACCTCGCCCTGCGACTGCTGCTCGATGAAGTCGTTCTCCACGCGACTGGTGTGCTGCTTAGCCTTAACCTTGCTGTTACCGAAGGTGTAGCTGACGGTGAAGGTCACACCGTAGATGGGCACCTTGATGTTCGAGTGGCTGACGAAGTCCTTGCCGCGATTCTCGCTCTCGATGTTCAGCTTGCCCCCACTGTTGAGGCCGAGGATTCCGCTGACGCTCAGGTTCAGTTTGTCCTTCAGCAGTGACTTCGACACGCTGGCTGTCAGCAGGTTGAATCCGCCGCTCCATCCCTGCAGGGTGTAGCTCTTGGTCGAGGTGATGGCAAAGGCACTGAGCTTCAGGTCCCAGGGCAGGGTCTGCTGCACGCCGATCATGGCTGTTCCTGTCCATCCGCTGTTGCTCTGGTCGAGAGCCGTGCTGCGTAGGTCTGTGTAGTTCAGACTACCGTTGAAGAAGATGCGTGTGTCCTTGGTCATCAGGTAGTTCACGTAGCCGTTCAGTCCCGTCTGATGGCGCTTCACGATGTTGCCGTAGGTTGTGTTCAGCAGGTTCTCCGAGTCGTAGAAGCTGTACTGCGAGATGGCGTTGTCCACGAAGTTGTGGTGCAGGTTCAGGTTCACCATCAGTTTCGGAGTGAAGAGGTTGTAGACGAGCGACAGGTTGTGGCTCTTCTCCACGTCGAGCTCGGGGTTACCATAGCTGAGGGCGATGGGGTTGGTCTTGTCCACGTAGGGGTTCAGGTAGCTGATACCAGGTCGTGAGATGCGCATGTTGTAGGTCAGACCGAGGTTCGAACCCTGCGAGAGGGTGTACTGCAGACTGGCTGTCGGCACGAGACTGCCGTAGTTCTTCTTGAAGTCCTCGCCGTTGCCCAGATGATACTCCACATTCTGCCATGTGTACTCGTAGCGCAGTCCTGCCTTTACGCCCAGCTTGTTGAAGGTGCCGGCATACTCGCCATAGCCTGCGAGGATCGAGTTTTTATATTCATAGTCGCTGCTCGTGGTGGGGTCGTAGACGTCCTTCACGTAGTATTTCGAGTCGGCTGTAGCATCGTGCAACTGCAGCTTACCGCCGAGGCTCAGTGTCTGACCTGTTCCAAGGGGCATGGTGTAGTCTAGCTGGAAGGTGTGGCTCGTCGTTCTGTTCTTGCTGTCCGAGTAGCGGTTGCTCAGGTCCATGATCGATGACTGTGTGTTGAAGAGGTTGGTCATCTCCGTCTTGGTAGGACTGTACTCCAGCTGGTAGGTCAGCGCCAGCGACTGGGTGTGGTCCTGATTGAAGAAACGCTGATAGTCCAGGCTACCGTTGAATGAGGTTCTCGAGTTCTTCATCTCCGTCGTGCTGCCGTAGCTGAAGCCGCTGCCGTAGGCTGGTCCGCTCATCGTGGTTGTCGAGGTGCCTGTGGTCTTCACCGACATCGAGTTTACCTGGGCCGTGAGGTTCAACACGCTCATCGAGTCAATTTGGTAACCCATCGTCAGACTTCCCATCGTGAAGGGCGTCTTCAGGTCGTTCTCCGAAGTCAGCAGCTGGCTGTTACCGTTCGTCTGTATCTGCTCAGTCTCAGTCGTCGTGTTTCCGGGTTTGTTATACGAGGTCATCACGTTGGCGCTGTATGAGAACTTGCCCTGCTGTCCGTTGATGAACACGCTTCCTCCCAGTTGCTTCGTACCAGCTGAAGCGCGCACCGTTCCGTTGTAGCCGTTCAGACTCTGCGCGGCCTGCGGATTCTGCTTGTTCATCACGATGTTCAGGATGCCTGCAGCACCCTCTGCATCGTACTTCGCACCGGGATTGGTCACCACCTCGATGCTCTTTACGGCGGTGGCGGGCATGCTCTTGAACACCATCGAGGGGTTGGCCGAGAACATCGCGTTGGGCATACCGTCCACGTAGACCTTGAACGATGACGAGCCGTTCACGCTGATGTTGTCCTGTCCGTCGACCGTTACCATCGGCACCTTGCGCAGCATGTCGAGCACGGTGTTCGACTTCGAGTCCTCGTCCTCTGCCACGTTGTAGCTCATCTTGTCGACGTCCATCTTCACCAGCGGCTTCTGGGCAACGATCTCCACGCCCTTCAGCATCGTGGCGTTCTCCTTAATATATAAGGTACCCAGGTCGAGCGGGTTCTCCTGTCCGAGGGTGACGGTCTGCTTCAGGTCCTCCTTGCCGATGCTGCTGAACACGATGTCGAACTTGCCCTTGCCCTTCACTTCCTGCTTGAACTCACCGTTCTCGTTGGTCAGGAACATGGCGACGGGTTTCTCTGTCTTGCCGGCCTTGAACACACGGACGGTGGCGAAAGGCTCGGCCTCGCCCAGTGTCTCGTCCATCAACACGCCCTTCACCGTTGTCTGGGCCATCATGAACTGTGATGTCATCAACATCACGATTGCTGCGAAAAATGCTTTGAACTGTTTCATATCTATCTAATTTTTATTTGTTCGAATCAGAAATCTGCTGCAAAAGTATCATGATTCTCGCTACGCCCCAAATACATTTCGACGACTTTCTGGGATTTTTTCGACGAAAATCGCGCACAATATAAGATAAAAGTAGTATCTTTGCACTCGAAAGGGAAATCATCTGTGTGGAACCCCGAGCACCGCGCCCACATGGCCGACCTGGAAATGAAGAAGGTGGCGGCCTATATGTCGCCCGGTAACCGGTTCTTCGCACCCTTCTATCGCCATACGACCATCCAGGCGTTCATGACGAACAGCGAGGATACCGTCTATCAGCGCACCCGACTGGCGATGGACGATGTCCGCACGGCTTTCGACCTTTTCCAGACGAAGCGTGACAAGAGCCGTCCACTTATCATCGCAGGCTTCAGCCAAGGCGGTCTGGCCGTGGTGGAACTGCTGAAGCATATCGACGACGAGACCTACAGCCAGCTGGCCGCTGCCTACGTACTGGGCTACAAGGTGACCAAGGCCGACATGGCCGCAAGCAGCCACATCCGTCCAGCCGAGGGCGAGACCGACACGGGCGTCACCATCTGCTACAACACGGTGAAGGACGTGAAGTACGTGCTGCCCCTTATTGCAGGCTCCGACATCTGCATCAACCCCGTGAACTGGCGCACTGATGCCACGCCCGCCACACTCCACGACACTATCACCATTACCGTCGCGCCCGAGCATCACGTCCTCGTGGCCACCAACTACAGCGCCTCGGAATATCCCCCCTTCCGCGGCTTCCTCAACGTGGGCGACATCCACAGCTGCGAGCCCTGGCTCTACAGCGAGTGTCTGGCCCGGAACATCAAGGTACGTGCCAAAGAGTGGATCCGTCGCCGCCTCGCGTCGAGATGACATATTTGTGCTTATCGGACACCAATAGTAAGAAAATAAAAACCTCCCGCCCAATCTGAGCGAGAGATTTCTTAAAAATTCTAGGCCATGTAGCCCATGCAACTCGTGGCACCGAGGGCTGTCAGCACTGCTGAGATAATCGAGGCGAGTATCTGCAGCGACCACTTAAGCGTTTCCTTTTTCGTCATACGCTACCTCCTTCCTGATTAGTCGCCGAGGTCGAAGCCACCGCTTTCGCCGCTCTTAGTGAACGTCTTAGACGCTACAGCAGAAGTCTCACCGTCGAGGATGGCAATGGCCTTGATGGTCGTGGTTGCGCTCAGAGTGATGGCCTCGCTGTAGAGGGTGCTCTCTGCTGAGGGATCGCTGCCGTCAGTGGTGTAACGAACCTCTGCGCCCTGAGGACCCTGGATGGTCACCTGAGTGGTGTCAGTGAACGGGCTCGTTCCTGAGATCTCTGGAGCCATTACGCTCTCTGACTGCTGCTCACTGCCACCGTT
>JAFSNR010000032.1 GCA_017443345.1 Prevotella sp.
TGATGAGCTGCCAGTAGTCCTCGCCCAGCGCTCCTGAGTTGTCACGCTCCCAAGGACTGTTGACAAACCTGTTCACGATAGGTATCTGGTAGGCATTGGGCATCTCACCGCTTCCTACGGTAGTCATCACGTCAAAGCCTTTAGCAATGGTGTTGTACATACCTCCGAAGTAGCCCTGTAACAGATGGTTCCATATTGCTGGGTTGTTAAGATATGAGCCTGCCTTGCTCCTGTCTATCCATCCTCGGCTGTCCTCATCACCTCCTGAAAGTCTGTTGATGCCGTCTGCTACCTTCGTCATCCATCGTGGAGTGCTGGCATAGGCTTTCTCATACATCGGTGCGTACTTGTTGCCCTGGTTCTCCTTCCAGATGGGCTTTCCTGTAAAGTCGGTATTGAAAGCAATCTGCAGGATGGGCTGTGTTGCCGTCGGCAGGAAATCTATGACGAGATTACCACCATTGCCTATCGGGTTGATGGGCACAAGGTCGGCAACACTCTCGATGATCTCAACGGCAGTGTTCTGATGAGGATGACTCATCACGCTGCTTGCCATCATCTCACCCACACCATAGAACACGCGGAACTCCTGAGCCAAAGGTATGGTAAAGAAGTACTTTGTTCCTGGCACCCAGAATACAAGGTTGTTCTTACGTACCCAAGGTGGCAGGTTCCAGTAGGCATCCTTATCATCATCGCCTCCGAACATATTGAGAAGCCACTGGTTGATGAATGTCATCATAGCACCACCTGCCATGAAGGCAAGGGTTACAGCGCCAAGCTTCAGCGGATGGTTCGTTGCCATGCGGTACATATTGGCAAGTGCCTGTATTGTTGGGTTTACGAAGATGAACAGGTCACGCACCTCTGCATTACCCTTTGCTCCTGTCCCCTTACGATTGAAGTTCAGGGTTACGTCCTTGGCATCGGCTATCGACTGCTCCAGGCTCTTACCCATCTGTCTGCTGGTCATATAGACAATGAAACGGGTGGCATCCTCGGCACAGCGGTTATAGAACTCGAAGGTCTCTCCCAGCACTCTGAATGCCTTATGGATGCTCCCCTCCTTGATATTCTTACCAAGCAGGCTGCTGCCATTCATCTGGGCTATCTCCTTCTGCATCTTCTCCTTGAAGCTGTCTATACTGAGCATGTTCACGAAGCCTGTCTCACCACCTTCGTCCATGAACTCCTTGAAAAGGCGCTCGGTCTCGTTGCCGGCATTAAGCTTGCCGTCCTGGTACTTACGCATCAGCTTGGGCATCATGCCTGTCACACCGCGTCCTCTGCCTATCAGACCCTTCAAGCCTAACTTACCCATGTCTCCTGCAGCCACTCTTGGAGAGAGTACCTTTGCCACGTTCTTTATAAACTGGGCATTGTAGGCTTTATCCTCATTGACCCTAACACTGGCACCTGCCATGTTAAGGTCTCGGCTGAGGTTGGAAACGATAAACGCAGGGTTCTTTGATGTGAAGAACTCAGCCATCGCTCTGTTGAGCTTTGTCAGCCATTTGCCCATATCGGTGTCGCTGATACGGCTCACAGCTCTTGCAGCGCTGCCGTTGAGTGCCTGTGCTGCCTTTGGGTTGCCATTGATATACAGCTGGTAGGTATGTCCTGCGCGCTGCACCTCTACAACATGCTCTTCTTTCTGTCCGCTGGTGGCATGAACGTCAAGACGCAGCCTGCCAGTAACGGGTATTGCTTTTCCGTCAAGCTGCTTTAGACGCATCTCTTCGTTGAAGTCGTTGACAATATCCACAATCTCGTCGGCACTCTTCCCTGCTGTGTCTGCAGTACGCAGTACCCATACAGGTCTGTCATCCTCGCTTCCTATGTTCTCATACCACGACTCGCTGATGTTCACAAGACTTGTGGGATTGTTCATCACGTAATTCAGGAAGTGTTGCTTCATGAGGTTACGGTGTCCGCTAAGGATGGTGCTCACAGCAATGTTACCGATATAAGCCAGTGGGTTTTCAGACTTGGAGGTACGTCCCCATGTCTTCTTCACAGCTGGAGAGAACACGTTTTCCTTACCCATATAGGTATATACGTCCGATGCCTTATCCTCTTCCCATCCACGCAAAGGCAGATAGTAGTCGAACATGCTGCCTACCTTCTGGTAGGTCTTACGCTCCATCAGTCCGCTTTCATAGCTGTGCTTCAATGTCTCCTTGGTGGCTGCGTTAATCTTCTCCCACAGCTCGGTTCGCTGAGGTATCGCATCAGCCTCAGCACCGAACACGTCATCAACAGCAACCTGGTATGCAACCTTATAGGCTTCCTTCATGGCTTTGTCGTAGGCTGCCCACAGCATGCGCTTCTCTGTCGGGTCGATAGCTTTCTGTGCATCCTTCCTGATGTCCTGTGCATCGTCGTACCACTCTTTGGCAAATGTCTCGGTAAGTCCTGAGAAGTCCTTTACGTACTTGTCGTACAGGTCGCCTACCACACCATGTATCAGCGACTCACGTCTGCGCAGGAACTCGTCAAAGGTAATGTCGCCATGCTCATAGTCTTCCTTGGCACGTTGCCATGCCAGTGACTCATGAAGCTGCTGGATGGCATCGTCAACACCTGTGCGCTCCTGTTCTTCCAGCTCTGCCTTAAGGCGCTTGTATTCCAGCTCTTCTATACGATGCTTGGCATAGTCCTTCTCCAGCTTCTCACGCTCTGCCTTGATGGTTTGCGTAAGCTTCTCCTTCATGGCATCACGGAAAGCGTAGTACATATTACGCTCCAAGCCTGACTTGGCAATCAGATAGTCCATGCCCTGCTCATGGGTAAGACCTTTCTCTTTGCAGAAGTCATTAAAGGCTTTCAGCATCGGACGGTAGTACTGCCAGTCATAACGCTCTGCCATATTCTTGGCACGTCCGTGCATGCGGTTCTCGAAATGGTAGGCATCCTCGGCACCAGTAGCCACATTGCCTGTCTCCTTGGCAATGGCATCCTGCATAGCTTTCAGGCTTATCATGCTGTCCTGCCATGCTTCCTGCCACTCCAGTACCTCACTGGCTACAGCCTTTTCGTAGGCTTCCTGTGCCACATCATCAGCCCATGCCTCATCGTCACGCAATAACAGACCCATCTCATCAGCTTCCTTCACGGCCTTTATCTCTGCGTTCAGCTCGTCAATGGCTTCCTGCATGTCTTTCGCTCCTGGCTGCACCTTCTGAGGTTCACGACCAGCCTTACGTACCAGCTCGTCCACCTCTTCACGGCTCAGTATCTTGTTGACACGCATAGCGCCAGTGATGATCCATTCGTCTGTCTTGGGGTCTGGGTTCGTCCTGTACTTATAGCTGCCATCGGTAGGTACACGTTTCAAGCCTGCCAATGAATGCTGGTACTTACCGTTGGCATTCATGCCTTCCTGACGTGCCTCTTCCTGGTAGTCCACATCATCGGCATACTCTACCTCAGCCCATACAAAGTTACTGGGGAACAGTGTCTTTTCTCCGTTCTCGTCCTTGCGGTTGAACTGCAAGGCATAAGGGATGGTTCCAAGGTGCCATCCTGGGCGATATGCCAACTGGCCACTGCCTCCCTGTGTACCCTTACCACCAGCTTTTACTTGCGGTCTGCCTGTCTTACTCTGTCCTGCCACAGGTGCTGCATCGGCATCCAGCCATACACCTACGGGTGTTCCTTCTCCGTTAGGATTGGCTACCATTGGCGGATACAGCTGTCCGTCCTTCAACACAAAGACCTTGTAGCCCTTGCCTGTCTTCTTGGGTGGTTCCTTGGTACGGATGGAGAAGCGTATGTCGTCATCCTCCATGCTAAAGGCTCCTATATTGTCGGTGGCGCTCTTTACCTGATTGGGCTTGAAAGCTATCCAGCTGTCGGCTGGGTGCTCCTTGTCTTCGTACTCATTGAGGTACACGATACCGTCAAAGCCTCTTTCCTTGGCTCTTTCTGCGCTCTGCTGCCAGAACTCCGACATGGTCATATCCTTTTCTTCCAAGTAGTCCTGGTCGGCATCACTCCTACGTTGTGGGTTGCGGATATTCAGGAACACAGCGTAGGTCTTTACACCTTCTCTGGCTGATGGCATCCTGTCCTCTGCCTGTCCCTGGGTTCCGAAATGCGAGTCCTCAAAGAAAGTCCAGAACGGTGCTCCCTTGTTTACCCATTCAAGATTGGTGTTATGGTACATCACTTTCGGCTCTCCGTTCTCGTCAACGACCTTCGATGCGTTCTCAGGATCATTCTCCCAGTCTCCGAACCACTCCTTAAAAGCATTGGTTCTTACCTGTACCCATTGCTGTTCGTTCAGATTGCTGGGCTTTCCATTGGGTGCTTTCATATATGTACCGTCAGCCTTTGCCTTCCTGATGATACCGTAAACCTCTTCCGCAGTAGTCTGCGCTGTACGTTTCGGCAATCCATCGGCAATGCCTACACCAAGCCTCAGCTGCATGTCGAGGTCTCTTGCCATATCAAACAGGCTTGGCTTCTTGTTGGGGTGCGTCAGGTTATCGTGACTGCGCCACAGGATATAGCGAAGCTCGTTGTCTGTTAGCTCGGTATGGAAGCCTGCTAAAGCTAACATGTCAAGGAAGAACTGCTTAACCTTGCTCCACCAGCCCATCTTCTCTGCATAGTCGAAGTCAGTACGCTCTGCGAGTCTGGCAAGGTATTCCTCTGTAGCCTCGTTCCTACCCCATCCGTTGCGCTTCATGGCTGCATCGATGCGAGCCTTGATGTCAGGAGATACATTATTATATATATTGTACAGGAAGGTGTCGAAGTTCTCTCCGAACATCTTACGGAGTCCGAAGTGTGCTACACCCTCATGCAACAGGGTATTGAATACGTCCTGCTGGCTCTTGTTGTTGGGAAGTACGATGACTATCTTGCCAGTCTTTGGATTGAACCATCCCTTGGCTTTAGAAAGTTTCTCGCTCAGTCCGTCAGTACTGGTAAGCACCTCTATGTCGCCAAGGTTCATCTGCTGTGCCTGCTGCTTGATGGTATCAACGTCAATGGCACCCTCACTGTTCTTGAAGTCAGAGTCTGGACCTTCGTCATCCCAGTTCTCTTCATTGCGGGCTAGTACTTCCTCTTCCTCGCTGTCGTCTGCCTTACGCAAATCGAAACCACCGTTTTCCTGTGCCTCTTTCTGCTGTGCTGCATACTTGGCTTCCTTCTCTTCCATCTCCTTCTTCATCAGCTCGGTATATTCCTCAACGTGCTTCTTGGCTTCCTCCAGCTCCTTGCCGAACTGGAACTCCATGCCAACACGCTGCTGCAGCTGGGCTGACTCTTCGTTAAGACGGTCTATGCGATTTCGCATGGAATCGATACGGTCCTGTTCGTCCTGCTGCTCCTTACGGATACGGGCTTCCTCAGCCTCACGCTGGCGCTGTTCCTCACTCTTGGCTGCTTCACGCTCGGCAATCTTGCGCTGTGACTCAGCCTCCATCTGTTGCTGGATATGCTGGTTA
>JAFSNR010000033.1 GCA_017443345.1 Prevotella sp.
GAAGGTGTCGAAGTTCTCTCCGAACATCTTACGGAGTCCGAAGTGTGCTACACCCTCATGCAACAGGGTATTGAATACGTCCTGCTGGCTCTTGTTGTTGGGAAGTACGATGACTATCTTGCCAGTCTTTGGATTGAACCAGCCCTTGGCATTGGAAATCTTCTCGCTAAGACCATCTGTGCTTGTAAGCACCTCAACGTCGCCAAGGTTCATCTGCTGCGCCTGCTGCTTGATGGTATCCACGTCAATGGCACCCTCACTGTTCTTGAAGTCAGAGTCAGGACCTTCATCATCCCAGTCCTCTTCATTGCGGGCTAGCACTTCCTCTTCCTCGCTGTCGTCAGCCTTACGCAAATCGAAACCACCGTTTTCCTGTGCCTCTTTCTGCTGTGCTGCATACTTGGCTTCCTTCTCTTCCATCTCCTTCTTCATCAGCTCGGTGTATTCCTCAACGTGCTTCTTGGCTTCCTCCAGCTCCTTGCCGAACTGGAACTCCATGCCAACACGCTGCTGCAACTGGGCTGACTCTTCGTTAAGACGGTCTATGCGATTTCGCATGGAATCGATACGGTCCTGGTAGTCCTGTCCTGAAACAACCTGCTCCAGTATCTCATCCAGCATATCGCGTACACTCTTCGAGCTAGGCATGGCATCATTGATACGAAGGTCTGCACTCTTGCAGGTGGTCCACTTGTGGATGACGGTACGCATACGTCCATTATCCCAAACAGACTCACGGACTACTGACACTGTGAAGTTCACGGGATGACCGTCAAGCTCGATGGTGTAGTTCAGCTCTTCATCGTTGTAGATAGCGTTCTCCCTGTTACGCTTTACGATAGCGTTCACGGGGTCGTTAATCTTCTCCTTGATGAGCGTTGACACCTTGCCATAGGCATCCTCATTGCTCATATCTACTGGTGTACCCTCTACGGTGATGGTCTTTGCCTTTCCGTCAGGGAACAGGCTCCTGATATGTGCAAGGCTCTTTTCTTCCTTCTTGATGGTGTCCTCTGCAGCCTCAATGTCCAGTTTATTCAGTTTCAGAGTGCTGCTGACATATATCTGGTCGTTCTCCCATTGTGCCTTCTTGCTCTGGTACTTTCTCAGCTCACGCTCTGCCTGGTTCTTCTTCAAGGCATACTGCGAACCTGAAAGAACGGCAACAGGATTGTCGAACAGTCCTTCCTCTTCTTCCTCTACGGTACGGTCTACTTGGTTGTTAGACAATGCGCCCTTTCCGTCCATGATGCTGTCAATGAAGCCACTCTTGGTCTTTAAGCGCTGGTAGGCTGTAACGTCCAGGGAGTCCTCAACACCGAAACGTAACACACGGATGGTCTTGCCCCACTGCTTATGAAGGTTGCCCTGTCGCTTGATACGTCCGTTGCGCTGGGTATAGTCCATAGGACGGTCTGGGGCATCCATGTGTATCAACAGGTGCAAGCGCTCCTGCATGTTCACACCAGTGCCAAGTGTCTGCGTCGATCCAAGCACGACACGGATGTCACCGCTGTTCACGGCATCAAACACCTTCTGCTTGGCGATAATGCTCATACCACTCTTAACGATGGCAATCTGACTCTCAGGAATTCCTGCCTTGATAAGCTTGGCCTTCATGTCGTCATAGATATTGAACTGGATGCTACCATCAGCGCCCTTGCGGTTCTGGTTGTCACAGAACACAGCAACAGTGCCCTTATAGTCCTTGGTAGCTTTCAGGTCCTTCACTATCTCCTTGACGGCTGCATTGGTCTTGCTCATCGGCTCGTCAGGTGCATCGGGGTCAACGAGTCGCGGGTCAATGGCTGCACGTTTGGCAATGCCGTACATGGTAAGAGGAATACTGCTGTTCTCCTTCTTCTCCTTACCTGTCATGTTCTCGAAGCGCTCCAGCTCTGCACGGACAGCTGCCATGATACGGATAAGGCTGGGTGACTGTGGCAGGAAGATGTCCTGGTCTTTGCCTCCCTCCTGCTCAGGTATCTTCTCCTGTACCTTTGCTACCTCCTTAGTAAGAACAGTGTCGGCTACCTGGCTCCATATACGGATAAGCTCAGGTTTGTTCACGTAGGCTGCAAAGCGCGTATTCTCCTTGAACTTGCCACTGGTCGAGAACTCCAGCATCTGTGAGATGTTACCGAAGTTATGAACAAAGTCATCGAAGTAGTAGATGTCGTTGGCCTTCATCACATCGGCTGGCATCAGATACTTCATGAAGGTCCATATCTCGGCTGCAGTATTGCTGATAGGTGTTCCTGTGGCAAATACCACATTCTTCCATCCTGCCTTCTCGAACACGCTGCGGGTCTTGTTATACAGACCAGCACATTTCTTGGAATAGCTGGGGTCAATGCCCTTGATGCCACGACCTATAGATGTCTGGAAGCCAAGGTGCTTGTATTCGTGGGCCTCATCAACCAACAGGGCATCCACACCAAGGTCATCAAAGTACTGTACATCGTCAACGGCTCTATCAAGCTGCTCCCTTGCCTTGGTCTCTGCCTTGTCGAGGCTCGCAGCCTCGCGCTTGGCATCCTTCTTCTTTCCTTTCTTGGAAGATGTTGTCTCACCGCCTTTGTCCAGGTACTTGTCACCATAGGACTGCTCCAGCGTTTCCAGCTCCTTCTTCAGACGTGAAAGCTCACGGTCATTCATGCCAGCCTGCTGTGCTGCCTCGATGACGTGCTTCTTCTCGTCTATCTTCTCCTGTATGAACTGCAGCTCGCGCTCAGGAGAGTCTGGAATACGCTCGAAGGTGCTCTGTGGTACGATGATGATGTCCCAGTCGTTGAACTTGATCTTAGCATAGAAAGCTCTGCGACCTTCTGCACTGCGGTCTTTCTCAGAGAGAGAAAGCACCTTGGCATTAGGATACAACAGCTTTGCATCAGCTGTTATCTGCGCTACGGTAGCGTTCTGTACGACTATCATAGGCTTCTTGGCAGTGCCCAGTCTGCGCATCTCCATAGCGGTAGTGATAAGGGTAAAGCTCTTACCAGTACCTACCTCATGGGCAAGCATCGTAGGAGCTGTAACACCACGCATCACACCACGTTTCTGATGACCGTACAGATTGAGGTTCATAGTGGCACCATCAAAACGCTCAGGAAGGAACTCGTCATCAATCTGCATGGGAACCAGTGCATTAAACTTCTCATTGTATATCTTCTCGATACGCTGTGCAAGCACTGGGTTCTCCTGTATCTTCTTCTTGGCAAACTGCTTGAACTCATCCTTTATCTCATCAACGCGGACGGCACATGCCTGTGTAGCCACTTGGTCGGTCTCTGCGTGGGTTGTTTTCGATGAACCATAACCGTCCGTTATCTGCTTCTGCACCTTCACAGGTCTGTTGTTGAGTGCTGCGACAACAAGCTCATGGCCATAGATGGTTTCACGGAACTTCTCACTATAGATACCTGCCGAACGGTTCTTCTCGTTCCTGTAGCCATAGCCTTCATCGAGTATCCACATGCCCTGCACATGGTTCAGTCTTACACCACCTAGTGAGAAGTTTTCGGTAAGATAGTCCATATACAGCTCCTTGGGTATCCATGAGGAACCAAGTGAGAAGTCTATCAGATGGGCTGGAATATCCATCGGGATGACCTTCTTCAGCTCTTCGATATTGGTATTGTACCTGCCATCCTGATTGTAAGCCTCAGCCTGTGCCAGCTTCTCACGTACATTACCACTCAGGTACTTGTAGCGTATCTCCAGCTGTCCTGTCTCTGGGTTCTCGAAGCCTAGGCGACTGACAAGAATACCCTTGCGCACATCGTCTGCGGTCCAGTGTTCGCCATTTGGTGGTGCTGCCACTTCGCTCAGCTTGGTGGCAATCCATTCCAGATCAATGCCATTGGTCCTGAACATGCTTGCAATGATTGCATCCTTTACCGTCTCTGGCTTAGGCTCTGTCTTGAAGCCAAGGACGCGCTGACTGAACAATGGAGTCTTGGAAGCCTTAACAGTTACCTTGCCGTGAATGTCCTTCGACTCACTGTAATCCTCCAATGCCTGGAATGACGGGAAGTCAATATCGTTTCTCAGGAAAGCAATAGCGGTATTCTTATGCAAGGTTCCATAACGCTTCACGAACTTGTCAAAAGCCTTGTTCAACGCGTCAAGCTTAGGTTTCAGCGCTGCATCGTCAGGGTCTGACAACTGCTGCTGCAGGACGGCATCAACGGCCTGCTGTACCTCCTGATAGTCCTTGAAGCACTGCTCCTTGGTGTAGCCCTTTACCTTGGTGGCATTGAGCTGCAATGGCACAGCCTGTCCGCGTTCCGATACGCACAGCCTACCCTTGTCATCAACGAGCATCCTGCCCTCCTTCTCTGCGGTTAGCTGGTTTGGTTCTGCAGTAGGCTGTTCTGTAGGCTGTGGCTGCTCCTCAGCCTTATCTTCCATGCTCTTCACGAAAGCATCCAGCATCTTGTCCTGTTCCTTACCCTTTGCTGGATAGAGTCCATAGCTGCCTGGTCGGAAGGTGTCTCCCTTCTCATAGCCAAATGCCATGTCTCCAGCCATCATCTCAGGATGCGTCTTGAAGTAGTCGTTGATGGTCATCGATACCTGATGCTCTTCTCCCCACTTGTCCTTATAGGTTCCTACCTTCAAAGGACTGGCTTTCAGTACGTCAATAGCATGCTCGCTGGTTCTGCCAGCTGTTCTCTTCCTTACGACAATGATGTCGGAAGTGACGTTGGTTCCACCGAATGTCTCATTGTTCAGACGGAAAACACCTACCACGTCAGCCTGTCCTTCGTTCACTATCCATGCTCTCAGATCGTTGCTCTTGTCAAGCGTACCTGATGAGGTAATGAACAGACCGATACCACCCTCACGCAGTTTGCGGATATTCTTCGCAATACAGAAGTCGTGGATATTGGTAAACCTACGACTCAGGTCTTTGTCTGCCTTGTCAAACACATGGAGTCCTGTCACGAAAGGCACATTGGTAACAGCCAGGTCCACGCTGTTATTAGGGATGACTACATCTTGGAAGCCTGTCACATGCACCTTGGCATCAGGGTACAACAGTTTCAGGATGTTGCCACTGATGGTATCAATCTCAACAGCTTCAATGTCGCTGTTAAGGCTCATATCCTTTGGCATCTGTCCGATGATGTTGCCGATACCTGCACTACCTTCCAGCACGTTACCACCCTTGAAGCCCATAGCCTTGGCTACGTCCCACAATGTATCGATAACGGTTGCAGGGGTATAGTAGGCACTGTTAATGCTCATCACGGCATCCTTATACTCTTCCTCCGTCAGCAGGTCACGCAGCTGTGCGTTCTCTGCGCTGCTCTCGTCATTGAAGAAGGTGCCAAGACCACCCCATCCGCTATACTGGCGCAATACCGCTTTCTGTTCGTCGGTGGGGTTCTCTACGTCATTATCCATCAGCTCACGCATCAGCTTGATAGCTTCCACGTTGGCATTAAAACGAGCCTTGGGCGAAGTAGGCGCATAGTCCTTACCTCGCTCACCATGGTTGTTGCGTAAGTTCTTCTTGGGTTTCTGCCTGGGTTTTGCAGGCTGCTGGGTTAATCCCTGAACGGGTCTGAGCTGTCCCGAAGTGCTGCTTGATACGGTTCCATTGCCTTGCGGTACTCCTGTATCTCCTTCTCGCTCATCCCTGCGTTCTTGTAAATCTGATTCCAGTCCGTCGTTGTCAGCTGACCTGCCGACAGAAGATTGTCCCGACGATACTCTATCTGAGCTTCGTCGATTTTCTTCTCCCACTTGTTGTAAATCTCTGGCATCATTGTCTTCACTAGTTAAGAAATCTTCAAAAGTTTCATCGTTACTGTTCCATAGAGTGACAGGCTTCGTACCATAAGGTACATTGTTGTCTTTCCACTCAGCATGCGTAAAGATGGGGGAGTTATCATTTACCACCAGTTGCCTTTCGGGAGAGCGAAGCTGTCCATCTCCCACCAGCTCTTGAATATCTTTGTCAGTTGCTCCTTCTCTTGCTGGGACATCGGTTCGTAATTCCCGCAATCCCTCTCTTGTGCTTGCTGAATTGCCAGGAAGTCTTCCAGACCTTCTGAGAAGCTTTTGTACTTCGTCCTTAATCCGTTCATAATCACCTATATTTCGGTCTACAAAGTTACTAAAAATAATTGATACTTTGTCGCCTATAGTTGTTAAATAATCTAAAGAAAGGTATCTTCCTTTCATGGCGAAACGGGATGCAGCTCTCATAATGGATGCTTCCTCTGGTACGTCGTTGAACAATAATTCAACATCATAGCCTTTTTTCCGTAGTTCAATGGCTCTTTCTACTACACTTAAACCGCCTATGCGAGGAATTACTACATTTTCTCCACGATCAATGGCCATATCAAGGGCGCGCTCAGCAACAATGGTACTGGCTTTGTGAACGTAGTTAGCTCCATAGCCTTCATCGTATCCATCCAGCCATGGCTTCACAGTGTCGCTGTCGATAATACGTGCAGAGTACTTGTGTGATATTGGGTCTGCAAAAACACTTGACTTACCACCTGCTGGGCGACCAACGACGATAAAGGCTTTTTTCTCCGTCTTTACTTCGCCAGTATAGCCAGACAGTTCTCCGTTTTGATATGCAGCACTCCCATGTTCCTTGTCAAACAGGCGCTCTGCATACTGGAGCACCTCTTCTTCTGTCAGTTGTAAGTTTCCTTTCTTTGCGTTAATGCGGGCTTCTGCCTCAACAATGGCTGGTTCTTTTTTCAATTCTTCCACAGGGATTATAACCTCATCCCATACTGCTGCTTGGATGAAGGCAAGTTCCTTGTGGGCATAGTTAGAAAAACGAGGGTCTTTGGCAAAGTATTCCCTTGCCTCTGGTGTCATATAGGTACGGTAATCTTTCTTGTCCAGCTTCGGCTTTGCGCTCATTTCTGCAAGTTCTCCTGCAGGCTTGCCATTTACATCATCACGGACCATGAGGTCTGACAACTTCACGCTCTTGCCATTGGTAAGCGTTACGGAGCTGATAGTGGGCTTGCTGAACGTGGTGGCGCTTGTCTGCTCGCCTTGTCTTGTGATGAGCATAACATTTGATGGCTTGCCCTGATAGTACACAGTAGGATTGCCATTGTCTAGGTCTGCCTCTGTCAGTGGTCTGTATTTTGGCTCCACCTGCTGGGCTGCTGGCTCTTTCTTCTGTTCCGTAGGCTGCTTCTCTTCCTCGGCTGGCTGTGTCATCAGCTCTGCATCAAACAAGGAGCCAGCAAACAAGTCGGGCTGTTCCTTCTTTACCTTCTTGGTATCGCGCTTTACCTTCTCTTCCTTGGAAACCTGCTCGGCCTTAGTGAACACATCAGGCTGCTTCTCCTTGTCGAAGTTGAACACATCAAACTTCTGCACGGTGTCGTAGTCATCCATCTGGTCTGCATACTCCTGAGCTTCTGGCATGTCACGTACAGCATTGTAGAAGCTCTTTAGGTATGGACGTATCATGTCGCCCAGGTCGTTGACCATCTCCTGTGCATAGTCAGCAAACTTGGTAAAGCCACGCTCTATCTTACCGACAGCATACATGGCACCCAACAGCATGCGCTCTGGATCGATGCCGACGTTGGTATTATTCATCTTCGCCAACAGCTGCTTGCGAAGTTCCTCCATCTTGTCATCACTAACCAGTCGCTTATGCTCCTTGGCTGGCTTCACGCTCTTGTATTCGGCAAACGGTTTCGTCTTACGATGAGATGACTCCACCCATTTCTTGAACTCTTCTCTAGATACTTCCGTAATCTTACCAAATCCTTTCCACCCCTTGCTATAGTTCTTGAAGTAGGCAATCTTCGCATCATTGGCATCCTTGAAGCCATACATAACCTTATGCTCATCAAAAGCCCCTGTATCTGGGTTAACCTGGTCAACCACATATACGTTACCACTTGTAGGATCGTCGGAAAGGAATACGTCAATATGGTCACCGTCAACACCTTCAGTTCCTCGAATGTAGCCATAGGTGTTGTTCATTAACGTTTCCCACTCAGTACCGTCAGCAGAACGCCCACGACGAACAGAGCCTTTAGGATTTTCAATAGTAATATCATATCCATCAATGTTTATATGTCCTTTCTGGTAGTTACCAGCTTCCTTCTGCGCCTCACTGGGATTGGTGTCTACCTTGGCTTCCTCTGTCTTTATTTCCTCTGCAGATGAAGTTTTTCCAAGATTTTCTTGGATATTTGAAATATTATTCGTACCTTTGTCCTCAGAAGATTGGCCAAGAGCAGAAATATTCTCGGTGTCTGCCGGCTGTTGACTTTCAACAGGACTGATTGTGGTACTACCGTCCACAGACCATTTTTCTTTTATACTTGGTTTGTTCTTAAACGGAACCCTCTTTCCTTTCGCATCCTTATAGAAGAATGTCTTATGGAGCATGATTTTGTCATTCTCCTTTGAGAGTTCCACAACTACGGCATAGCCTTTATCCAGCTTTTTGACAAATGCAATCTTAAGCTGGCCGTTTTCGGACAGGTCCTTAATGTCATCGTATGAGTCAAGAATTGTCTGAATATTGTCGTACTCATCTATATCCAGTTCTGGATGATGGTTGGCATGGTGGTCTATAAAGTACGCTTTACCACAATACAGATAATCATCTGTCAAAGTTGGAACATTCTGACGGACAATAGCTGGCAAAACGGCAATAGGCTCAGGAGTGTTCCCAAAACGTTCTATGATTTCGTCAAGGTCTTTGCCTTCTGCCCATTCGATATTCTCATCAGTAAGCCATCCTTTGGCTTTAGCTTGTAACGTTGCCTTGGTATTAGCCTCCCTAACTCCGATTTCAGGAGTATCTACGCGCACGGCATCACGCAGATCAGTAGGCTTCAACTGCTCCGATGGTTCAACAGGTGACTGCTTACCTCCTTGGACTGCTATCTTCCTCAGCTCCGTTTTGAATGGCAACATCACGTCCTTCTTGGCATCACCACGGTTCTTCTCCAGATATTGCAGTCCTAACAGTGCCCAGTAAGCCTGACACTCCTTCTCGGTCTCAAAGTATTTATCATAGCTGGCTGCAGAAACACCACTACCCCATCCGTATGTAGGACCATTGACGGAAATAGCACCACTCCATCCTTTCTCCGACAGGGCTGTGCGTATCTCAAAGCCGATAAGTCCCTTCCCTCTTTTCTCGATAACGTTAGGATTCCTGACTATACCATTGTCGTTTGCCTCAAACTGCTTGCCATTATACGAAAGGAGCTTGTTTTCAAAGCGCATGTTGGGCTTCAAGCCAGTCTTGATATACTCCTGGTCTGAGTCATCATCCAAGTAACGGTCCTGGAATACGCGGACTATATACTCGTCGGCAAGCTTCTGCGGGTCGTTGCCATCGTATACCTCTGCATAATCCTGAGCCTCTGGGTCAACTATACCATCACCAGCATCAAGACCTTCGTCAACATAGTCACGGATAGCCTTTGTAGCTTTCAATAGCTCTTTCCTGTCTATCTCCAGCTCTCTATCCAAGAAAGCGGAATAGGTGTCGATAAGCTTCTGACGGATAGCCTTTAGGCGCTTATCGTCTATCTTCGGTCTGGGGATGGCTCCCTTTTCCTCATACTCAGGAGAATTGTACTTCGCACTAAGCTCTGCAACATACTCTTCGATGGGTACAAAGGCTTCGTTGGCTTTTTCCTCGGCTGCGGAAATAGCTTTCTTGGCTGCTTCCTTTTTCTTCTTATCCTTGCCCTTCAGGTCGGCTGTCTTTTCCTCGATGACTTCACCATATTCAGAATTGATGGTTTCCCAGTCCTCAACGAGTGCCAACAGTTCATCAAGCTCATAGGTGCTCATGCGGTCAACTATGGTGTCGCCATTCTCCACACCTATATTGTCGAAGAAATACTTAAGGTTTGCCTTGATGTCTACATACCTTCTGCCTTGGGCATCTCGCTCTGGTGTTCCTCCAGATACTTGGTTATCAGAAACAGTCGGTTCACTGCCAGGTGCTTCTGGGCCTTGGGCAACTGCTGCTGCATCAGTTCCATTACCTGTGCTTTGAGCTGGTTCTTGTACTTGGCTTTCGCCTCCTTCAGTGCCTGATACTGCTGTTCCGCTGACAGGCTCCTGATCCATTGTTTCGCTGCTTGCAAGCGATTCTTTGAATTCTCCATCTATTATAATGTTATTGATTATCTCCTGTTCAGGTTCCGATGGTGGCTGCTGCATGAAGTCCTCAAAGGTCTCACGCTCTTCTGGTGTTAGGTGGTATGCCTCACACCAGGCATCCATCTCAGCCTCAGCTTCTCTGCGCTCCATCTCCTTCATCAGCTCACGGGCTTCCTCTATACGATGCTCTTCCGTCAGGTGCATCATACGGGTGCTGCTTCCCTCGTTGAAGAGGTTAAGCAGGGTATTGCGTACATCTTGGTCGGTGTACTGCTCCTTCATACCTTCGGGCAGTCCTTCGTGGATTTCCATCACAATCTGGTTGAAAGGCTTAGCTCCGCTTTCCTTGGTACCAAGAAGTGTCATCATGCGCTGCATGTCGGCTCGCTTCATGCCAAGCTCCGTCTGCAGTCCAGTCTCGCTGTCGCTGGCATCCTGCCACAGCATAGAGTGTGGACGCAACTGTGACGACACCCACTCTTCAAGACTTCTTGGCTCCGTCTCTTCCAGGATAGCCATTGCCTCTGAAGAGCCTGCCATCTCACGCTTAGCCTGCGTCAGTTGCTCATATTCCTTGTTACGCTTCTCACGGTCACGCTCTATCTGCTCACGCAAACGCTGGCGGTCCTGTTCGTCCTGCTGCTCCTTACGGATACGGGCTTCCTCAGCCTCACGCTGGCGCTGTTCCTCACTCTTGGCTGCTTCACGCTCGGCAATCTTGCGCTGTGACTCAGCCTCCATCTGTTGCTGGATATGCTGGTTAACATCCTTCCATTGCTTGATGATAGCCTGCTGTTCCTGCTCCTGTCGCTTGATTTCCATGCGACTCTCTGCAATCTCCAGCGGGTCTTCGCCCTTGGGCTTCTGCTTGCGTATCTTCTCCAGCTTGGCATTTGCCTGGTCTATCAGGTCCTTGGCTGTGTCTCTAGCCATCAGCATGTCACCGCCTGTCGTTTCCACAAGGGCTGCTGCAGCATCTTCCACACTAGCCTTGTGCCATTCACGCACTGGTCTTCCCTTCCTGTCGGTTACTGGCTTGTCGCCATCCATCCTGACGGGAATACGGGAAAGGGCACTCGCTGGTGGTTCGTTTGCGCTGGTCTGCTCTGAACCTGCCTCGCCACCAGCATTATTCAAGTCTGCACCCTGTTCTGCACGTTGAATGTCTACACCATTATGACTGATGATACGGCTGTTCAGCTCATCGGCTGTCAGCTGGAGCGCCTTGCCGTTATTGGTCTGCACAACATAAACACCATCTACGGCATTAGGAAGAGTCACTACCTGTCCTTCAATGGTTCCACCCTGTCCGTCCTGTAACGTCACGGTATCTTCTATATCGTACACCTCATTGACTGATGCTGGCTGTGCTTGTGCCTCGACTCTTGCAGCCATCTGCTGCTGTGTCCTGCCGATATTATAGCTGTCTGCCATCTGCTGGATGGTCTGCTTATCCATGACGGTAGGCTGCATGTTGCCATCCATATATACGGCAACAGTGCCGTCGCCTTGGTCTGCAACAACCTGTATGCTATGCTGCGCGCCCTGATCGTCGGCAACAGTATACTCTTCTCCTGGAACAAACTGCAGGATGCCGTCTATCTTATTGTCGGCTTCCTGTGACATGGTGGCAATGATGTTCTGCCTGGCTTCCTCCTTCATCTGCTCTGCGTCGATAGGCTCATCAACCGTCAGGAAGTCCTCTACGCTGTGTGCCTCAACCTTGCCAGTGGTAGCATTGACAGTCAGTATCATATTGTCGCCATTGATAAGCTTGCTGGCCTGTCGGTTGATTGCCGTTCCGTCATCCGTCATCACAAGGTCACCACCTATTATATATACCTGCTGGCCATCAACCAGTGTTGCAGGGTGTATCTGCTGGTCGCTGGGGTTGCGTCTGCGGTCAATGGTGGCATTGCTTACCTCTATCTGGTTCTCAATGTCATCATTTACCCTGTCGAGCATGCCTTGATAGGTCATCTTGGCATTCACGAAGTCCAATGCTGTCTGTTTTTCTTCTGGAGTCCATTCCTCATTGTCGTAGATAAGCAGCATAGTTCCGACGGGGTCTTCCTCGAAGTGCGTTATATAGTTATCGTCGGCAATCTCACTCAGTCTCTCACGCTGGAACTCATAGGTATTCTTAGCATCGTTCATGTCCTGAGGCTCTGTAAGCTCTTCGCCTCTCGCATAAGCATCACGTATGGCAACATTCTCCTGGCTGAGTCCACCTTCCATGCGCATCAGCATATCTGCAACATTGGCACCTTGGTTTTGTT
Organism: Prevotella sp.; assembly: GCA_017443345.1. Taxonomy (GTDB): domain Bacteria; phylum Bacteroidota; class Bacteroidia; order Bacteroidales; family Bacteroidaceae; genus Prevotella. The sequence goes on from JAFSNR010000033.1 coordinate 12,417, forward strand.
TCAGTCGGCTGGCATAGGCAAACAGCGCTGCTTTCTGGTCGTTGCTGAATGCTTCGTTGTCCTTGATGCTGTAGAGATAGTCGGCAACGTCCTTATCGTCCATCTCTTCAATACCAGCCTTCATAACTTCCCATTCGTCGCCAAAAGCCATGCTTCCGTTGTTGTCTGCCTGCTGGAGCTGCTTCTTGATATTGCGTTTGTATATCGGATAGGCTGCGGTATTCATGCCAGCCATGAAACCACCGAACCACATCGTGCCAGCAAAGATGTCTGCCTGTGTGTCACTGTCCCAAAGGTCGCTTATCTTGTTGTCGCCTGTCAACAGGGAGTTGAGGATGATACCGTATTCTTCCTCTAAAGGCTCTTCCAGGAGTCCGTCCCAGTGGGTCTTCTCCATCATGCGCTTCATATTCTTGGCAAAAGGTGTAGCGCCTACCTTCCCTACAAGGTCGCTGATATAGCCAAGACCCATGCGTCTGCCCATGCCACTTGCAGCAACCTTGCCTAAGAACTTGTTGATGTTACCACCAAAGCCAAGCTCCGTGAAGTTCTCAATGATGCTGGAAGCCTCTCCTTCCCAAACGGAACGTGCAAGACCTTTACCACCTTCTACGAATACGCTGTTGCCGTTCTCGTCTGTATCATAGTGGCCTATCTTCAACTTACCATCCTCTCCATACTCAAAGGAGTCGCCAGTATAGCGCTGCATGATATTGGCAATGGTGGCTGGAGCCTGTAGGGTATTGCTCAGGGCTGCTGCTTCTGCTGCATTACCCAGTACTCTTGCACCTATTCTTGCACTGACGGCCTTGATGCCGTTCTTTCCAAACTGTTTGATGGCTTTCTTCGCAAATGCTTTACCTACACCGCCTGCTGGGTTGGCTGCCATCTGTAACATGAAGGGAGCCATCTCCATTGTGGTAACACCTGCTGTATAGCCATGCGGTACTTCTGCTATCTCCTGGCTGCGGGCAAGTGACATACCAGCAAGGGCAAGTGCCGTCTCCTGATCTGTCAGCTCTTCGCCACTCTCCATCTTACGCTTCATACGTGCATAAGTACCTGCTTTCTGTAGGTCTGATAGTCCGAAGTCGTAAAGTGAAGGGTCTTTCAGTGTGTCCCAGATACCATAGCCAAAGTTCTTCCAGTTATTAAACCAGTCCTTTGTGAATGGCAGACCGACACCGCCAAGGAAATCACTGCTGGCTTCCAGCTGCTGGCTACGCTCGATACGTGTACGGGCTTGTCTGAGGTCTTGCTGTGCCATCTTAAGGTTCTCTACAGCCTCATCACCGCCACGACCACCTTTATAATGTATGCGTCCGTCGGCATCCACCCAGTCTACTTCCTGCTTTCCAAGCTGTTCCTCTATCTGCTTCTCCTGTCCGTCAATACGTGACAACAGGGCTTCTTTCGGATGCTCACGTTGATAACGCTCGCTACGTGCTTCTGCGTCTATCTGCTGTTGCTCCTGCTCGGCTGCAAACTTGCTGGTATATTCATTCCCTCTGGTAGTGGTGTATGTCTTCTCCACCTTGCCAGTCTCAGGGTTCAACTCTTCACGCTCCTGCAGGTTGTTGGTCTCTCCCACGTTGATTCGTGGTGGCACATGGAGTCCTTGCTGTTGTCTGAGGTTGTCTGCCTTGCGGTCAAAATGCTGCAAGGAACTATCAATAGTATGTTTCCCTGCTGACAAAGTCCTGTTGAAACTAGCTTTCTCTTCTGCCGTTGGCTTGTATCCTTCCGTCTGCTGGGATTGATTGGGCTGCTGCACATTTGGAGCTGTAGGCATGGCACGCTGTCTTATCGACTCCTGCAAGGTCTCGCCTGTTTGGGTCTTATGGTCAAACGAAGACATCCATTCTTCACGGCTTCCTTGCCCAAAGTCTATGCCTTCTTCTCCAGAGATTTCCGTGAGACGATTGTATAAATTCTCTGTATTGGCAGGACTGGAAAAGTATTTCTTCTTGAAATCTTCAAGACTCATTCCATCCAGACCGAAATCTACCCCTTCTTCTTCTGAAATCTTTTTGAGTGAATTATATACTCCGTCGCTGGTACGTCTAATGTTTGCCATAATGATTACAGTTGTGTTTTTGATTTACGCTTTTGTAATAGTGGTGCGGTAGGGCTAGTTGACTGTTGCTTTCTCTTATCTTCGCCAACGATACCCTTATACCTCTGCTTTATCTTCTCCTTGCCTTTCTTGGTTTCTATCGTAGTGTATTCTCCGACACCGCTTCCTCTGCCACCACCACTACTTCTGTGGTAGATACTTTCACGTCGTATCTTATTACTCTCAACACGGGAAGCCTGTCGGTCTGCCTCAGCCTGTTTCTTGCGAGCCTCTTCCTCCTTGTTGTGTCGCTCGCGCTCTTCCTGCTGCTGACGCATCATGTCCATCTTCTTGTCAAACTGCTCGTTCTGTAGGCGCAACTTCTCCAGATAGTTTTGGTTCTGTCTCTCCTGCATCTCTTCCTGATGGTCTAGCTGCTGCGCTCTCATAAGGGCAGAATAGTATTCGCGCTCGTTTCCCTCACGCTCCTTTCTCAGATAATCGTATCTGTCCTGCATTTTTGCAGTCAGACTCTGACGTGGATCGTAAGAGCTGGGGGCATATTGGGTAGTGAAATAAAGATTGCTGAGGCTGGAGATGGCATCACCAATGGCAGCAATGGTCTTGTTGCGTCTCTCCCTCTTCAGTCTTGCAGCCCTTTCTTCTGAGGTCTCAGGAGCCTTGCTAGCCATGACTGCCTTTGTTTGGTTCTCATAGAAATGCAGCGTAGTCTGTGGCTTCTTCTGTTGAGATGGGGCCGTTGAACCATCGGTAGTCTGCTGTCCTGGTGCTGTAGACTCGTCGGTTTTATTCTGGCTTTCGGAAGTTCCACCTGTATCTGTCGCAGTATTCTTCTCGGAATACGAACTGTTTGCTTCCTGCTTGCCCTGGGCAAAAGCACTTACGTCATCAGTACCTTTCGCTGGTGCTGGTTCCGAATATGAGCTGTTAGCCTCTTGCTTTCCCTGGGCAAACGCATTGGCATCTTCCGTGCCATTTGTCTGCTGGGATGAAGAAGTGTTAGACTCCTGTGATGCCTTCTGCTCCTTTGACTCCTGATTGTTGTCAGTAGTCTGCTGTGTAGTTTCCTGCTTCTCTTCCTTTGCCATATCTATAATATATTACTTGTCAAAAGCACTGGCAAGACCAGCTCCTGCGCCAATCACACCTTTTATGGCATCTCCAATAGCTGCTGAGCGTTGGGCCTCAACATTCATCTTGGCATCGGCAATAGCATCTTTCTTTTCCTTATACTGCTGCTCTATCTGTTCCTTGCGCTTCTCGCCAGCTGCATTGATCTGACTGACAGCATCTGTCATTATCTGGTTATTGCGCTCCTTCTCCTGGGAAGTCTGCTCACTGGGGCCACCCTGTACGGCTTCGCGTCCAGCTGCTGCCCTGTTGCGCTTGCGGATGGCATCTTCCGTCATGGTAAGGATGCGCTGTGCGTCTGCGCGCTGCGTTGGGTCCTCGTTGTAACGTCTGTCATACCAGCGTTGGTTCTCTGCCTCTTTCTGTTCGAGGTATTTAAGTCTCTTCTTGGCTGCCTGACTTGCTGAAATGCCTCCGAAAATGCTGCCAACGGCACCCAGCCCAGCACCTACTATTGCTCCTATCATAATCGATTAACGTTAATAGATAAAATTCGCTCCAAAGATAATTCAATATCTTTGCACCAGATTTTTATCTGTTAACTGATGGACAAAAATGGCAACAAGACAGGTGGACGTAAGAAGGGTACTCCCAATAAGGTGACGACCAAGGTTAAGGATGTCATCGAGGGAATAGTATCCAATTACATGATGGAAAGCAATCCAAAGAAAGAAGGATTTATAGCTGACTTCGGAAGGCTGGAACCAAAAGAGCGCGTCGATGCCATCATCAAACTGGCTGCTTTTATAGCTCCCAAACCTCAGTCTGTTGCCATTGATGCCACTCCTGAGGCAAAGAAGACCATCGAGGACCAGCTGGCACAGCTCTCCAAGGAAAACGATGTCTAAATCTGTCTACTTTAGAAAAGACTCATAGGCTTAGGTATTATTAATAAGGTTTTTAGTTATTTTACATGAAAGGGAACCCGTTGTGATAACGCGCTCCCTTTTTCATTTTATCTACTCTACAGCTTTCAGTTTTACCTCCTTGGCTTTCTCGAACTCTGCTGCTGCCAGTATGGCTCGTTCCTCATTGTCTAGCTTCAGGTATTTCCGTAGCATCCTCTCTGAACTGTGTCCTGTGATAACCATGATGGATGATAGGGAAATCTTGCGCTTATAGGCATTGGTGGCGAATGATCTGCGCGCTGTGTGAGTCTTGATGCACTCATAGAACTTCTTGCTGGTCGGCACTTGCATCATGCCGTGAAGCTCTGTGATGCCTGCGTTCTCTCTCCAGCCCATCATCCTGCCAACGACCTTGATACGCTCGTTCAAGTCCTGGTCGTAGATGTGTGGGAGCTTACCACCATACTTCTGCAATATCACGCGTACCCTTAAGTCAAGCGGTATGTAAATCCACTTGCCTGTCTTGGCTTGCTGTAGGTAGATATATTCGTTGCCATCGCTCAGCTCCCTGTACATTTCCTCATTGATGCGTTTGTAGTCGCTTACACGCTGTCCTGTCAGGCAACCTACCACGAAGATGTCCTTGGCTTCATTCAGGAGCTTGGGTGTGCGCCTTGTCAGCTGGTCCTTCATCACGTCTCGCTCATCATCATCTGGAGCCAGTGCCATCAGTCGCTCTATCGTCTTGCCATCCTCAAAGTCGGTCTCATATAGTTCCTGTATGCGCTCTTCCGTAAGGTAGACGTTCTCTACGTCCTGCGACTCCGCGACAAATCGGCTGCTCTCGAAGTCTGTCGTAGTAGTCAGCTTCATGTCCTTGGCTGCGAAAAGGAATATCTTTAGGTTCTTCACATGCTTGCCTATGGTATTGGGCGAATACGGGGTGCTCACACCTTTCTTGTTCTTCTTCTCCAGGAAGAACCTGCGCCAGTCATCATAGAAGTCGATTGTAACGTCGTCGAAGTCTATAACCCTGTGCCTTGTCTTCTGATATGCTTCCAGCTGTGCCTTGGTTCCCTTATAGCTCTTGATGGTGCCAGGAGTGATGACGTTGGTGCTCTTGCGCTTTAGGCGCTCTCCAGCCTCACACTGACGGATGAACTCTTCTATCCACTCCATCAGTGTTATGCGCTGTTGTTTCTTGGTTTCCTGCTCCTGACGGGAAGCAACCTCTTGCAGCTCTTTCACAAACTCCTTATTTATAATCTGCATGATGACCGTCTTTGCATAGTCAACGGTAAGTGCACCACAGTCTTCTGCGGATGACAGTTCTTTCTTGATGGCGACCAGTCGGTCTGAAAGCTCGGCATATGACATACCTCTCAATTCTGGTACAGGTCTTTGGTCTGTAGGATGACGAGGGAGCTGCACCTCATTACTCCACTCCTTTGTCTTGATTTTAAGTTTCAACGAAACATACGTATTGATGCCAAGTATCCTGTTCTTTATACAGACACTTAGGCTGCTGACGTTCTCGTCTGCGGTCTTGCGGGCAGTAATTTGTACCATAGCTTAGAATTTTTGCAAAGATAACATTTTATTTAATTTGACGAACATTTGACGAACATATTTGTTATTCCTCTTAACTTTATTTAATTCTTGAAATCTATCAATCATTTTGCACTATATTGATTTACAGGTAATTATACAAAATTATTAAACTAACAAGAAGATAACAGGAAATACCTATAAAAGGTGCGCCAGGCACCTCTTAGTAAATTCCCGAATCCTCGATTTTAAAGGGGTTTCGGGGATTTTCTTTTGTGCCAATTATTAAATTTGACGAACATTTGACGAACATTTCTCCTATCTCATTATTTAAAGTCATCCTTAATGCTATCATAGAATTCGTCTTCCGTACCGATTTCTTTTTCGTTAAAGAGTCCACTATTAGACAGGTTTCTGTAAAACTCCCTGGACGTTCTCTCATCATGAACGGCATTCAGGAAATCTTCTTTTGTGCCTATTTCCTCTATACCAACTTTCCCACTTGATATTAAGTTATCATATAGCTGTCCTCTCAAAGATGTTTCTCTTGTGTCGTTACCAGCTGTGTTTATTAGTAATGTATATACGATAACCAAAACTACAACAACCAGAGAACATATAGAAGCTATTGCAGACCATTTCGCGGATTTCATAGACAATACCGTGCTGTCAAAGTATTCCATACTCATTTGTTATAGTCCATTATCTTACCAATTACATTTACCAGCTCCCTACTCAATGAAACAAGTTCTTCATCCTTCGTGGCAACAGAGTTTGGATGGCTATCATTTTTAATAGCCATTGGGTCAAAAAATATTCTGATGTCAACGTTCAGCTTGATTGCTATCTGTTCCAGATCGCCTGCTTGTATCTTATTAACGTTAATACATCTATGAAGGTTGGCCTCGCTCATATTAATGTCCTGAGCAAGTTTTTTCAGTCCTCCATCATAACTATCACCCAAGGTTCTTAATACCATTAAATTCATAGACTCTTATATTTTAAAGTTAATAACTATTAAATAATTAAGTTTTTGACTATAATATTTGCGTGTTACTAAAATATTTGTTAGTTTTGCACCGTAAAGTTAATAATTTATTAGTAATTAAACAAGGAAATGGGAGAAAATCTTCAAATCAAACCAGCAATTAAGGACATGAAGGTCAGGGATATGTTGACGTTTCCAATAAAGAACCTCAACAGCATCCGCGTCT
>JAFSNR010000034.1 GCA_017443345.1 Prevotella sp.
CATCTGCAAAAGTACAAATTATTTTGGAATAAAGTGTCCTCAAAGCAAAAAATCTGCAAAAAAGAGGGGAATTATTTGGAAGATAAGAGAAAAATGCCTATCTTTGCAGCGTCAGAATGAAAGTTCTGGCTATCCAGGTAACTTTCCTGAGAGGGCAAGCCGTATACGTCACTACCCATTTTAAAACCGTACTACGAGTGCGGTTTTACTATTAATAGGAACCTGCTGATTCTTTCAGACGATTGCCTACAGAGTTCCTGCCCACGATGGTTTTCAGGTCGAACATCTTATAAACTCCTTTACGCTCGAAGATGAAATCTGCTGTTCTAAAGCCTTTGGGGTTGGGCAACACAAAGACTCTGTATCCATGCTCCACTGCCTTGTGTGCTGCATCTAATAGTGAGTCATAGTCATCTGCCCCCTTGCCGCCAACGGTAAAAATAAGAGGGTCGTCTTTCAATGGGGAAAATTCATGTCGCTCCGTTATCAGCCTCAGCTGACGAACAAAGTCAATACCCTGCAGTTCATGAAGCAGGGCCAGCATCTGCGCTATATCGTTAAAGTCTCCCATACGATGTGCAAAAGTACGAAAATTAAATGGAATAACGACCTATAGTGCAAAAAATCTGCAAAAAAGAACCCAAAACCTTGGGAGATATGACGAAAACTGCTTGGGAATAAAAACGAAGTAAGCGGCTCGTTGATAGCGAGCCGTAATGTCATCGAGGACGAGCCGTAACCTCGTGGGCAACGAGCCGTAATCTCGTGGGCAGAGAGATTGCTTCTCTCTGTGAGAAAGCAGTATTCTCTCTATAGGCATGCAGCATTTTCTCTTAGGCCTACCAGTAAATATTCTTAGGCCTACTAGTAAAAATGTGATAAAGTGGACACTCCTAACCAGACATGTAAGAAACTCCCATGCTGACAGGCTTTACGAGCAGTTAGGTATAGTCGCGACTCCTCACCAACTGGTAACCAACTCCTAACCTAAGTCCTAACCTTGCTGCTAACCCTACTTCTAACCCACCAGAAGCAATTCGATTAACATTTGGAAAAAACGCGCGAAATTTGCAGGAAAGATTTGGATGGTATACGATTTTTTAATAATTTTGCAAACGAATTAAGGAAGAAGCCTTAAGGAATAGGACTAATATCTAAGAAAAACAATTTTATGGAAAAAGAACTGAAGAATCAGATTGAGGCTGTTCAGGCCTCTGAAGGAGGATTGCTCGCTGTAGAGCAGTTCCTCAAGAACAATTATCTCTTCCGCCGCAATGTGTTGAACGGAAAGATAGAGTATGCAACGCTGCCTGCTGAGGATGAGCCTGAGTATCGTGAACTGACGCCTGAGGCTGAGATGAGCATCATCATCCGGGCCCGCAAGGAATTGGCTGAAGAGAAGTGCAATCCGAAGTCGGACATTCAGGACTTGCTACGTTCAGAAGAGGTACTCGCGTATGACCCCATTCGCGAGTTCCTCGAAAGCCTGCCCCAATGGGACGGACAGAACCATGTGGCTCGTCTCTTCTCTCGACTGCCTGGTCTCTCAACTGAGCAGCATCACTTCTTAAGTATCTGGCTGCGTTCTTCTGTGGCCCACTGGCTACAGATGGACATGCTGCACGGCAATGAATGCGTGCCTACGTTGATTGGTGCTCAGGGATGTGGCAAAACTACTTTTGTACGTCGCCTGTTGCCTATATCGTTGCGACAGTATTATCTGGATCATCTGAACCTCTCGAACAAGTTCGACAAGGAGATGGCGCTGACGAACAATCTCTTCGTCAACCTCGACGAGCTCGATGCCATCCGTCCCAGTCAACATGCAGCGCTGAAGCAGACGCTCTCGAAGAGTAAGGTGAACGGTCGGCCCATATTCGGACGAGCTCAGGCAGACCGTACCCGCTATGCCTCGTTTGTAGCTACGACAAACAATCCTCATCCGCTGACGGATGTCACAGGAAGTCGTCGCTACATCTGCCTCACCATCCCTGATGGGCAACTGATAGACAATACGGGCGACATCAATTACGAGCAGCTTTATGCGCAGGTGCTGTATGAACTGCGTGAATTGAAGGCTCCGTATTGGTTTAACAACGACGAGGTAGCCCGAATCCAAGAGCTGAACCTCGACTATATGGCAAAGAAGGATATTACGGAGATGATAGAAGCCTGTTTCCTGAAACCTCAGGAGGGTGGGACAGGTATGATGATGAGCAACACGGAGGTTCTCGGCATTTTGACCAAGGCGTTTCCTTCGCTGAAGACGATGGCAGGACTGAGTATCAAGTTAGGGCTGGCTATGAAGAAGTTAGGCTTCGAGCAGACTCATCCTCACAATGTGGCTCATTACAAGGTCATTCAGAAAGTCAAGACATCAATAACTCAAAAGGCCGCTTGATAGCAGTGGGGTGAGGAGTTTGTTAGGGCTTGGTTAGTAGTTCTACCGACTCCTAACCCTTTGAAAAGTCGCATAGACAAAGACAATTCAAGTATTCTTGTTAGAAGTTTTCACTATATCAGCCAAGCTGCATGTTGTCCGGTGGGTGAGGGCTGACGAAGAAAGAATTATTGATATTGGGATGTCAAGATAGTTGATTCCTTATGGATTCCAATAGATTTGTGGCAATCTCTGGGTTCTTGAACCTAATGAAATTATCCTCAACAGAGTGGTAACCGAGAATGTCGACGCTGCCGTACCATATTGTACTCTTGTCGATAATGGCAGCATGCAGGGAAAGGTGGTTGATGGTGATGACACTAATGCCTTGATGCAGCAAACGACGGGTGTCGTCATTCTCATCCCGAGTGTAAAACACTACCTCTATGCCATTCGCAGCCATATCAATGAGTCGCTCTGCTATTTGTGTCTGTTTGCCAATCCTGACTTTCGGACATGAAATGACAACAGAACGCTTACATTGTGAGAGGTCAGAAACAAATGGTGAAACAAAGTTTAATCCATCATAGATTACGTCTGTCGTGGGGAACAAACTATCGAACATCTCGTTGTTCCGAATCCTATAGCCAATAGAGGCATAACCTTTTAGGCGTTTGCGGTACATAGACTCGCAAACAGGAACACGGATGTCAATGTAGTCATAGATTTGCACATCCTCCTTACCGTCAAACTCTCGATGCAATCGGCCTGCATATTGGGCCACAATACCTTTCCAGGCGACGGGTGAAACCAGAAACAAGGTATCAAGTCTTGCATAGTCAAAGCCTTCGCCTACATATTTGCCGGTGGCTACGATGACAAGCGGCTCTGTGGAGGGTATGGATTGGAGATATTCCATCTTCTGGCGCTTCTCCTTGGTGCTTTCTGAGCCGACAAGAGTGATAACGTTAGGGCAGTGTGGTTTGAGAAGGTTGGCAAGGATTTCAACATGAGCAGTTCTGCTCGTTAGAATTATCGGTGAACGCCCCTCTTTCAATGCCTCGATGACATCTTTGACGATAAATAGGTTACGATAATCGTCCTCTGCCAACTGCTGGGCAACCTTCGTAAACGAAAGGTCTTCGCCACTAATTGGCCTGAATGGAGTGAATCGAGGAACTAACAGGCGTTGGAATGTCTGGCTCTGCATCTGTGCCTTGGCGTCAGCGGCATATCGGATTGGACCACACTGCATAAAGATAATCGGCTGGTGGCCATCTTTGCGAATAGGTGTTGCCGTCAAGCCATAGACATATCGGGCATTGACGGCTTTCAAAATTTGCTCGAAGTTCACTGCTGATACATGATGGCACTCATCGGCAATGACCAAGCCATAATCTTTGACAAAATTCTTTACTTCATTATCTGCTATACACGATTGCATCAGGGCAATGTCGATAATACCATGAAGCTTGTTGCCTGTTGAGGAAAGGGTGCCAATAGGCGAGAGTGGTTTCTTTCGTTTGCGCTTTTCCTCTTCAACTTCGGGAATATCATCTATTACAAGGAACTGCTCCAACCTCTGAACCCATTGGTCGAGTAAAGCTTTCGTATGGACAAGTATTAGCGTATTAACACCAAGTTTTGCAATGAGTCCAATAGCAGTCACTGTCTTACCAAAAGCTGTTGTTGCTGAAAGTACGCCAGTATTGTTTGCGGACAAAGCATTGACTGCTTCTTGCTGATTTTCGCGTAGTTCTCCATTGAAATGCACAGAGATTATTCTGCCATGATTCGTTTTGTCATTAAAAAGATTATCCACTTCCTTTTCTTTGAGCAATGCCGTGACAGCATCCTCACATCCACGAGGCAGGGCGAGATACTCATCTGTCAAATCTGCACAGGAAATGATTCGTGGTGTTGAATACGTAGATAGACGCAAGGCCTGTTTGCTGTAGAATTCAGGATTGCGGAAAGATGCAATACGTCTGAGGTGATTGAGAACCTTTGATGACAAATTGCTCAACGGGATATAGAGCATATTCGACCTCGTGATAACAACCTCAGACGAAAAGTCCGATTTCTCTATCTTTGTTGCCATCGGCACTTCCCAAGGCTTGGTTTCGCTTGTCTTTGATAAATCGCCTAGCGGAAGAATATTGGCTGTCCGTTTCAATATCTCATCCATTGCAGCCTCAGAGAGTTTGCCCATATTCTGCAGATATTCCCACTGATCATCAAATGGTTCGAAATACTCGTTTACAAATATACTGTTGCCAATTTTGCGGGCCTGCCCCTGTAGTGGCAGTGCAACCAGATTCCCAAGTCCTCCTTCTGGCAAAGTGTCTTGATTTGGAAAGAACCGATCGTATGACTTGAAATCAATCTTTCCGTTTCTGTTCATAGCTTCCGTGAGGATAGCATTGCCCATTCTGCGAGCTTTGACTGCCAACACAGGAGTCTCAAAGAATATCCAGACATGGGCGCCATTGCCTGAACGAGAACGCTCAATAGAGTATGGTATATTCCAGCTCTTACATACATCAACAAAAGCAAGTACATCTTCTTGATAGCTATGTTCACAATTCTTATCGTCGAAATCCGTACATAGTAAATGGCAGGTGTTGTCCTCATTCAACACATAAAGGCCGATGACATCCCGACCATCAACATCCTTTCCTTCCAAATGACGGTAAATATCATTGTCTGCCATAGGGGCAAACAGACGATTGGGGCATTCAGCGCACTTGAAGTTTCGTTTATCGCATAGTTGACGATTCCATTCGTTTTGACATACAGGCTGATAACCACCCTTTCCACTCGCTTTGCAGTACCATCTTCTGGCAAACACATCCTCGCGTCCTTTGAACAGACTTCGAAACAGCTCAACCTTCTCTTGGGCCGATAGTTTCTGCATAGCTGTCGGTTCATGCACAACAGGCACAACATCTTCGCCAAGCCGTTTCTTAAGCTCGGTATTCTCGGCTTCTAACTCCTTGATACGCTCAAGAAGCCGTTGGCGTTCTGCAATCCATTCTTGATAATTATGCAGATCCATTCTTAGGCGATAAATAGCCCATCCAAAGTAACTTCGCTATGAACCAGGCTCGAATGTTTTCCATTAGCCACACCAAAGGTTGTAACGAAGGTATGTACTAACGTCTGCTTATTCTTGGTCTTTTCTTTGAATAGTGCCATTCTGGTACGAAGCTTTTCCTCATAATCGGCAGTAATCCTATATTCACTTTGACTGAATTTCATTTCACAAAGATGGATAATTCTGTCGGCTCGCTCAATAATGAGGTCTATTTGAGAGCCTCGAACAGCTTTCTTTTTGTCTGCCTGGTCGAACCATGCGGAAACCTCTGTGGCAACACCACCAATGTTTAAAGCCTGACGTATTTGACGGATATGCATCAGACACAGTAACTCAAAAGTAAGACCCTGCCACGACTCCACACTATGCGAGATCGAGTGATGTTGCCACCACTGTTCATCGTACGAATCCTTATAGATCTCGATGTACTTTATATAAAATAAGGTATAGAAGTCGGTCAGTTTATAAATGACATCGTTGCTATTCTTCCCATAGTATCTGAACTTCATGATGAAGTCGCAACGCTCAAGATTGTTAAGCATCTTTGCAAGTCGCTTCCCGTCTATTGAGGTTGTTTTTGCAATCTCACTGCTTGTCATTCCGCAACGTCGATCTGCTAACAATCGTACAATATCCACGTACTTATCGGCATTGGTGAACAAGGCATTGTACAGTTCATCAAACTCCAGCCTGAGTGCTCCACCTCGTGCAAAGCAGAGTCTATCAACGTTCTGCGTAAGACTATCTTTTGTGTCCAAGAGACTTAAGTAGAATGGGACTCCACCAAAGAACATATAGCATTGTGCTATTTGGAATCTGTCCCATAAACATCCACGTCCCCGTAGATACTGCTCGGTCTCATTCAAATTAAATGGGCGAAGGTATATCTGGCAGGTTATGCGGGCATGTAAGCCTCCCTGATTTTCCACAAGATTGTCAATCATCCATGATGTAGCTGAGCCGCTGGCAATGAACATAATGTCTTTACGGCGTGCCGCCCACCCATTCCAAAAGTTTTCAAATGCTTCTGTGAAGTTGGAACGAAGTGAGTCAATCCAAGGCATTTCATCGATAAACACCACTTTCTTCCTTGCTAATGGTAAAGATTCAAGATATTCCTCTAGGGTGTCAAATGCATCAAACCAATCGGCAAACTTACGCATGACCCGCTCCTTCATTGCCATCTTCAATGCCTTGGCAAAATTTCGGAGTTGGATACGCTGTGATAGCTTGTGGCCACCGACGAAAGTAAAGTCATACGTTTCATTGAAGAATTGGTCTACCAAAAATGTTTTACCAACACGTCGTCTTCCATAAACGATGACAAGTTCTGAACGATCGGAGCCCAAGCATCGTTGTAACTCAGCCATTTCACGATCTCTACCTATAATATTGCGACTCTCCATAATTATCGTCTTTTATAATTTGGTGCAAAGATATAATTATTTTTTCAAAAATAGCACGAAATCCAACTTTTTTCTTGTGTTTTTGTGAGAAAAAAGTTGTTTCTCGTGCATATTTTCATCATTTGACTGGTTGACAGTTGAAACCGCTTAGTGTTTTTCTACTTGTCAACCTGTTTTTTCGCTTCCATAGCAGCCTTAATCTTATCGCCTACTCTTTGGGCCTGCTCCGAGATGCCTATCCGGATGTAGCCCTCAAAGTTCTTCTGCGACTCGTGGCCGGTTATGCTACGCAGTTCCAGGTCTGACAGCACACCTAATTTATTTTACTAAATCAATATGGTGAGGATAAACCCTACGCGGCATCCTGACAATGGATTTTCGGCAAGGTCGAGCATACCGCCCTGCTGGATCATCATGCGACGACTCAGGGAAAGACCGATTCCGCTGCCACTGCGCTTTGTCGTGAAGAAAGGCACAAAGAGCGACTGGCGGTTCTCTGCCGGAATGGGCAGTCCGTCGTTGCCGACATAGAGATCTATCTGATTGGCGGATGGCGAATCCATCGGTGTGATGACCATCTTCCTGGCTTCTGCTTCTGCTGCATTCTTGGCAAGGTTCATCAGGACTTGGCGCATCATACCTGCATCTGCACGTAATGTAATGTCAGGCACGTTTACTTCCCAAGTCAGTTCTGGGTAAGCCTTGCAGACATCATCAAGCAGCGAGCGAAACAGAACATCTTCCAAAACGGGCTTCTCCAGTTGCGACATCTTGCGATAGTTTTTCACAAACTCGCTTAGATGGCGACTGGTGTCATAGATGGCCTGGATGCCTGGTTCGAGTGGTGTGCCCTTCACATCATCGCGACCCAGCATCGACTGACTGATACTGGTGATAGGCGCTGTGGCGTTCATCATCTCATGGGTCAGCACACGGGTCAGTCGTTCCCATGCCTCAACTTCGTTCTGGTTCATCTGCTGACGGATGGTTTCACCCATCTGGTTCAGCGTCTGCTGCATGGCGCGTTCTCCTGGCAGCAAGCCGTCAGTTGGAAGACGAAAGGTAAAGTCACGATTGCGAATGGCCTCTTGCATCAGATGGGCACGTAACTTGAGCGAACGCTGACGGCGTATCAACCACCAGATAAACGCCACGACAATAATACCTATTATTATATAAATGAACGTATTCATGCGGTAGCAAATTCTAAAGTCGCTTCATCTTGTTATAGAGTGTCTGCCTAGTTATGCCCAGCAGTTCTGCTGCCTGCGAGAGATTACCGTGACAGTGGTCAATTGTACGACGGATATGGTCTTTCTCCATCTCGTCGAGTGTTACAATCTCGCTTTGCATCTCCAGCACGTCTTTCAATTTTCGAATGAGTTCGTCGTTGTCCCACGGCTTGGTGATGAAGTCAGCGGCTCCGCTCTTCAATCCGCTCACCGCCAACGACACATCTGCGTATGCCGTCAGCAGTACCACGGGTGTCTGCGGATGGTGCTTACGGATGGTTCGCAACCAGAGCAAGCCCTCCTGCCCGCTGTTCACACCAAGGGTGAAATTCATGTCGAGCAGAACAATATCTATCTCCTCCTGCGCCATCGTTTTCAGGATGTCGTCAGGCTTGTTCAGCGTCAGTATGCGTTCAAAAATGCTATCCAGCAGATAGCGCATCGCCGTCAGGATTGACGGGTTGTCATCGACCACTAATATCGTACCATATTGTTTCATGGGGGCAAAGTTACGAATAAGCGAGCAAAAAGCCAAATGTTTTTGAGCTTTTTCGAGCGTGAGTAAGTTCGGCGAAGCCAGAGATACGAAGAATCTGTCTAAAAATCATACGGAATAGTGTCTAAATATTAGACAATCTGCCTCTGGATGTGTTAAAAACCTTGGGACATAAAAGAGAAATTCTTAATTTTGCATCACAAAAATAACAAAAGTGATGAAAAAATCGTTGACAGCAATCATGACGCTCATAGCCGTTTCAGCCCATGCCCAGGAAGCATGGACGATGCAACAATGTATGCAGTATGCTGTGGATCATAACCACGAGGTGAAACGGACTGAGCTGGAACTTGACAACTACAAGGCGAACCGCACAGGAGCCATTGGCCATTTCCTGCCTGCTGTTGATGCGGGCGTAGATGCACAGTACAACTTCGGACGCGCCATCGACCCTGAGACGAACGGCTATACCAACGTGAGTACCTTTTACAATGGCTACACCTTGAGTGCTTCTCTGCCCGTGTTCGACGGGTTCAGTCGTCTGCATGCCCTGAAAGCCGCTAAAGCGAGTGTGCTCATGGGACAATCCGCATTGCGCCAGAAACAAGACAAGACAGCCCTCGATGTGCTGCAAGCCTTCACCAACGTCGCTTATTACGAAGGTCTGGTCAAGATGGCTGAAGAGAAAGTGGAAGAGACAACGCTCCTGCTCCGCCAGACTCGCGTATTGGAAGAGGTGGGCCGCAAGAGTGCCGCTGAGGTAGCCCAGGTAGAGTCGCAGCAAGCAGAAGCCGACTATGAACTGATCCACCAGCAGAATCTCTATGCCTCTGCCATGCTGGAACTGAAGAAAGCGATGGCTTTCCCTATCGCAGATACCCTTTCGTTGGAAGTCCGTCGCGAGCGAACTCTGATTCCGTCCGCAGCAAACTCCGAGTCCGTAGCCTGCGGACCAGGCTTGATTCAGGGGCATCCAGAACTGTTGGCGTCGCGCTATCAGATGCAAACCGCAAGACACGAGTGGCATCAGGCCCGTGCTTCATTACTTCCCTCTCTCTCTTTGAGTGCGGGCCTGGGCACCACTTATTATAAAGCGCTGCAATCTGAGACTGCCGCCTCGTTCAGCAACCAGTTCAATAACAACATGGGCGAGTATGTAGGCGCCACCCTGAGCATCCCTCTGTTCAACCGCCTGCAGACCATCACCAAGATCCGCCGTGCGAAGAACAACTATCAGATAGCCCGCGAGAACTACGAGCAGAAGCAGCTGGAACTGGAGAAACTCTCTCGCGAGGCTTGGCAGGACTGGCAAGGCTATCAGAAACAGACGGTGCAGATGAGGAAGAAGGTAGAGGCCGACTCTCTGGCCTATCAACTGACGCGCCGGCAGTTCGAGGAAGGTCTATCGACAGCTATCGACCTGCGCACCACATCCTCGCAGCTGCTCAGCTCAAAGGCCACCCTGCTGCAATGCCGGCTGATGGCGATGGTAAAAGAACAATTGGTAAGATATTATAACGGAGAAACGATATGGACAGAATAATTGAAAAGACCAGGTCGCAACGACTGAAGAAGTATTGGCCTTATGCCGCAGGTAGTGTATTGTTGCTGATGATGATCGGCTGGATCGTGTTTGGCAATCATGCCTCCACATTGAAAGTCAATGCCGACGACCTGACGGTAAGCGAGGTAACGAATGCAGAGTTCAAGGACTATGTGCGCACCAACGGACAGGTAATGCCCATCCAGGTGGTGCAGATTTCGCCCGAGGAAGGCGGCATCGTGATGGAGAAGGTGGTTGAGGAAGGTACGCACGTCAAGAAGGGCGATGTCATCGTCCGTCTGAGCAACAGCAACCTCGACCTGCAGATACTGAATGCGGAGGCAGAATTAGCCGAGAAGCAGAACCTGCTCCGTAACACCCAGGTGGCGATGCAGCAGGACCGTCTGAACAACCAGACGGAGCAGGCCCAGCTCGATATGGACACCCAGCGCAAGAAGCGCACCTTCGAGCAGAACAAGCGGCTCTACCAGGAGAAGCTCATCAGCCGTGAGAACTACCTGCAGTCGCAGGAGGACTACCAGCTCTCTGCCAAGAAGCGCTCGCTGGTAAGCAAGCGACTGAAGCAGGACTCTATCTACCGAACCGTGCAGATGGACCAGATGGAGGACAACCTGCAGAACATGCGCCGTAACGTGGTGCTGGTTCGTCAGCGTAAGGATAAGCTCGAAGTGCGCTCTGCCATCGACGGCGAGTTAGGCTTGCTCGACGTGGAGCTGGGCCAGAGCATCCAGCCTGGGCAGAAGATTGGTCAGTTGAACGACCTCAGCGACTATAAGGTACAGGCACAGATCGACGAGCACTATATCGACCGTGTGCGCCAAGGACTTTCTGCCACCTTTACGCGTGGCGACAAGCAATATCAGCTTCAGGTGCGCAAAGTCTATCCAGAGGTTCGCGAGGGCAAGTTCCGCTGTGATTTCATCTTCCGAGGCGAGCGTCCTGAGAATATCCGCACGGGCCAGACCTATTACATTGATTTGGAGTTAGGCCAGCCAGAGCAGGCCGTCCTCATCCCTCGCGGCACGTTCTTCCAAACCACCGGCGGACAATGGATCTTCGTCCTCGACAAGAGCGGCTCGAAAGCCTATCGCCGCAACATCCGCATAGGTCGCCAGAACCCGCAGTACTACGAAGTCCTCGAAGGCCTGGAGCCAGGCGAACGCGTCGTCACCAGCGGATATGAGGCATTCAAAGATAATGAGGTGTTGGTGCTTAAGTAAGGAGTCAATGATGTTACTACGCGCGAAAAGGGTAAGAACCCGTAGCAAACAGGGAGTGAGAGCCTACCAGACAGGGACGGGACCCGTACCTCTCTCGTTTTGTACACCCGCCCGTATCAATTGGGGCGCCCGCCCTTATATCTTGGAGCGAACGGCCTCATACACTGGAGCGCCCGCTCGAAACCGAATTTTGAACAATAATAAATCATAATGCAAAGAGGTATGAAGAGTTATCTGAAATTCCTAAGCCGTCACAGGCTGTTTACCGTGATTAATATTGCAGGGCTGTGCCTCTCGATGGCCTTCCTGCTGCTGTTGGGCGACCTGATTTATCGTCAGACGTCGGTGGAGGACTACCAGACGCGCGGCGACCGCACCTTTGTCATAGGCAACGAGAATAACATGTCGTCGAACTTCCGTCTGGGACAGAAGTTGCAGGACCGTTTCCCCGAAATTGAGGACTGGTGCTCAGTTGCGGGCTATGGCATGAGGTTTACCATTAACGGTCAGGAGGTCGACACCAAGATGCTCGTCACGGCGCCCAACTTCTTCGAGTTCTTCGACTATCGTCTGCTGACGGGCGACAGGCACAAGGTGCTCAGCGCGCCTAACCAGATGGTGGTCAGCAAGAAGTTTGCACAGCGCTGTTGGCCCGATGGCGACGCTGTGGGCAAGGAGGTTGTCATAGACGACGAAGACACCCCTGACGGTCATAAGACCTTCACCGTCAGCGGCATCATGGACGACTTCGACCGCTCCGTTATTCCTGACACCTACGAATGTGTGGTCAATCTTGAGAATCTTCGCCAACTTCATCCCTCAGCTTATGTCGAATCCATGGATAACGCCACCTGTTGCGTGCTCTACTTACTGGAACGCGAGGGCTGCGACCTGCATAGCAAGATAAGTGATATGCGCGACTATATGAAAACCTTCTTCTGGTACTACAGGATGGGGGTTGCGAAGGATGTGACTCTCACCCCACTCTCCACCCTCTATTACGATGCCAAGTCATGTTGGTTAGGGGAAGACGACATCAATCATGGCAGTCGCGATATGGCCCACCTCTACGTGATTATTGCCCTGCTCGTGCTGGTGTTCGCCATCTTCAACTACGTCAACCTGAGTGTGTCGCTCACCACGGAGCGTTCGAAGGAAATGGCCACACGGCGACTCCTCGGGCTGTCGCGCCTGCAAGTCTTCGCCAAGCTTATCAGCGAGAGCATCGCCTTCACCGCCGTTGCCTTCATTGCAGGCTATCTGATAGCCCTCACCCTACAAGACAAGGCCGTAGAGATGGCCAACTGTCCGATGGATCTGCTGAAGGATACGAGCGTTCCGGCTATTGTCTGTTTCCTGTTCGGCATCGTCATCGTGGGCACATTGGCAGGCTTCGTGCCAGCATCCATTCTCAGTGGCTACCAGCCCATCGACATCGTTCGCGGCACGTTCCGCCGCCGTGTGCGCCAGCGCTGGAGTCATGCGCTGATGGTCATACAGGCCGTCTTCGCCATCGTCATGCTGACTGTGACGCTCCTGCTCAACAGCGGCATCCGCGAAAGGATGAACCAGCCCTTGGGCTACGACATCGACAACATCCTTGAGACTAAGGGCATCAGCATCAGCGGTCTCAACGAAAGTCAGCGGCAGACGCTGCGCAGCAAATTGCTTGCAATGCCAGAGGTAGAGGCTGTGGGCTACGGCTACGGTACTCCTATCGAAAGTCTGGAGAACCAGACCTGTCAGGCCGATGACGGCACGGCGGTAGGCATGAGATTACTAATGGGCGACAGTTGTTTCTTTAACATCCTGAACATCCACCCTGAGAGAACCTACACCGACCATGGTTGGGGTGTCAATCACCAGTTGCTGCGGCAATTCGGCAAGCGCGACGACGAAAGGAAGATTGTGACTGCTGACGGAAAGGTAAACATTGAAGTGGGAGCCGTATATCCGGATATAGTCTACCAGAACGTGATGCGCGAGGAAGAGCATCCTACACCTCTATTATTTCAAAGAACTGATGAATACCGTGACGGTAGCAACGATTATGTGAGCAGATTATATGGCTCACCGCAACAGATGCTCGTGAAGTATCACGGGGAGCGGGCGAAGGTGGAAGACGCCATCACCCAACTGCTGAAGGAACTGACAGGTAGTGAAATCGGCGCAGAAATAAACTCGCTCGACCGTCAGCACCGCCATTGGTACGAGGACTACGAGCGTTTCCTTGGCGTGCTCACCGTCTTCACCATCGTGTCCCTGCTCATCGCCGTGCTTGGTCTGATGGCCATGAACAGCTACTTCGTAGGCCAGCGTCGACGTGAGATAGCCGTGCGTCGCGTCTTTGGAGCCGAGATCAGCAGCATCACCCTGAGACTGCTTCGCACCGTTGCCATCCAGTCGCTTGTCGCCGCCGTCATCGCCATTCCCTTCTCTTACTGGTTAGCCCCGATGGTAGGCAGCATCTCCGGCCTCCATATCGTGATGCAGCCCCTGCCGCTTGTCCTCTCTCTCCTGGTTGTCCTCGTCGTCAGCGTCCTCACCGCCACCCTCCAAGGCTGGCGCGCCGCAAGCAAGAATCCCGTAGAGAGCATCAAAACGGAGTGAAAAAGAGATTCGCAAAGAATACTTTCGGGCGAAATCTATCTATTTATGGACAGATTTCGCCCGAATTATTTGTTTATATCAGAGGATTGTTGTATCTTTGCATCGCGGAAGTTACATAACGGGAATCCCGTGACGGAAATTCCGTCACACCATTAGTGTAATACCAATAGTGTAATTAAAGATGATATGGCAAAGAAGAGTATGAAACTGCAGAATCCGTTTGTACTGGCAGAATATGTCAGTCCCGACTATTTCTGTGACAGGACGGAAGAGACAGAAGAGTTGATTGCCAACCTCCAAAATGGACGTAACACAACGCTGATATCACCACGTAGAATCGGCAAAACCGGACTCATCAGGAATGCATTTTATCGCATCCGACAGTTGGAGAAGGATGCAATTTGCATCTATATTGATATCTTTTCCACGAAAAACCAGCACGACTTTGTGCAGTTGCTGGGAACGGCCTTGGCTCAATATGTGCTCTCTTACGAACAACAGGCACTTAGGCGTTTGCTGCAGTTTTTCGGTTCATGGCGCCCCGTGTTCAGTGCCGATCCAGTTACGGGAATGCCCACAGTGTCTGTCAGCGTCGAAACATCTCAGACGGAGATAACACTGAAAACGATATTCGATTATTTGAAACAAAGCCGTCACCACATCTATATTGCCATTGATGAGTTTCAACAAATCACCTATTACCCGGAAACAGGTACTGAGGCGTTGTTGCGGTCTTACATGCAGTTTGCCCCAAATGTCCACTTCATTTTCTCTGGTAGCAAGCAACATCTGATGGCTCAGATATTCAACTCGCCAGACCGTCCTTTCTATCAGAGTACGGTCGGTATGGGGCTTTACCCCCTGCATGAAGAAATCTATTACGACTTTGCCCATCGTTTCTTTGAGGCCAAAAAGGGGAGGCTTTCAAAGGATATATTCCATGCTATATATACACAGTTCGATGGTGTTACAGCCAATATCCAGCAGATACTAAACCGGCTGTACGAACAAAGTAAGACCATTGACAACGAACAGCAAGTAACGGAGGCTATACAACATATCATCAATCGGAGCAGTATGCAATATGAGGGTCTGTTGCTTTTCCTGACCGACAACCAATTGTCGCTCTTGAAGGCCATTGCCAAGACAGACTGCGTGAAGAGTCCACAAGCCGGCGAGTTCATAAGACAGTATGAACTGCCAAGTGCCAGTAGCGTGAAAACAGCCTTAACAGTGCTCGTAGACAAGGATCTTGTATATCATAATGCCGACGGCTATACAATCTATGACCATTTCTTTGCCCTATGGCTGAAACAACTGATATAATCTTTCATCTCAAAGCGTCATACTGTCTAATAATCATACGCTGAGGTGTCTAATTTTTTGACAATCTGCATCCGCTGGGGTTAAAAACCTTGGCGGATTCATTTTATTGTTGTAACTTTGCAGTGTCTTTTTTAGACATAAGAACATAAGTACATAAATAGTTATTTCAAATTCCTGTCGCGCAACAAGGCCTATACCTTTATTAATATAGCGGGCCTGGTGGTGTCGTTGATGTTCATCATTCTGTTGGGCGACTATGCCTGGCGGCAGTACAGTATCGACACTTGGCACAAGAATGCAGACCGTATCTGTCTGATAGGTAGTCAGGAGACTTTTGCCATGTGGCCAGAGGCTGCGAAGCAAATCAAGGACATGTGCCCAGAGATAGAGGAAAAGTGCTGTGTGATGAGCGCAAAAGGAAAGATCAGATATCATCAGCAGGAGGTAAAAGACGATGAATACCGTGACGGTAACAACGATTATGTGAGCAGATTATATGGCTCACCGCGACAGATGATCGTGAAGTATCACGGGGAACGGGCGAAGGTGGAAGACGCCATCACCCAAATGCTGAAGGAACTGACAGGTAGTGAAATCGTCACAGAAGTAAACTCGCTCGACCGTCAGCACCGCCATTGGTACGAGGACAACGAGCGTTTCCTTGGCGTCCTCACCGCCACCCTCCAAGGCTGGCGCGCCGCAACAGAGAACCCCGTCAACAGCATCAAAACCGAGTGAAGAAAGAGATTTCTCTAATCCCGATGGTGACAAGTGTCTAATAATCATACAGAGAACCGTCAAATAATTAGACAAACGGTCTCCAGAGGGGTGAAAAAGCTTGCAAGGAGAGAAAAATAACGGTAACTTTGCATTGTGAAAAAGAAAACAAGATTATCAAACAATTAAAAAGTTACGATTATGAAAAAGTTAATGATTTGTTCGATGGTGTGCCTGATGGCTATGGCTTCCAAGGCACAAGTGATGACCTCTGATCTTGTTAATAAGGTCTATGAGGAAATGAGAATGGATAGCAGCAGCCAGTTTGCCTATCATGCAGAATTTGACGACAATGGAAACGTCTCATCGATGTCTGTCTATCAGAAGTGTCAAGGTAAAGACAGAAACCACCTGAAGCCCGTTTGCCGCTATCAGTACAACTATCATGCCGATGGTCTGTTAAGCAGTCGAATCAAATATGTATGGCAACATAACGACTGGCAATGCTTTGGGCGATATGACTACACACTGACTGGCGCCATATACACCGCAGAGTTCAGCCGCTGGAATCAGCAGAAGTCAGCGTTCAGCCAGCCACAGGGAAAGATGATCTACTTGTTGCAGCCCAACGACTCTGTGACACTTATTGCCTGCTACAGCCGTCACCACAAGAACAGCCCGATGGAATTGGACTTGCAGATAAGTGTCGAATATCAGCCACTCTGTACGGACAATGATCTGGCCAATAAGTAAACCTGTCAATTATCTCAAAACAGTAAAAGATATGATTAAGTTAGAAAACATTCAGAAGGTGTTCCGCACGGAAGAGGTGGAGACCGTAGCCCTTGGGGGCGTATCGTTTGAAGTGAAGAAAGGTGAGTTCGTGGCTATTATGGGGCCGTCGGGCTGTGGTAAGTCCACCTTATTAAATATATTGGGCTTGCTCGACAATCCCACCAGCGGACGATATTGGCTCGATGGTGAGGATGTCGGACAGCTGAAGGAGAGCCAGCGCACACGTGTGCGAAAGGGTCAGATTGGTTTTGTGTTTCAGAGCTTCAACCTGATTGACGAACTGAATGTTGAGGAGAACGTGGAACTGCCGCTGACCTATCTCGGCGTACCCAAGAAGGAGCGCAAGAAGCGTGTAGAAGAGGTGCTGCAACGTATGGCTATCTCGCATCGCGCTCAGCCCCTGGATATTCGCTGCTGCTGGGTTTACCTGCTTCATCATTTCCCTGCTCACCGTCATCATCCAGAGCTGGCGCGCTGCTTCTGAGAATCCGATTAACAACATTAAGACAGAATAGAGCGGCTCTAACCATAGAAATGGGCGAAATCTATACCATTTTAGGTAGATTTCGCCCAAAATATTTGTTTGTATCAATAGTTTATTGTATCTTTGCATCGTCCGAAAAGTGTTACACCAAAAGTAAAATACTAAAAGTGAAATAGCGACGATGGCAAAGAAGAGTACATTTAAACCGAGGAATCCCTTTATATACGAGGGATATGAGGGGCCTGACTACTTCTGCGACAGAACAAAAGAAACAGAAGAGTTGATTGCCAACTTGCAAAACGGACGCAATACCACACTGATTTCGCCAAGAAAAATCGGAAAGACGGGACTGATTCATCATGCTTTTAATCAAATTAAGCAGCAGGATAAGAATGCCGTATGCATCTATATAGACATCTTCCACACCCAGAATCAGTATGACTTCGTGCAGACGTTGGGCAAGGCCATTGTGGAAGAAAGACTACTCGACTCACGAAGCTCGATGGCAAAAGTGCTTGGCTATTTCAGCCATTGGCGACCAACCATCAGCGCTGACCCTGTAACAGGGGCTCCTACGGTATCTGTCACTATCGAACGTTCGAACACAGAATACACGGTGAAGAGTATATTCGATCACCTCAACCAAAGCGGCAAGGAGGTTTATGTAGCCATCGATGAGTTTCAAACAATTACAGACTATCCTGAACAGGGCACAGAGGCTCTTCTACGGTCATATATCCAGTTTATACACAATGTCCACTTTATTTTCTCAGGTAGCAAACAGCATCTGATGTACGAAATGTTTGGTTCGCCAAAGCGTCCCTTCTATCAGAGCACAGCCACGATGACGCTCCAGCCGCTGAATGAAAAGGTTTACTTCGACTTCGCATCGCAGTGGTTCGAGGCAAAGAAAGGGTCGCTCAGCAGAGAGGTGTTTCAGCAACTGTATTCCTTGTTCGACGGTTATACATGGTATCTCCAGTCTGTCTTGAACCGTCTCTATGAAACAGAACGCCACGTAACCGACTATCAGCAGGTTCGAGAGGCTATTCTGAGCATCCTCAATGACAAGGTGAGTCAGTATGAGATGTTGATGACTTTCCTGACCGACAATCAGCGTAATTTGTTGAAAGCCATTGCAAAGGACAGTCTGGTGCCACAGCCGCAGTCCAACGACTTCGTCCGCAAGCATGATCTGCCAAGTGCCAGCAGCATCAAGAAGGCACTGACGGTATTGCAGGATAAGGATCTCGTTTATCAGACTCAGAAAGGCTATATCGTCTATGACCGATTTCTCGATCTCTGGCTGAAGCGAACATTCATCTGAAAAGAGCACAACCATGTACGATCATCAAACACAGGGAGAATTCTTCTATGCGATGCTTTACGGGGCAGTGGCCATGATGTCTTTGATGGCATGTTGCTATCTGCTGTTCCGTCGGAGCAATGCCGTTGCTCCTGATGTCACGTCGTCAGTTCGCCTGCGCCGTTGGACAGCGACCTTCTTTGCCTGCATAGCGCTGAGCCATATATGGTATCTGCCGATATCCTTTCTCAGCTCTAATGAGGAAATCATGCTGAATTATTTTGTAGGTGCATTGCTCGACTTCATGACGCTCATCCCTTCTGCGATAGCCCTGTTGCTTGTCATGCTGCAAGACCGCAGACGGCCGCTGTGGCCCATCTGTGTGATAGTAGCACCACCCATCGTAGTCCTGGCGGTTGGCCTTGCCAGCCGTAGCTTAGCCCTGTTGCCGCTATTATATGTCTATTATCTGTTGCTGGGTAGTGGACTAATTATATATATGGTGCACGAGGTAAGGCGATACGGGCGTTGGCTGCGCGACAATTATGCCGACCTGGAGCACAAGGAGGTGTGGCAGAGTTTGGTGGTATTGGCGATTCTTCTGCTCGTGTTCGGCATCTACTCGTTTGCCTTCAATAGTATGATACGTGAATACATTGTGCAGGTGAACAACATGATACTGATCTGCTACCTCCTGTGGCGAGTAGAGACATTAAGCGATCTGAGCATCCAGAAGCTTCCTGGTTCCGAGGTTGCTCCACCCATTCCCGAGCAAGGATTGCCCATTCCCGACTATGCGCCTATCTCCGTACCGGGCTGTGAGGTGACATCACCCGACAACGTTAGAACCTCACCAACCCAAGACCTCACCCTATTGCTACAGAAGTATTGCATAGACGCGCAACTCTACCTGCAGCACGACCTGACCATCATCCAGCTTTCCAAGGCCATTGGTACCAACCGACTCTATCTGAGTCAGTATTTCTCCAGCCGGGGCATGAATTATAATGCTTATATCAACGATTTGCGTATCAATCATTTCATCAGACTCTATCGCGAGGCTGTTGCCGCCCAACGCTCTTTCGCCATCAAGCAACTGGCTCATGAAAGTGGCTACCGAAGCTACAACACCTTTAGCGATGCATTTAAGCGCAAAACGGGACTACCGGTGACGGCCTGGATGAAGGCTGCGAGTGAGCGAGGGCAGAGCTAAATTGGCTTGGACTCTGCCAAAGAAGCCTAAAATACCGAAATCAGCAAAAACAGTAACGAAATCGGCAAAATCAAAGCTCAATACATGGGCTCTGATTCATTTTTGTGGGAAAATATCTACCTTTGCAGCTTAATTGCGATAATATGAAAACAAGATTTAAAAAGAAAATCAATATTTTCAACGTTGCTGTTACTGCTATATCGGGAATGCTCTCGGTAAGTATCATGTTTTATGCCGTCGGCCATTTCGGACTGAGTGTGGCTTGGCCAGAGCTGGTCCTCAACACGTTTTACGTAGCCTGTCTTGTCATGATGTGGATGTACTTCTTCAACCGACTGGAGACCCAGCAGTTCAACTACTGGAGTTCGGTGTGTCTGGGTATAACGGTACTTTTGCGCGACATTCTCTTTCCACCTCGGCTGGTTAATTACCCTCTCCATCTGTCGTGTCTTACGCTTTCGGTGCTGCTGCTACTCATGCTCACCTTTTTCTATGCTCGGAAGAATTGGAAGACTTATTCGAAGGCCAACCTTTGGTTGATTTTTATCGTTGATGTGCTCATTGCCACACTCTACAACTATGACCTCTTGATTGACACTATAGACGAAGCCACTGGCTATTTGATGACTGAAATCTGGATCCGTCCCACCATCACTTACGGGCTCGTGGCCTGTTTCGTGACGGAAACAAATGAGAAATAGTTAATACGATCAGACAAGTTTAATCAAAAAAAAATTATTGTAAAATGAGAGAAATGAAAAAATGGATGCTTGCCGCCATCCTGATTTGCGGCACAAGTGTATTCACAGCATGCACTTCAGACAATGGTGACAACCCAGCTCCTGTAGATCCTGAGGAGAAAGATGCAATCGACTATTCCCAGAAATCCAACTGGCTACAGATTCCGGAAATCACCAAGGAGTTCGACACATTCTACATTCTCGCTACGGAGTATGTCGTGTCAAGTTATGACGAAGGCGCTTCTCCCTACGCAGCCATCGACAACCCGGAGATGAGGCAGAAAGCTCCATTCGAATACGATGCCCATGCAAGCGCGTTTCAGGATGTCACTAACGTGTTC
>JAFSNR010000035.1 GCA_017443345.1 Prevotella sp.
ATGGCATGGGGAGTGTCAAGCTCATAGTAGAGGATGTGGACGGCGAGGCCAATGGCGGCAAGTTCCGCAGCGATACGCTCGACATCGACAGCAGCAAGGCTGTCAAGACGGCTGAAGGCTCTGGAACATGGGACATGGGTATCTTTGAGCTTCGTACCGACATCAAGATGAAGAAAGATGAAGCCGACACCCCTGACGCTTAGGAAGAAGATTGCCCTCGAGCTTTGGCGGCAGAAGCAGGCCATCCTCATCGAGGAGCACCCCCTGAGGCAACTCTTCTGGGAGTGTACGCTGCGCTGCGACCTGAAATGCCGTCACTGCGGCAGCGACTGCAAGATGCAGCCTGCGAGTAAGGACATGCCCAAGGAGGACTTCCTGCGTGTGCTCGACTCCATCGCCAGGAAGACCGATCCCCACAAGGTGTGCATCGTCGTCACTGGCGGGGAGCCTCTGATGCGAGAGGACCTTGAAGACTGCTGTGCAGCCATCTGTCAGAAGGGATTCCCCTGGGGGATGGTGACCAATGGCCTCCACCTGACGCCCCGTCGATGGCAGAGGCTTCTCAGGGCTGGCATCGGCTCGATGACGATCAGCCTCGACGGGCTGGAGGACGAGCACAACTGGATGAGAGGCAACCCGCAGAGCTTCCGCATGGTTAGCCAGGCCATTGACATGCTCACTGCCCAGGAAGGATTTCTCTTCGACATCGTTACCTGCGTGAACCGTCGTAACTTTCCTCGTCTTGACGACATCAAGCATTTCCTCGTCTCGAAGGGCGTCAGGCGATGGCGTCTTTTCACCGTTTTCCCTGTAGGCAGGGCTGCCCAGGACCCGATGATGCGGCTCACCGATGAGGAGTTCAGAGGTGTGTTCGACTATATAAAGAGGACGCGCGAGGAGGGTGAGATCCGTGTGGACTACGGCTGCGAGGGCTTCTTGGGCAACTATGAGGGCGAGGTGCGTAATCTGCTTTACACCTGTCAGGCCGGCATTACGGTTGGTGGTGTGATGGCCGATGGGGCAATAGGTGCCTGTACAAGTATCCGTGCCGACTTTCATCAGGGCAACATCTACGAGGATGACTTCATGGAGGTCTGGGAGAACCGGTTTGCGCCCTACCGTCAACGGGAGTGGAAAAAGACAGGCGAGTGTGCTGACTGCAAATATTTCCGCTATTGTCAGGGAAACGGCATGCACCTGCGCGACAGCAATAACCAACTGTTGCTTTGCCATCTGAATAGACTTCAGCAAGCTCATTAGTTTGCATTTTTCTTGGCTGATTGCTTGTTAGTTTGAAGAAATCTTTGTATCTTTGCACCACAAGCGAGAAGTATAAGTTTTTTCATGGAAAAGATGATTGATTTAGAGAAATATACCCTGTCCGTTTGTGAGATTGCTCGGCGGGCAGGGGCTTATATCAGGGAGGAGCGACGGAAGTTCTCTCTGGAGAGTGTGGAACGGAAGCATGCCCACGACTATGTGTCGTATGTGGATAAAGGTTCGGAGAAGCTGATTGTCAATGCTTTACGTGAACTTCTGCCTGAAGCGGGATTCATCACGGAAGAAGGCACTGCCAAAGAGGTGAAAAGTGGAGAAGTGAAAAGTGAAAAGGTGTGCTGGGTGGTTGATCCCCTCGATGGTACGACCAACTTCATCCATCAGTATGCACCTTATGCCGTCAGTATCGCTCTCTTGCAAGGCAAGACGGTCCTCATTGGTGTGGTCTATGAGATCTGTGCCGATGAGTGTTTCTACGCCTGGCAGGGTGGAGGAGCACACTTAGAAGTGAAAAGTGGAGAAGTGAAAAATGAAAGGTTGAGGGTCAGCAAGCAGAAGATTCAGGATGCGCTGCTCTGTCTGCAGCTGCCCTATAACAGCGATGCCTATAAGCCTGTGATTAAGGGATTGATAGACCAGCTCTATGGCAACGTGGGCAGTATCAGGGCATGCGGTTCTGCAGCGATGGCACTTTGTCAGGTGGCTGCTGGTCGTCTCGATGGCTATGCCGAGCAGTATATTGGCCAATGGGACTATATGGCTGGCAGTCTGATCGTGATGGAGGCAGGTGGAAAGGTGACGGACTACGCTGGTTCTGAGGACTTTACACAAGGGAATAGCGTCGTGGCCACGAATGGTATCATCCAGGCGAACCTATTGGAGACGATAGAAAAGGTAAAAAAGTAAGAAAATATAAAGATGGCAGCAGGAAAGTGGATAGGAGGATTTATCGGATGGATGGCAGGTGGCCCTTTGGGGGCATTGGCTGGCTATCTGGTGGGCTCGTTGTTTGATTCGATGCTCGACGGCGTGAATAGCCCAGATAATTCAGGGACTTGGGGCGCAGGCTCCGAACGTGATGGAGGTTCGTGGCAACAGCGATCCTATCAGGACTATAACCAGGCTTATCAGCAGGCCTATCGCCAGCGTCAGCAGCAGGGACAGCGAAACAGTTTTCTGTTCTCCTTGCTCGTGCTCTCCTCTTATATTATTAAGGCCGATGGCAAGGCGATGCACTCAGAGATGGAACTGGTGCGCCAGATGCTTCGTCAGAACTTTGGTGAGAGTGCAGTCAACCAAGGCAATGAGATCCTGAACAAACTGTTCGACGAACAGAAGCGTGAAGGTTGGCAACAGTTCAAGTCGACGGTGCGTCAATGCTGTGGACAGATCAACCAGCAGATGGACTATTCGCAGCGTCTGCAGCTTCTGAACTACCTCGTGATGGTGGCCCAGGCCGATGGCCATGTGCCCCAAAGTGAAATTACGGCTCTGAAGGAATGTGCCCAGTGGATGGGACTCCGCAGCAGTGAGGTTGACTCGATGCTCCACCTCGAAGGCAATACCCTTGAGGATGCTTATAAAGTGCTGGGTGTCAGTCCGGATGCCTCTGACGATGAGCTGAAGAAAGCCTATCGTAAACTCGCTCTTGAGCACCATCCCGACAAGGTGGCTGCCCTTGGAGAGGATGTGCGCAAGGCTGCTGAGAAGAAATTCCAGGAGATCAATGCTGCCAAGGATCGTATCTGGAAAGCAAGAGGACTTTAGAAGTGAAAAGTGAGAAGTGAAAAGTAAAAGGGAATAGCGATGAAAAAATTACTCATGATGATGGTGCTGGGCAATCTATGGCTGACAGCGATGGGGCAGACGAAGGATGACTATGTGGATTTCCTCTACAAATATATGCCACTGCCTGACAAGTCGGATTATCCGCGTGCGTTCTACGAGAAGAACGTGGCACTGTCGCTTCAGGCAAAGGCAGAGATGCCTTGGGGTAAGACGGTGCCAGAAAGGGAGTTCAGGCATTTCGTAGTGCCTGTGCGTGTGAATAATGAGAACCTCGACAACAGTCGCGAGGTGTTCTATCAGGCACTGAAGCCGAGGGTGGAGAATCTGAGTATCAAGGAGGCTATCCTGGAGGTGAACCACTGGTGCCACGAGCATGTGACCTATCGTCCGAGTGATGCGCGAACGAGTAGTCCGTTGGCTACGCTGAAAACGGCTTATGGTCGTTGTGGAGAGCAGTCGACGTTCACGGTGGCAGCCTTGAGAGCTGTGGGCATCCCAGCACGCCAGGTCTACACGCCACGTTGGGCACATACTGATGATAACCATGCATGGGTGGAGGCCTGGGCTGATGGGAAGTGGTATTTCCTGGGGGCCTGTGAACCTGAGCCCGTATTGAACTTAGGTTGGTTTAACGAGAGTGCATCGCGTGGCATGCTGATGCATACGAAGGCTTTTGGCGATTACGACGGTCCCGAGGAGGTGATGAGTCGTACACCCTGTTATACGGAGATCAATGTCATCGACAATTATGCGCCAACCTCTCGCATCGACGTCAAGGTAGTGGATGCGCAAGGCAAGGCTGTGGAAGGGGCACAGGTGGCGTATAAACTCTATAACTATGCTGAATTCTACACGGTTGCCAAGAAACAGACGGATGCAGAGGGTAAATCGTTCCTCACGGCTGGTCTTGGCGATATGTTGTTGTGGGTGTCGAAGGATGGTAAGGTCGCTATTCAGAAAGTGACGTTTGGCAAGGATATGGCTGTCACTGTTGTGCTTGATGGTAAACCCTTGCCACAGAGTGTGGATATCGACATCGTGCCTCCACCTGTCAGTGGGGCGCTGCCTGAGGTGACACCGGAGCAGCGTGCAGAGAACAATCGCAGGATGACAGTGGAGGACTCCATCCGTCATGCCTATGAGGCAACAATGCCTGTAGAGGACTGGCGTGGTAACCATCAGACCATCAAACAGTTCCTCTCCGAAGCAAAGAACCCTGTGATGGCTCGGAAACTGCTTGAGGTCATCTCGAAGAAGGATTTGAGAGATATCTCCTTGGAGGTGCTTCGTGATAATGAAGTGGAGTTGACCGATACCACAGATATCTATTGTCGTTACGTGCTCTCGCCACGTGTGGAGAACGAGTGGCTCACCCCTTACAAGGCATTCTTCAGACAGGAGCTGAAGGGTATTAAAAAGGTGGAGGATCTCGTCGCTTGGTGTCAGCAGAACCTCAAGATTGACAACGGTCATAATCCCCAGCAGTTGCGCATGCAGCCAATGAGTGTCTACAGAGACCGGCTGACGGACAACATGGGGCGTAACATCTTCTTCGTCTCTGCAGCCCGTAGTCTGGGTTTCCCTGCACGTATCAATGAGGTGAACGGTAAGCCGCAATACGAGAAGGATGGGGCATGGTATGATGTGGATTACGAGAAGCGGACAGACCAAAGTGTGAATCTCGAGCCCCTCAAGCTGACCTATCAACCCGTTGAGCATTATGATGATCCGAAATACTATATCCACTTTACAATCAGTAAGTTGGCTAACGGCGAAGCGCAGTTGTTAACCTACGACGAAGAGGCTACATGGAAACGTGATTTCGAGAAAGGTATTGAGTTGGAAAAGGGTGATTACCTCTTGACGACGGGTACGCGACTGGCCAGTGGTAAGGTGCTGGCACATCTTGAGCGTTTTACCATCGGTGACGGGCCTTCCAAGATGGACTTCACCATGCGTGAGGACAAGGAGGAGGCTCAGGTGATTGGTTCCCTGAATGCAGAGGATCTGTATTTCGATCATGCTTCACAGTCGAAGACGAGTATCCTTGCAACTACTGGTCGCGGCTTCTATGTGCTTGGTATCGTGGCACCTAACCAGGAACCCACGAACCACGCTCTGCGCGATATCAGCGTCTACAAGGAGCAGATGGAGAAGTGGGGACGTAAGATGCTGTTGCTCTTCCAGAACGACGATGAGGCTCAGCGTTTTAACTTTGCTGAGTTCGACAAACTGCCCAATACTGTGGTCTGGGGTATTGATGTGGATGGAAAGATCCGTCAGGAGGTATGGGAACAGATGAAACTCACCAGTCCCTCATTACCTGTATTCCTGATTTGTGACACGTTCAATCGTGTGGTATTCGTCAGTCAGGGCTACACCATCAATCTGGGTGAGCAGCTGATGAAGATTATTCGCAAATTGTAGCCTTCACGATGCTGACGGCTTCAGCAGAGGTGATGCCGCTACCAGCAGAACACGAACCGTGAATTTCCCTACAGCCCGTCTGGTCGATAATCAGGCGGGCATTTTCTGTGTTCACCCCACCGCCTGGCATGATGATCAGACGATCGCCAGCCTGCTGCTGAAGTGCTTTTAACAATGAAACGCCCTGTTCGGCCTTGGGCTGTTGTCCTGAGGTGAGAATGCGCTGGCAACCCAGACTGATGATCTGTTCGAGGGCTGCCGAAGGATCACGACAGACATCGAAGGCACGATGGAAGGTAACGGGCTTTCCTTCAGAGGCTGCCACTAATCGGCGAGTCGTCTCGATATCGATGTTACCCTCTGCATCGAGCGCACCAATCACAATACCGTCAGCATAGGGTAGGGAGGCCTTGATGTCTTCTTCCATGATGCGTACTTCCTCCTCAGAATAAACGAAGTCGCCTTCACGTGGTCGGATCAGCACATGGATTTTCAAAGTGGGGTACATTGAGCGGATGGTCTTCAGCAGTCCGAGCGATGGCGTCAGACCGTCTAACGACAATGCTGAGCAGAGTTCGATGCGTTCAGCCCCTCCTTCTACGGCAGCCATCACACTCTGAAGACTACCAGTACAGACTTCTAATAATCGTTTCATATCTTCCAGTTTTGTTTGCAAAGATACTTAGAATCGGCGAGATAACAAAGCGATTTTGGAAGATTAACGCAGTTTGACCTGACAATAAAGGCAGTAAACTCATTGACGCCAGTTAAACTTTGTTAATGAACTACGCAATTCTGGGTAAAACAATAGGACCCGAGGCTATCGCAGCGTCGGGTCCCCCTGCAAACTTCAAACAACCAAAAAAAATTGTTTGATGTTCTTACTATCTTATGAATAACAGCTCACGATATTTCGGCAGTGGCCAAAGGGCATCGTCGACGATGAGCTCCAGCTTGTCGATCTCATAGCGGATGGTGTCGAGTTTCGGCTCTACCTTATCATGGTAAGCAATAGCCTTCTCATGCTCATCCTCTATCTTGTTGGCCTTCTTACGGGCTTCTACGAGTTCCTCTACACCCTTCTCAATGGCAGAGGTGCGCTCGGCAATCTCCTCAATGATCTTGATGTTACGTGCAGAGAGCTTGTCGGCTGTGTCGATGGGGAATACCACTGACATGTGGTTGACATTGCTCAGCAGGTCACTCTGATAACGGGTAGCCACAGGGATGATGTGGTTCATCGAGAGGTCGCCCAGTACGCGGGCCTCAATCTGAATCTTCTTGGTGTAGGTCTCCCACTTCACCTCGTTGCGGGCCTCGAGTTCCTTCTTCGTCATCACACCCAGACTCTCAAACATATCGATGCTTTCCTTGTCAAGGTAACGCTCGAAGATCTTCGGACAGCTCTTCTCCACGTCGAGACCACGTTTCTCAGCCTCGATGACCCACTCGTCAGAGTAGCCGTTGCCGTCGAAACGGATGGGCTTACAGGTCTTGATGTCCTCGCGCAGCACGTCGATGATGGCGTGGAACTTAGCACTGTGCTCAGTACCAGCGAGTTTCTTCTCATACTCGGGGATCTTAGCGTCCACACGC
Source organism: Prevotella sp. (assembly GCA_017443345.1). GTDB lineage: Bacteria > Bacteroidota > Bacteroidia > Bacteroidales > Bacteroidaceae > Prevotella. Next base: position 7,090 of record JAFSNR010000035.1, read on the forward strand.
TTCTTGAAGTCAACGAGAGCCTCGGCTACGGCACTGTTCAGGGCAATCATGGCCGATGCGCAGTTAGCCTCAGAACCTACGGCACGGAACTCAAAGCGGTTACCAGTGAAGGCGAATGGCGATGTGCGGTTACGGTCAGTGTTGTCGATGAGCAGTTCAGGAATCTCAGGGATGTCCATCTTCAACCCCTGCTTGCCAGTCATGGCGAGGAAGTCCTTATCAGCCTTCTCGATGTGATCGAGCAGCTCGCTGACCTGCTTGCCGAGGAAGCTTGATACGATGGCTGGAGGTGCCTCGTTTGCTCCCAGACGATGGGCGTTGGTGGCACTCATGATTGAGGCCTTCAACAGACCGTTGTGCTTGTAGACACCCATCAGCGTCTCGACGATGAAGGTTGCAAAGCGCAGGTTGGCCTCTTGTGTCTTGCCAGGAGCGTGCAGCAGGATGCCGTTGTCTGTGCTCAGCGACCAGTTGTTGTGCTTACCGCTACCATTGATGCCTGCGAATGGTTTCTCGTGGAGCAACACACGGAAACCATGCTTGCGGGCCACCTTCTTCATCAGCGACATCAGCATCATGTTATGGTCAACGGCCAGGTTCGTCTCTTCGAAGATAGGAGCTAGCTCAAACTGGTTGGGAGCCACCTCGTTGTGGCGCGTCTTACAAGGTACACCCAACTCCAGCGCCTGAATCTCCAAGTCGCGCATAAAGGCAGCCACACGCTCAGGAATCGATCCGAAGTAATGGTCATCCATCTGCTGGTTCTTGGCAGAGTCGTGGCCCATCAGCGTACGACCCGTCAGCAACAGGTCAGGACGGGCAGCATAAAGACCTTCGTCGACGAGGAAGTACTCCTGCTCCCAACCGAGGTTGGAAGTGACCTTCTTCACGGCGGGATCGAAATAGTGACATACATCCGTAGCCGCTACGTTTACGGCATGCAAGGCACGGAGCAGAGGAGCCTTATAGTCAAGGGCCTCACCGCTATACGAGATAAATACGGTGGGAATACACAGTGTATCATCGATGATGAACACGGGTGATGTGGGATCCCATGCAGAATATCCACGGGCCTCGAAAGTAGAGCGGATACCGCCAGAAGGGAACGAAGAGGCGTCGGGCTCCTGCTGAACGAGCAGTTTGCCTGTGAACTCTTCTACCATACCACCCTTGCCATCGTGCTCAATGAATGAGTCGTGCTTCTCGGCAGTTCCCTCTGTCAAGGGCTGGAACCAGTGCGTATAGTGGGTGACACCATTCTCTACGGCCCACTGCTTCATACCGGCGGCTACAGAGTCGGCGATGTCACGATCCAGACGGGCACCATTGTCCATCACGTCTATCATCTTCTCATAAACCTGCTTCGGCAGATACTTGTACATTTTCTCACGATTGAAGACCTTCTTACCAAAATACTCGTAAGGTCTCTCACTGGGTGTTTTTACGTCGAGCGGCTTTTTCTTGAATGCCTCACCGACAACCTGAAATCTTAATGCTTCCATAATTTTACTTTTTGTTATAAATATCAATTTGATTGTTTGATGGTGCAAAGGTACTGCAAATTGTTTGAATAACACATCTATTTACTTGCATTTTGTTTGTTAAAAACGCTTCAAATTGACAATTTGTAAACCTTAAAGCGTGTATTGCTTACCTTTTGCTTTCACTTTGTATATAAAATCTACCATTTATTAGCAAACTGTTATCGGACACATAAACAAAAAATCCTCCCCCTACCATCACGATAAGGGGAGGTGTTCACCTGGAAAGATCAGGGCTGCAGCGTAAACCCGAAAACCAGGTAGCCTTTCTGTGAACAAGGGTTGCCCACAATCTGTCCGAAGACAGGTATTGAGAACGAATCCGTCACTTTTATTTCCTTCGTGGCTTTCAGCGCCAGGTTGGTCACAGCAAAACCATTTGTGTCGTATAAGGTGGTGGCCCAAGGGACGATACCGGCTGTAGCAGTCCAGTCGACTGTGGCAAGTTTGAATGGGACGGCCACTTCCGCATAACTGCTGTAAGCGCGTTTATCGTCCTTATTGGTGCCATCGTTGCCTCCAAAGTATGTAAACCACTGTATGCTGGCCACTCCGAAGTCGTAGCCGATGTTGGCCTCGAACATGTGGTTTGTACTGTTGGCTTCGTATTTGAAGTAGCGTCCATCAGGATCGAGTCCTTCGCTGAACCAATAGTCCGTGATGCCGATATTGAAACCACCAGTGGCAAAAGCCAGTGTCAGGTCGAACTCCTTCACATCGTCAGGGTCGGTCAGTCCATAGCTGCCCCATGCCGAGAGAGAAAGCCCTTTATAGCCAATGCCGAGTGTAGGCTGTACGGCGGCGCTTCCACAATCCAGACCACGCCAGATATAACTGCTTACCAAATCGGCCGCTACTGTTGTCTCTACTTTATCCTGTGCCGTAGCACTATATCCTGTAGCGATCATCATCGCCATTAAAACAATCTTTTTCATAATTTCTCTAAACTTTAAACTCTAAACTCTAAACTTTTCTTTAGTTGTAGCAAAGCTCTCCATGTTCGTAAACGTCGAGACCCTCTTCCTCAATGCGCTTGTTAACACGCAGACCATGCAGTTTCTTGATGCCATAGAACAGAGCGAAACCACAGGCGGCAGCCCAAAGGTCGATGACGAGGATGCCAAAGCACTCAGCAGCGAAGAATCCCCAACCGCCTCCGTAGAAAGCGCCGTTAGATGTAGACAGCAGACCTGTCATCAGCGTACCCAGAATACCGCATACACCGTGTACTGAAGAAGCACCAACGGGGTCGTCAATATGCAGCTTGTGGTCGATAAACTCGATGGCATAGACCAGTACGATACCGCAAACCAGACCGATGATGATAGCACCTGTGGGTGATACCAGGTCACAACCTGCCGTAATACCTACCAAACCTGCCAGCACACCGTTGAGCGTCAGTGAGAGCGATGGCTTGCCGTACTTGATATAGGTGAGGAACATCGTAGCCACACCACCTGCAGCGGCAGCAAGGTTGGTGGTCAGGAAGACGTGCGAGATAGCAATGCGGTTCACCTCACCACTGGCAGCCAGCTGCGAACCTGGGTTGAAACCGAACCATCCGAGCCAGAGGATGAATACACCCAGAGCGGCCATAGCGAGGTTGTGACCAGGAATAGCGTTGCTCTTCTTGTCAGCACTGTATTTGCCGATACGGGGACCCAGTGCCAAGGCACCAATCAGCGCCAGCACACCACCTACGCTGTGTACGATGGCAGAACCTGCAAAATCGTGGAACACGTCGCCAAAGGTCGTCATCATAAAGCTGTCAGCAGCATCGTTGCAGAGCCAGCCGCCGCCCCACGTCCAGTGACCCTCTATGGGATAGATAAACAGCGAGATCACTGCACTGTAAACGAGGTACATCGAGAACTTCGTGCGCTCAGCCATCGCACCGCTGACGATGGTGGCAGAGGTGGCACAGAACACCGTCTCGAAAATCAGGAAACCTTCTACGGGAAGGTCACCCTTGTAGAAACTCAGGTCGCCCCAGTTAGGCATACCGATAAAGCCTGCACCCTCGCTTCCAAACATAAAGCCGAAGCCGAGGAAGAAGAATAACAACGAGCCGAACATAAAGTCGACAAAGTTCTTCATCAGGATGTTCGCCGTGTTCTTACTACGCGTAAAACCTGCTTCACACAGCGCAAAGCCTGGCTGCATCCAGAAAACCAACATGGCTGCCAATAGCATCCATACAGTATCGAGTGATAATCCAATTTCGTTCATATCCTAAAAGTTTTGTGTTTGTTATCCTAATTATTCACTATTCACTGTTCACTTTTTATCTTTAAGAACAGTGTCGCCGTTCTCGCCAGTACGGATGGACCATGTGTCTAACACTTCACTCACGAAGATGCGACCGTCGCCAACCTCGCCTGTATGGGCTACCTGCAGAATCACTTTCACCGTTGGGGCTACCAGGATGTCGCGGCACACGATGGTGATAGCGACGCGCTCAATGACGTCCGTTGAATATTGTACGCCGCGGTAGATGCGCTCCTGTCGGCTCTGGCCGATACCATGTACGTCGTGGTACTCAAACCAGTCGATGTCGGATGATAGCAAAGCTGCTTTCACCTCCTCGAACTTCGTCTTGCGGATAATTGCTTCAATCTTTTTCATACCTTTTTACCTTATTAAATTAATACTAAGCCCTCTTATTGGGTTACAATTTGTTGTTTTGACGATGCAAAGGTATGACGTTTTGATAGAAATACAAACAAAATGCTTTCGTTTTGATTGTTAAAAACGCACACAACTATCAAAATGTAAACATTTCAAGGCTGATGCATGTCTTTCTGCTATCACTTTGCCTCATAATCCTGTCATGATGTTACAAAGTGTTAGTTTTGATTATTTTGTGCGCGGACACAGACATTCCTGATGCAACAAAAAAATCCGCGAAACCTCAACTGGTTTCGCGGAATATCAATTGGATAATAAAGAAATTTGTCAACCTTTACTCCATGCCTTGATGCGTTCCAGGGCTTCTTCGGTCTTCTCGTGACTGCCAAAGGCGGTGAAGCGGACATAACCCTCGCCTGAGGGACCGAAGCCGACACCGGGGGTGCAGACGACATTGGCACCATAGAGCAGGGCCTCGAAGAATTGCCATGAACCCATGCCGTCGGGGGTACGCATCCATACGTAGGGTGCATTCTCACCTCCGTAGCACTCGTAGCCGAGCGAGCGCAACATGTCGAGCATTCTCTTTGCATTCTGCATGTAGTAGTCGACGGTAGCCTTGACCTGAGCCTTGCCCTCTGGCGAGTAGATGGCCTCGGCGGCACGCTGGCTGATATAGCTGCAACCGTTGAATTTCGTACATTGGCGACGCAGCCACAACTGGTTGAGCGAGATGCGCTCGCCCTCGAAGGTGCTGACGGTGACCTCTTTAGGCACGATGGTATAGCCGCAGCGAACGCCGGTGAAACCTGCCGTCTTAGAATACGAACGGAACTCGACGGCACACTTGCGGGCTCCACGAATCTCGTAGATAGAATGGGGGATCTTCGGATCCTGGATGTAGGCCTGATAGGCGGCATCGTAGAGGATCAGGGCATCGTTCTTCAGGGCGTAGTTCACCCACTTGCGCAATTCCTGCTTGCTAATGACCGTTCCCGTGGGGTTGTTGGGATAGCAGAGATAGATGACATCGACAGGACGACCTTTGGGTAGCTCGGGAATGAAGCCGTTCTCAGCCTTGGTGGGCATATAGCGCACGTTCGTCCAGCGACCATCCTTGAATACACCGCAACGGCCAATCATCACGTTAGAGTCGATATAGACGGGATAGATAGGGTCGGTGACACCGATGAAGTTATCCCAGTGGAGCAGTTCCTGGAAGTTACCTGTGTCGGACTTCGCGCCGTCATTAATAAAAACCTCGTCGATGTCGAGATGGATGCCACGGGGCAGGAAGTCGTTCTTCAGGATAGCCTCGCGCAGGAAATCGTAACCCTGCTCAGGACCGTAACCACGGAATCCCTCAGCGGTAGACATCTCGTCGACAGCCTTGTGCATGGCCTCAGTGACGGCAGGACACAGTGGCTGGGTGACGTCGCCGATGCCGAGACTGATAACGTCGGCACCCGAGTGCATCACCTTGAAGGCATTGACCTTCTTGGCAATGTCAGCGAACAGGTAATTGTTCTGGAGGTTCAGGAAGTGGATGTTTACTAATGCCATGTGTATTTACGATTTGACGATTTACAATTTACGATTTATCTATTTCGACCTCACCGTCGAAGACGAATTCAGCGGGACCGGTCATATAGACGTGATGATCACTCTCGCACAGTTCGATGTTGAGCGTGCCGCCGTCCATGACTATCTGCGACTGGCGATCAGCACGACCTGTGACGAAGGCGGCAACAGCGGTGGCGCAGGCGCCGGTACCGCAGGCTTGGGTGATGCCGCTGCCACGCTCCCAGACGCGAGTGCGGATAATTCCATCATTTTCCACGCGAGCAAACTCGATATTGCAGCGCTGCGGGAAGGCCGGATGATACTCAAGGATGCGGCCCGTCTCACCAACTTGGTCCACATTGTCCGTGAAGATGACGTAATGTGGATTGCCCATCGACACAAAAGTGCCCTGGGCGAGACCACGTGAAGGTATGAACTGCTCTTCATTCTCAAACACAGGTTCGAGCATATCCACCGTCACACTCTCCACGATACCGTCTTCGACGTGCAGACTCAACGTCTTGATACCTGAGAGGGTCAGCAGACGGATCTCTGTCTTATCCGTCAGCCCACGCTCAAACAGAAACTTGCCGATGCAACGACTGGCATTGCCACACATCATGGCCTCCGAGCCGTCCGCATTGAAAATGCGCATGGAGAAATCTGTTTCAGGCACAAGCGACTTGTCAATCAGTACCAGACCATCAGAGCCGATACCCTTATGGCGATCGCTCCAGGCGATGGCTGCAGCCTGTGGGTCGGCAATCTCATTCTCTATCATATTGATATAGATGTAGTCATTGCCGCAACCATGCATCTTGGTAAATCTGATTTTCTTTGTCATATTGCTTCTTTTTGGGTGAAGTTTGCTGCCGTTTTGTAACTTTTTCGGGTGCAAAGGTATGCATAAAGTTAGAATCCACAAAGAAAACCGTCCTTTTTGTTTGTAGAAAATGAGGAAATTTGACACATTGTAAACTAATCAGCCGAAAAACACGTTTGTTTGCTTACAACTTGCTTTTATATCCAGCGATTATCTTACAATGTGTCAAATTACTTCTTGTTTCATTTACGAACCTACGTCGAAGTCTCCGCTACTGGGAGCCATAGCCGTAACTGTGAACCAGACCGTGCCGTCATGATAGACCACCAGGTTGTGGCCAGCCTCGACGTTCAGACCCGTGAACGAAGCACCGTTGGCATCGTGGCTGGTGGGGTTGATGGCATCGCCCGTACCATCCACCTTGGCTGTGAACACCACGTCGCCGAGATTGGTACCACTGACGGCTACGCTGGTAACAGGTGCTGTAGCAGTGACGTTGCCTCCAGCAATGCTTTGGCTGACACCGTTGATGGTGGCCGAGGTGTTGTAGCTGGGCTCGCCAGGTGTCACGCCACCGCTACCGCCACCAGGAGTGACATCTTCGGTAGAACCAGTGCCGCTTGTGCCTGCGTTGTTCAGGTAGAACTCTGACTCCATGTCGATGTCGTAAGCAGCATAGCTCATTTCGACGGCCTTTGACAGACTGCACAGGTCGCTGCCAAGACCAGCCTCGTTGAGCACCAGTTGACAGTTGCTGCGGAACCAGCCGCCACTCTTGTCCTTGCGGCTGACGATGATACCGGCGGCAACGACATCACCGCCACGGCCAAGCACGAAGTTGAAGTGGTCGGTGTCGAACTCGAAAGTAGAGAAGTTCAGGCGATTCTTCCAGTTGCTGCAGGGGAACTCGCCCTCGCTGTTCACGATCTCAGTCGACATGGGCGCACCAGAACCGTCGGCATTACGAGGGTTGAGCACGATGCGGGCGTAGTTCACCTCGTACTTGCCCTGGCGCTTCTGCACGGTCACGAACGTCAGCTGGTCACCACGCTGCAAGCCCCATGTGTTAATGAGATCAGCATAGGAGCGGCTGGGAGAGTTGACATAGGCCACATGCCCCTGAGTGGCATCGATGGCAACATCAATCTCGGGCAGATGACCCTGCGAGATGATGATTGCGTAAGGCGACCACTTCTCGCTCTGGAGAGGAATGAACTGGAAGAACTGGCTGAGGCTCTGACCTAAAGCCTGAAGCGTTGACGCACGCTCACGGAGGTACTTGAGGTTCAATTTCTTGAACTTGTTCATACACTGAAGGCCGTTCGAGAAGCCTTCAAACGAGTGGTTGCAGATGTCCTTCAGCATCACGTAGGCCATGACAACCACTTTCATCAAGATGCGCTGCACTGTCTGTGCATTCGTCTTGGGATTCTTTACTCGGCGACTAGAAGCGCCGTTTGTTGTTGCATTGTTTACCATAACTTTAATAATTTAATGGTATCACTACTTAAATCCTACCCTTGGCGACCGAGGTTTTCTAGTGCTCAATTGGAGTTCGATTGGAGTTCAATTGGAGTTCGATTGGAGATGGATTGGACTTCGATTGGAGATCGATTGGAGATCTCTTGGAGATCTCTTGGAGATCAATCGGAGTTTAGCTTGAACTCTAGCTTGGGCAACATGTGAAAGACCAGTCATCCACATCGGGATTCTGGGGCAAATGTACGATGATTAAACGGACAGAAAAACAAAAAAAAGGACTGTTTTTCGGCAGTCCAGTACTAATCCAGTGATAATCCAGTTTTAGTCCAGTTTACTTTTTTTTCTGGCTCTCTTTCAGTAACAATTTGTTTAATTGAGATCTCCAGTTATTGTATTTTCTTGTATATAGTTTCTCTTCGAAAAGTATATTATATAGGTCTTTCGAATTCCCTATGATCAATTGATTATCATAGTATTTCTTCACCAGGAAGATGATATCCTTGTTGTTATCCAATCTCCGGGCTGCATCCAAAAACTGTCTAGGCGCATCTTTGCCTTTGATATACAAAGAGAGTTTCAACAGGAGGGCTTCATCCTTGACTTTAGCTTTTTCCTCTTCATTATCAGATTCTTTATCGGTAGGAACGAAAATGAGATCTCCAGGACGGACAACATCCAACATCTTCAGCTTCTCTTCGTATTCTTTGGGAAGTGTAACCCCCATCATATTCTTCAATGCGATGATATCATCCTTCGTGAACTTTCGCTCCCAATATTGCTTGTCTTCCATGGCATCAATCCTGCTCATAGAGGCACCAGTCACAATGTATGCAGAAATGTTCTCACCTCCTTGGGTCTGTTCTTCATTGGGGACTGTGTAAGAGTCCGCATCAGGATCCACTGACTGATAAGCAATGGTATCTCTTATACCAAGCGTCAGCAGCCATTCGATGATCTTTGCGAGTCTAACTTTAATTCTCATTTTTGTTTCTTTTATTGGCCAACAATAAGACAAACATTTCATTAACCTATGCGCAAAGGTAGTAAAATAAATCACATTCTGAGCATTCGGAACTGAAAAAGTGACCATTTTCACAACTTTTTATGTGATTTTTGCAGGTTTGGAGTACGGAATTTGAGATTTTTGTGTATATTTGCACCTGCAATCCGAAAGGAAAGCAATGACATGTTGAAACAACGAAGCGTTATGCTCGACTTGCGAAAGGAAATGTAGGAAACTTCCAATGTAATGCAAGGACGGTATTGACGGTTCGCGCGTATAGCGTGGACTGGTTACTGCATCTACATTACAAGGCAATTCCTACAGCCTCCTTTCGAAGACGTGGTAAATCAGCTCCACGCTTCATAACAATTAAGGGCTCTTATGGTGGCTGGAGGGCAGGTATTCAAAATGGACAATCAGTTAAATTTCAATGCTCTTATGGCATGGACGGCTTTCGGTACCCAAGATTATTCGGGGCTGGAGCAACACGGTGGGGCGGTTTACAATTACTTCGTTCACAATCCAGGAGAAATCCTTAAATTAGATAATCCTCTCTTAATTGGTAAGATTTTCCAAGTATGCCTCGGATTCCAAGAACCTGACGAAGACATACAAGAAGTAAGGGCAGAAAATGCTTTTATTTGTTTCTCGCAAGCGTTGAATTCGGACAAAGTAAATGTTCATGACGAAGCGTCTGCCAGACTGATGATACTTCTCATCCGTGACCAAAAGCATTTGAAAAACAAAGTGGAGCATTCTTGTCAAAATGAACATGCCAACCCATATAGTTTCTTCGGAATGATTGATGATGGGTTACCAAGTGACATGCCTATGGCTACAAATACAAAGATGCTCTATACTGCATATCATCTCTATGACGGCATAATTGATAAAGTAAATGTTAGCAATGAGTTTGTAAATCCAAGCGAAAAGAATGCCTTTGAGAATGTCAAAAGACATGTTATTGAAAATTGTAATCAGTTGAGTCAAATATCGAATGAGAGAAAATGCGAACTAGGCGGCATAATCTTTGACAAGATTTGCAAAAGGCTACATAAAGACATAACGCTATATTCTGACAATATGTAACTTTTAAACACATAATAGCTATGGATAATAGTATAACAGAGGGCTTCCCTTATTCTAAACAAGACTTTGGCAATCTTTGTGCCACTGTTGATTTGCTGATTCTCAACGTATGTAAGATTGCTGGTCAGCAGTATACTGATTCACAAGTCGCACAAATATTAAAAGGCTATCAAAGTCTGAAATATCCTTTACTCGCTATTTGGGAGTATTATGGTTTTGGTGAAATCAGCGAGATTTCCAGTGGTTTAACCTCTACGGCGCTTTATCAAGCATCAAAAATAGTTATGACAGATACTCTACGTGATTTAATAAGTGGTATATCATCACAGAATCCATTTGATTTCTATGGCAAAATCAACAATTCAGATAAGGTTGTGGAAAAATTACTAATAGTATATAAACATTTACTTGCAAATCTGCAATCTGGCAGATTAATACTATAACTATCAAAAGAATCATTATGCAGATAAATATAAATACAAACCACTTTGATTGGCAGTTTGAAATAGCCAATAGATATCTGCCCGTTAGACTATCAACAACTACATTTGATGGTTATGGCGAATGTATTGTCATAGTTGCCAATAGGGCAGATGGAATGACAACTGACATTACGGAGAACAACAAATCTGAAGTATTCATTACCCTTATGGATAGGCATCTCTATGAAGACATCAAAGCTAGAGTGCTCGAAATGGATTACTGGATACCTCAAAATCACTATAACACTTGTGACGGCCTAGCAGATGGTAAGCCAAGAAAAATCCACTTGGATGGTATGGTTTTCTGAGATTCTGAAGATAAAAACTCAGGAATACTCCTGCTACAAGGACTCGCAAAGTCAGACACTTCTGTGAGCGAAAGGGTGATTAAGTGAAGTTAGGGGTGTACAGGGATTATAATAGTAAATTAAACAATGATATATGAGAAAAGTTGTTAATATTTAATATGGATGAGATAAAGATAAAAGAGCTGTCTCGGATACATAGCCGAATTAAAGAACTTGCAAATGGAGAAAGATTTGGTGCAAATCATTATGATTATCCACCTAACATAAATCTATTTGAAATATTAACATCACAGTTTTACGATATAGCATCCAATATGGAATGGGCAACCAATACAATGAATGCTATCTTGGATGGGCAGCATTCCCTGAATAGGCAATTTATGTATCTTCGTAGTCGACAATGTTTAAATAAATTTGAGACGATGAAGGACGTTTTGTCAGAAATAGATCAAATAATGAACGATATAAAAAATGAAGTATCATCATCTAAAATAGAATAAAAGGTATGATAAAAGTACAAAAAACTGCAAGTCTGTTATTGCTTCTTTTATTTGCTTGTATTAAATCTTATTCCTATGATTTCGAAGTGAACGGAATCTATTATGGGTATAACTCCGATAGTCAAACTGCCTATGTTACGAACGGAGATCAACAATATTCAGGTTCAGTAATGATTCCTGCGTCTGTCACTTTCAATGGAAGAACATTGAATGTGACCTCAATAGGTCAAAAGGCGTTTTACAGATGTTACGGCGTGGAATCCGTCAGTCTACCCAATAGTGTTACGCGAATAGAAAGCTCTGCATTTGAGGGTTGTGGATTAAAATCAGTAAACATCTCCAAAGGTGTCACAACTATTGGGAGTTTTGCATTCAGTTACAGTTACTTGACTAAGGTTTATATTCCGAATAGCGTCACAATTATTGATGGTTTTGCTTTTCAGCCCTGTAGCCAACTTGAGACTTTAATAATAGAGGATAGCGAAACTCCTATAGAGTATTTAGACTATAACACCTTTGTCAATAGTCAATCGTCTGAAGAAACTACTCCGAAATATGTTTATATAGGTAGAGACTATTATTCTCAGAGCGGATATCTTAGCCCCATCCCTATAAACTGTAGTAATGCAATAATACTATCAATCGGTAAATATGTAAAGCGTGTAGAAGCCTCTTCTTCAGTCGCTAAAACCATTTATTCTGCATCAGAGGTTCCTGAAGAAGTGGAAGTAAATTTCAATGGCTCAATTTATGCCAATGCAAAACTTTATGTACCCACAGGAACAAAAGAGAAATACATGGTGGCAAACGGATGGAAGAACTTTTTTTTAATAGAGGAAATGGATATTGACAAAATGTGGAATGGGCAGGGCAATCCACCTGATAACAATCAAGAGAATAATATTGCTACTACTAGAGGAAATGCTATTTTAATTCAGAGCTGTGACGGAGTTGTTAATGTATCGGGCGTTGAAGATGGAGAAAGCGTTTGCATTTACACAACTTCAGGTGTAATGGTAGGCAAGGTGAAAGCTCATGGAGGCCATTCATCTATTGCAACGAACATTTGTAGCGGAGAAATTGCCATTATTAAGATTGGCGAAAAGTCTGTGAAAGTTGTGATGCAGTAATTTTATGGAGTTATGGGGGCCAGGTTTTGATTCCCATTGACAAATAGAGATTCGGGAGACCGATGCTGAAAATCCCAGCGTGGTGAAAGGATGGTTAAAGAGGCCATTGCTAATGGTTCTGGAAAATGGTCAAAAACCGTCACAAAAAGGGTCAAATTTGTCTGTTTCTGACGATAATAATGGTCACAAAAATGGTCACAAAAATGGTCACGAGGATGACCAAAAACCGTCAAAAATGAAGGTTTCTAAGTTCCCGACACCTATTGTGGAAGAGGTATATAAGGCCATTAAGCTGAATCGTAAAGCGAAGTATTCGTGGTTTCAGGATAATCTTGGAGTAAGCGAGGCAACGATTAAACGTGCCATCAGCGATTTAAAGGAACTTGGCTATATCAATAAGGAGCACTCAAAAGTGAAAGGCGAATGGCAGTTGTTGAAATAAAAAAGTAATGTATCAGATGTTTTATTGCATTAATGGATATTGTTGATGATTAAAAATCAACTGGTCCGTTTAATAGGTCAATCCAAATTGCCAGAGGGGATGGTGTTGCCATAGCCTGTTTCGATGTCGTCTTTGACAACGTTTTATTCTTCTTTATTCTTTTCTTGTTTTCACCAGCCTCGGTTGCGAAACATTTCTGCCACTTTGTTTGGAAATCTCGGAAAGATTTCGTATCTTTGCGGCATAAACTGAAGCATTATGAAGAAAATCCTTTTTATCGTCGGTTCACTGAGGGAAGGTTCCTTCAACCGACAACTGGCCCGCGAGGCTGAACAGATGATTGGCGCAAGCGCCGAAGTGACTTACCTGGACTATAAGGATGTGCCGCTAATCAATCAGGACATCGAGTTTCCTGAGCCTGAGGCAGTAGGCCGATTGCGGGCTGCTGTGAAAGAGGCTGATGCGCTTTGGGTGTTTACACCTGAGTATAACTTCAGCTATCCTGGGCATGTGAAGAACCTGTTCGACTGGCTATCGCGCCCGTTGGTGGCTGGTGATTATGAGACACCTACTGTGATTAATGGCAAGAAAGTGGCTCTGAGCGGGGCAGGTGGTAAGATGGCTACAGCCAAATGCCGTGAGAAGCTGACGGAACTACTCACCTTTATCAAGGCCGACGTGATGGAGCAGCAGACGGGTATCGTACTGAACATGGAGGCATGGACGGAGGGACGGATGATTCTCAGCGATGAGCAGAAGTCTGCGCTGAAGGATCAGGTTGAGGCCTTCCTTAAGTTCGTGTGAATTATTTAATAACCAACAAAAAAAGAGACTTATGAAAGAATTGAAAGGAACAAAGACCGAGCAGAACCTCAAGGAGGCTTTTGCCGGCGAGAGTATGGCGAGAAACAAGTACACGTATTTTGCTTCGCGCGCCAAGAAGGATGGATTTGTACAGATTGCCTCGATCTTCGAGGAGACAGCAGCCAACGAGAAGGAGCACGCCAAGATGTGGTATAAATACCTGAATGGCGGTAGCGTGAGTGATACGGCTACGAACCTGGCGGATGCTGCCAATGGCGAGAACTTCGAGTGGACGGACATGTATGCCCGTATGGCCAAGGAAGCTCGTGAGGAAGGCTTCGACGAGATTGCCGAGAAGTTCGAACTGGTGGGGGCTATCGAGAAGCACCATGAGGAGCGTTATCGTAAGTTGCTGAAGAACATCGAGGATGCTGTGGTATTTTCTCGCGAGGGTGATGTGATCTGGCAGTGCAGCAACTGCGGCCATATCGTCATCGGCAAGAAGGCGCCTGAGGTTTGTCCTACCTGTGACCATCCGCAGAGCTACTTCCAGATTAAGGCAGAGAATTACTAAAGAAACACCCATTAGAAAGGTGGAGATACTATGTCACCACTTCTGTTATGACAGCGAAGGAGATCATACAACACATGGAGTCGTTGCAGAATGACGAGCAGCGGCGGATACTCATGAGGTTCTTTAAGACGGGTCCTGGTGAATACGGCGAGGGTGATGAGTTTTTGGGACTGAAGGTCCCACAGACGCGTGAGGTGGTCAAGGCCGTTCCAAAGGATTTCCCTCTGAGCGAGGTGCCTGAGTTGCTGATGAGCCATTGGCATGAGGTGAGACTCTGTGGGCTGCTGATCCTTGTGGCAAAGTTCGAACGATTAGCGACGAAGAAATTGGAGCGCGATGAGAATGCCATCAAGGGCCGCGACGAAATCCTGACACTTTATCTGCAATACGCTGAGCAGGCGAACAACTGGGATCTCGTTGACCTCTCTGTCCACAAGATTCTCGGCCATTGGCTGCTTTTGCCTACTCATCTGGGGAGTGACAATAAAGACCTTAGAATAAACATTCTCGATTCTTTAGCGCAGAGTGATAACCTTTGGAAGCAGCGTATGAGCATTGTCTGCTCGTGGAAGACCTCGCAGATGGGCGATCCATCGTGGTGCCTACGCTATGCCGAGATTCATCTGCATCATCCCCACGACCTGATGCACAAGGCCGTAGGATGGATGCTCCGTGAGATGGGCAAGCGTGTCTCGATGGACCTCCTCCGCGACTTCCTCCGTCAGCATGCCCACGAGATGCCTCGTACGATGCTTCGCTATGCCATTGAAAAGATGCCGGAGCGGGAACGGCAGTATTGGCTGGCTTATGATTAGCGCTGGAGGAAAGTAGCGACCTTTGCGGCGGTCTGCTTACCGCTGGCCATAGCGCGGACTACAAGCGACGCACCATTGGCAGAGTCGCCACAGACGAAGACATTCTTGGGGTACTCCGGATGTTCAGGCTTGAGGAATCCCATGGCCAGCAATACGAGTTCTGCCTTGATGATTTCAGGCTTGCCCTTTTCTACCATGATAGGACGACCACCATTGGGATTGGGTTCCCAGTCGATTTCCTGTACCTTTACGCCAGTCAGTTTGCCATCCTTACCCAAGAACTCCAGGGTGTTGATGTTCCAACGTCGTGTACAACCTTCCTCGTGCGAAGACGTGGTCTTGAGGGTGCGAGGCCAGTTGGGCCAAGGATTCTGAGGATCTTCTGGACCTTCCACGGGCTTAGGCATAATCTCGATCTGAGTGACGCTCTTGCAACCCTGACGATGGGCCGTACCGATACAGTCGCTACCCGTATCGCCACCACCAATCACGAGGACATCCTTACCCTTAGCGGTGATACGTTCGTCCTTGCTAAATTCCATACCAGCCAGGACGCGATTCTGCTGAGAGAGCAGCTCGAGGGCGAAGTGAACCCCTTTCAGTTCTCGGCCTGGAGCTTTGAGATCACGGGCAGTTGGAGTACCAGTTGAGATAACGACTGCGTCGTAATCAGAGGTTAGAGGTGAAAGGTCAGAGGTTAGAGATATCTCAGCTCCGTATTTGAACTCGATGCCTTCCTGCTCCATCAGGGCGATACGGCGGTCGATGATGGCCTTGTTCAGTTTGAAGTTGGGGATACCATAGCGGAGCAAGCCACCTGCGGCTTCGTTCTTCTCGAAGACAGTTACCTGATAGCCCATGAGGTTCAGGTCGTTGGCAGCAGCTAAACCAGCAGGGCCGGCACCAATCACAGCCACCTTCTTGCCATTACGCTGGATGTCGGTTCGTGGTTGAATAAACCCTTCGCGGAAAGCAGCCTCAATGATGGCAGCCTCGTCTTCTCGGTTCGTTGTCGGTTCGTGGTTGAAACGGTTCAGCACGCAGGCTTTTTCACAGAGTGCAGGACAGATACGCCCCGTAAACTCCGGGAAGGGATTGGTGCTTGTCAAGAGCTTATAAGCCAACTCCCAGTCGCCTTTATATAGGGCGTCGTTCCACTCTGGGGCCTTGTTGCCCAGAGGACAAGCCCAGTGGCAGAAGGGTACGCCACAGTCCATGCAGCGCGAGGCCTGCAGTTTGCGTTCGCGGGTGTTCAGCGTCTGCTCTACCTCGCTGAAGTCGTGGATTCTATCTTGTAATGGACGATAACCGGCCTCTTGGCGGTGTATCTCCAGAAATGCTTTTGGATTTCCCATTGCTATATTTGACTATTTTACTATTTCACTATTTTTCTATTTTCTTGCCCAATTGTCTAATTGTAAATTGTCCAATTGTCAAATAAATCAGTAGTCGCGCTGGATGTTTGCAATCTTTTCTTGCAACTTCTTGTTTTGCTCCTCCTGGAGGACTCGTTTGTACTCGATAGGTACTACCTGGATAAAGTCCTCGCAGTAGCGGTTCCAGTTGTCGAGCATGCGTCCAGCCAGAGCCGAACCTGTATGTAGGTAGTGCTGGCGGATCAGTTCGAGCAGTTCCTTACGACTGACGCTGTCCTCAACCAGGTTGATCTCCACCATATCCATGTTACAGAAGTAGTCGAATGTGTGATCTGGATCGTAGACGTAAGCCACACCGCCTGACATACCAGCAGCGAAGTTGCGGCCAGTCTTGCCGAGTACGACGACACGTCCACCAGTCATATATTCGCAGCAGTGGTCGCCTGCACCTTCAATCACAGCGATGGCACCCGAGTTACGCACGCCAAAGCGCTCGCCCACCTTACCATTGATGTAGAGTTCGCCTGAGGTGGCACCATACAGACCAGTATTACCAGCGATGATGTTGTCCTCGGCGTGGAAATCCTCACCACTTCGTGCTGGAGGCAGAATCGAGATGCGACCGCCTGAGAGGCCCTTTCCGAAATAGTCGTTACACTCACCCTCGAGTTTGAGGTTAATGCCCTTCACGGCGAAGGCGCCAAACGACTGACCGGCTGAACCCTTGAACTTGATGTTAATCGTATTGTCAGGCAGTCCTGCCTCGCCATATTTTTTGGCAATAACGCCAGAGAGCATGGTGGTCACGGCACGGTCGGTATTCTTGATAGCATAGTCGAGTGTCACCTCTTCGCCATCGTTGATAGCCTTTTCGGCAGCCTTGATAATCTCTTCGTCCTTCACGCCGCTGACCTTGGTGAAAGCACCACGATCCCAATACAATGGTTTATCTGTTTCGGGTTTGTGTAGCAGACGGGCAAAGTCAATGGTCTTTTGCTTATCGGTGGCATTGGCGGTATCGACCTCAATCAACTCTGTATGACCGATGATTTCTTTCAGGCTGTGTACACCCATCTCAGCGAGGTACTCGCGCACCTGTTCGGCCAGGAAGGTGAAGAAGTTCACCACATACTCGGCACGTCCCTGGAAGTGCTTGCGCAGTTCAGGATTCTGGGTGGCCACACCCATCGGACAGGTATTGGTATTACACTTGCGCATCATCACACAGCCCAGCACAATCAGGGGCAGTGTACCAAACGAGAACTCGTCGGCACCCAGCATCGCCATGATAATCACGTCCTTGGCGGTCTTCAGCTGTCCGTCGGTCTGCAGACGAACCTGATTGCGCAGGCCGTTCTTCACGAGCGTCTGTTGTGTCTCGGCCAGACCGATTTCAGGTGAGATACCTGCGAATCGCATAGAACTTGCAGGGCTTGCACCCGTACCACCCTCGGCACCAGAGATAACGATGAGGTCGGCCTTGGCCTTAGCCACACCTGCGGCAATGGTTCCCACGCCACTCTCGGCTACGAGCTTTACGCTGACTGCAGCTGTTGGGTTGATGTTCTTCAGGTCGAAGATGAGCTGCGCCAGGTCCTCGATGCTATAGATATCGTGATGAGGTGGGGGAGAGATGAGCGAGATACCAGGGATCGCATTACGTGTCTTGGCGATAATCTCGTTGACCTTGAAGCCAGGCAGCTGTCCGCCTTCACCAGGCTTAGCACCCTGTGCCACCTTGATCTGTATTTCTTCGGCATTCACCAGGTATTCGGCAGTCACACCAAAACGTCCACTGGCTATCTGCTTGGTCTTACTTGAGAGACTCACGCCGTCCACCTCTGTGTGATAGCGGGCGTTGTCCTCACCACCTTCACCAGTGTTCGAGCGTGCACCCAGTTTGTTCATCGCCAGTGCCAGCGCCTCATGGGCCTCGATGCTCAGCGCACCAAAGCTCATGGCACCGGTAACAAAATGCTTCACGATGCTCTCAACGGGCTCTACCTCGTCGATAGGCGTTGGCTTAGCAGCCTTCTTAAACTTAAAGAAGTCACGCAGGAAGATGGGGCTCTCCTTCTCGTCAACGATCTTTGCCCAAGCCTTAAATTTATCGTAGTTGCCCTGACGGGTAGCCAATTGCAACTGGGCGATTGTCTCTGGGTTCCAGGCGTGCTTGATACCATCCTTGCGCCATGCAAAGAGACCCTGGTTTTTGAGAGGTGAGAGGTGAGAGAAATGCTTCATCGTGAAGTCTTATAGCATCGCGAGCAATCTCCTTCAGTCCTACACCACCAATGGTGCTCACCTCCGTACCGAAGTAGCGACGCAGCAGGTCTTCACTCAGTCCAATGCTCTCGAAAATCTTAGCACCACGATAGCTGCGGATGGTCGATATACCCATCTTCGACATAATCTTCTTCAGACCCTTATCTACCGCCTTGATGTAGTTCTTCTCGGCTGTAGCATACTCCTCCTGAATCTTGTGGCGCTTCACCAGATCATCGAGCACTGCAAACGTCATATACGGACACAGTGCACTGGCACCATAGCCCAGCAACAGCGCCGCATGCATCACCTCGCGGATCTCTCCGCTCTCAACAATAAGGGCGGTCTGTACACGCTTGCCCACAGAAATCAGATAATGATGCACGGCACTTACAGCCAACAAACTAGGAATAGCAGCATGCGTCTCATCGATATCGCGATCGCTCAGGATAATGTAGTTCACACCCTCGTCCACACTTGCCTCTGCCTGATGACACAGATTGTCCAATGCCTGACGCAAGCCTTCCTCACCCTTACTCATTTCAAAGAGGATGGGTAGCTTCTTGGTGTTAAAGCCTTTATAGCGAATGTTACAAAGTATATCAAGTTGTGTGTTGGTCAGCACAGGCTGTGGCAGACGCACCATCTTACAGTTCGATGCATCGGGCGTCAGAATGTTGGTTCCTACGGCGCCGATATACTCCGTCAGACTCATCACAAGTTCCTCACGTATAGGGTCGATGGCGGGGTTAGTAACCTGTGCAAACTGCTGACGGAAATAGTTGAACAGCACCTGTGGACGGTCTGAGATAACTGCCAACGGTGTGTCGTTACCCATGGCAGCTACAGGCTCCTGACCTGCTGTGGCCATCGGGATGATAGTCTTGTCGATGTCCTCCTGACCGAAGCCGAAGGTAACGAGTTTCTGCTCCAAGTCCTTCACGCCGTTCTCTACGTGGCGACCGCTCTTCAACTTCTCCAGCTGCACGCGGTTCTCGTTCAGCCATTCGCGATAAGGATGTGCCTTAGCCAACTGTTCCTTAATCTCACCATCGTAGTAGATCTTTCCCTCCTGGGTGTCAATCAGCAGAATCTTACCTGGCTGCAAACGGCCCTTCGATACCACGTCGCCAGGTTCAAAGTCCATCACGCCAACCTCGCTGGCTACCACCATCATACCCTGTTTGGTAATGGTGTAGCGGCTGGGGCGCAGACCGTTTCTATCGAGCATTCCGCCGGCATAGCGACCATCGCTAAACAACAGCGCTGCAGGACCGTCCCATGGCTCCATCAGGATAGAGTGATACTCGTAAAATGCCTTCAAATCCTCAGAAATCGGGTTCTTGTCGTTGAAGCTCTCCGGCACCAGAATGGCCATCGCCTGAGGCAAACTTAATCCACTGAGCATCAGGAACTCGAACACATTATCCAGCGAAGCACTATCACTCATGCCCTCCTGCACGATGGGGCGCAGATCCTTGATATCTCCTAAGGCTTCGCTGTTCAGCACACTCTCGCGAGCCTTCATCCAGCCACGGTTACCGCGAATGGTGTTAATCTCACCGTTGTGGGCCAACAGGCGGAAAGGCTGTGCCAGCTTCCATTTGGGGAAGGTGTTTGTGCTAAAACGGGAGTGCACCAGCGCCAATCCACTTGTAAAGTAATCGTTCGACAGGTCAGGGAAATAACGTCGCAACTGTCCGCTGGTCAGCATTCCCTTGTAGATGATATTCTTGTTCGACAACGAACAGATGTAAAAATCCTCGTCGTCGATACGGTTTTCTATGCGCTTGCGAACCTTATATAATATACGCTCGAATACAGGCACCTGCTCATCGGCGATACCCGTCACGAAAATCTGCTTGATGTCGGGCTCCACTTCACGCGCGGCAGCACCAAGCACTTCAGGATTAGTAGGCACAGCGCGCAGGTGCATCAGGGTCAGCCCCTCGCGTTCAATCTCCTCGATCATCACGCTCAGAATGTCCTGCTGCGCCTTCTCGTCTTTCGGCAGGAATACCAAACCAGTGCCATACTTTCCTTTTTCAGGCACAGGAATACCCTGCAACAGGATAAACTCGTGTGGAATCTGAACCATGATACCGGCACCGTCACCAGTCTTGTCGCGAGTCTCAGCTCCGCGATGTTCCATGTTTTCCAGCACCCTTAGGGCATTGTCCACCAGTTCATGACTCTTTCCGCCGTGGATGTTCACAACCATTCCCACGCCGCAAGCATCATGCTCGTACTGGCTCTGATAAAGCCCTTGTTGCGAATATGCTTCTTTTTGAATTCTTTCTAACGTTTGAAGTTTACATTTTGTCATATTATCCTTACTTTTACTTTCTTTTTGCCTGTTTACGGCTGCAAAGGTAAATCAAAATGTTCGAATAAACAAGAAATATCTTACGTTTTTATTATTTAATTTTGTAGCAACTATCACTTTGTTGTAAATTCCAGTAATTTTAAACCAAAATGTCAGCAAAACAATATGAAACACCTGTTGATTCTTTACAATATGATATTTGTGTGCGTTTTTAACAATCAAAACGAAAGCATTCCCTTTGTCTAATTACCAAAATATAGTACCTTTGCATCTTGGAATGGCAAATTGTAATATATGAACACAAAGTACATCTTCGTTACTGGCGGCGTGGTTTCCTCGCTTGGCAAGGGAATCATCTCCGCCAGCATCGGTAAACTGCTGCAGGCACGTGGCTTTAAGGTCACGATTCAGAAATTCGACCCGTACATCAACATCGACCCAGGGACGCTGAACCCCTACGAGCACGGCGAGTGCTATGTGACGGAGGATGGTTTCGAGACCGACCTGGACCTGGGACATTACGAACGGTTTACGGGCATACACACCACACGCAACAACTCGATTACGACGGGGCGCATCTACAAGACGGTGATAGACCGTGAGCGGCACGGCGACTATCTGGGCAAGACAATTCAGGTGGTGCCGCATATTACGGATGAGATAAAACGGAGGATGTTGCGCGAGGGACTGGACGAGGGACTGGACTTCGTGATAACCGAAGTCGGTGGCACCATCGGCGACATAGAGAGTGCACCGTTTATGGAGGCCATCCGACAGTTGCGATGGCAGTTGGGGCGCGACGCGGTGTGCGTACACCTGACCTATGTGCCTTATCTGAAGGCGGCGGACGAATTGAAGACAAAACCGACGCAACACTCCGTAAAGGAACTGCAAGGAATGGGTATTCAGCCGGATATCCTCGTCCTCAGGACGGAACGCCACCTCGATGACCATGTGCGCATGAAGGTGGCGTCTTTCTGTAATGTGGACTTGGAGTGCGTGGTGCAGAGCGAGGACATGCCGAGCATCTACGAGGTGCCGGTAAGTATGCAGAAGCAGGGCTTGGACGCTGCCATCATGCGAAAGATTGGTATTCCAGTGGGCGAGACGCCAGCTATGAAGTCCTGGCACGACTTCCTCGACAAACAGCGTAATGCCAAGCGCGAGGTGCATATCGGATTGGTCGGCAAATACGACCTGCAGGATGCCTACAAGAGCATTCGCGAGAGTCTGAATCTGGCTGGCATCTACAACGATGTGAAGGCACGGCTGCACTTTATCAATAGCGAGGAAATCAGTCGAGAGAACGTAGCAGAGAAGCTCGACGGCATGGCGGGCATCATCATCTGTCCTGGTTTCGGACAGCGAGGCATCGAGGGCAAGATTATCGCGGCAGAATACACGCGCACCAACGACATTCCTACCTTCGGCATCTGTCTGGGTATGCAAATGATGGTGATTGAGTTTGCCCGCAATGTGTTGG
This sequence comes from Prevotella sp., assembly GCA_017443345.1. GTDB lineage: Bacteria > Bacteroidota > Bacteroidia > Bacteroidales > Bacteroidaceae > Prevotella. Next base: position 29,724 of record JAFSNR010000035.1, read on the forward strand.
GCTATAAGGATGCCAACAGTGCAGAAATGAGACCCACCCCCCAGCCCCTCCCTGTTATGGAGGGGAGTGATTACCAAGAGCCAGTGAATGTTATCGACCTAATGGAAGAACAAAAAAACATCACGCAGATGGGCGGCACGATGAGATTGGGCGCATACGATTGTCAGTTGGTAGAAGGCAGTAGGGTATTTGAGGCCTACACGCAGTCAGAACTATCTACTCCCCTCCATAATAGGGAGGGGCAAGGGGGTGGGTCTCTTGTTAGTGAGCGCCACCGTCATCGCTACGAGTTCAACAACGCCTATAAAGAGGAATACGAGGCGAAGGGTATGAAGTGCGTAGGTATCAATCCTGCCGCAGACCTCGTGGAAATCGTTGAGATACCAGAGAAGCGCTGGTACATCGGCACGCAGTTCCACCCAGAATACTCGTCAACGGTACTGCATCCGCATCCGCTGTTCATGTCGTTCATCAAAGCCTGCATCTGATATGGAACAGCTAAAGCATGAATGTGGTGTGGCGATGATTCGCCTGCTGAAACCGCTGGACTACTACGAGAAGAAATACGGCTCGTGGGCTTACGGTTTCAATAAGCTCTATCTGATGATGGAGAAGCAGCACAACCGCGGACAGGAAGGTGCTGGTATCGCTTCCGTAAGCCTGAACAATGAGCCTGGCACGGAATATATGTTCCGCGAGAAGGCCGAGGGCAAGGATGCCATCACGGAGATTTTCAGTCGCGTCACACAAGAGATGGCCGGAGAACTGCTGATGGGTCACCTGCGCTATTCGACGACAGGCAAGAGCGGACTGACGTTTGTGCATCCTTTCCTGCGTCGTAACAACTGGCGCGCCAAGAACCTCTGTCTGTGTGGCAACTTCAACATGACCAACATCGACGAGGTGTTTCAGTTTCTGACCTCGCAAGGACAGTCGCCACGAATCTATGGCGACTCGTACATCACGCTCGAACTGATGGGCCACCGACTGGACCGTGAGGTGGAGCGGCTGTTTGATGAGGCCAAGGCGAAGGGACTGGAAGGACTCGACATCACACGATATATCGACGACCACGTGGAGATGGCCAACGTGCTGCGGAAGACGATGGAGCACTACGATGGCGGCTACGTGATGTGCGGACTGACAGGTAGCGGCGAGATGTTCGCCGTACGCGACCCTTGGGGTATCCGTCCAGCATTCTATTATCGCGACGACGAGATCATCGCCCTTGCCAGCGAACGCCCTGTGCTACAGACTACCTTTGACCTACAATACGAGGACATCCGCGAACTGCAACCTGGCGAGGCACTCATTGTGCGTCGCAGCGGCGAGAGCCATCTGGAGCAGATTATGCCTGCCCAAAAGTTGAGCGCGTGCTCGTTCGAGCGCATCTACTTCAGCCGAGGTTCCGACCGTGACATCTATCAGGAGCGCAAACGCCTTGGTGAACAGTTGACGCCTGCCATTCTGAAAGCCATCGACGGTGATGTGTACAACACGGTGTTTTCATATATTCCCAATACCGCCGAAGTGGCATATTACGGTATGACCGACGGCTTCCGTCAGCAGGGTTACAACGTGCGGACAGAGAAAGTCGTATGGAAAGACATCAAACTGCGCACGTTTATCTCTGCCAATACAGAGCGTAACGACCTGGCAGCTCACGTCTATGACATCAGCTACGGTTCGCTGCGTCCCTACGAGGATAATCTTGTGATTATCGACGACTCGATAGTCCGCGGCACGACATTAAGAGAAAGCATCTTCAAGATTCTCGACCGCCTGCATCCGAAGAAGATTGTCATGGTGTCGAGTTCGCCCCAGATTCGGTATCCTGATTATTACGGCATCGACATGCCTCGTCTGGAAGAGTTCTGCGCCTTCCGTGCCACGATGGCCCTCATCGAAGAGCGCGGTATGTGGCAGCTGGTGAACGATGTCTATTTAGCCTGCAAGCGTGACCCTCAGACTGATAATCATGTCCGTGCGCTCTACGAGCCGTTTACCGTCGAGGAAATCAACGAGAAGATTGTGGAGATGTTGCGCCCCAAGGACATGCAAGCCCCCATCGAACTAGTGTTCCAAAGCATCGAGGGATTGCACGATGCTTGTCCCAACCATCCTGGCGACTGGTATTTCACCGGCCACTATCCCACGCCTGGCGGTACACAGCTCGTCAACCAAGCATTCGTGAACTATATTGACAGCAAACTTCAAATAAATAAATGATGAAAAAAGAAGCAAAATTGATACTCAGCGACGGCACGGTATTCTGCGGTTGGTCGTTTGGATTTGAAGGTGAAACCGTCGGCGAGGTGGTGTTCAACACCGCGATGACGGGCTATCCTGAGAGTCTGACAGACCCCAGCTATGCGGGACAGATACTGGTGACGACATTCCCGCTGATAGGCAACTACGGCGTACCTGATACGGGCATCGGCGAGGACGGGCTCCCGCTATTTATGGAGAGTGACCGCATCCATCCAAAAGCAATCGTCGTGGCAGATTATAGTGAGCAGTTTTCGCATTGGAATGCAAAGGAGTCATTAGCCGCTTGGCTGAAGCGCGAGAAGATTCCTGCTATTACTGGCATAGATACCCGACGCCTGACAAAGGTGTTGAGGGAACATGGTGTGATGATGGGGCGCGTGGTCGTTGAAGGTGCTACGATAGAATCACAACAAACGGAAGAAGATTACGGATCTGTGAACTGGGCGGAGAAAGTCAGTTGTAAGGAAATCATTCGCTATAATGAGGGGGCTGGCAAGAGAGTTGTATTAGTGGATTGCGGTGTGAAGGCCAATATTATTCGCTGTCTGGTCAGACGTGGTATAGAGGTGATTCGCGTACCTTGGGACTACGATTTCAATGCGCTCGACTTCGATGGTCTTTTCTTGGCTAATGGTCCAGGCGACCCGGAACAATGTGGCAAGACGGTGGAGCATATCAGAACATTTTTGGAGAACGAGCAGGGGAAAAACGTCGGGGGAACCGACGGGCACACGCGGCCGTGCATGGGCATCTGTCTGGGCAACCAACTGCTGGCCCGTGCTGCTGGAGCCCAAACCTATAAGCTGAAATACGGTCATCGCTCGCACAACCAGCCTGTGCGTGAGGTGGGCACAAATCGTTGTTACATCACGAGTCAGAATCACGGCTATGCTGTGGATGACTCAACACTGCCTGCTGACTGGGAGCCGCTGTTCGTCAATATGAATGATGGCTCGAATGAGGGTATTCGCCACAAGACGAATCCTTGGTTCTCGGCACAGTTTCACCCCGAGGCCTGCTCTGGTCCTACGGATACAGAATGGATGTTTGACGAGTTCGTCAACTGCCTAAATGCAGTCCGAACGGGACGGACTCAGAGTCCGCTCCTTACGGACCAAGAGTCCGAACGAGACGGACTAAAAACGAACGGCATATCTAAAGTCCTGTTGTTGGGCTCTGGTGCCTTGAAGATTGGTCAGGCTGGTGAGTTTGACTACAGCGGTGCGCAGGCACTGAAGGCCTTAAAGGAAGAGGGAATCCATTCTGTGCTTATCAATCCGAATATAGCCACTGTACAGACTTCAAAAGACGTGGCAGATACTGTATATTTCCAACCCGTGACGCCAGAGTTCGTAGAGCGCGTCATCGAGAAGGAGCGCCCCGACGGTATCCTGTTGTCATTTGGCGGACAGACAGCCTTGAACTGTGGCGTGGAGCTCTACGAAAAGGGCGTATTAGAGAAATATGGCGTCGAAGTGTTAGGAACCCCCGTGCAGGCCATCATCGACACGGAAGACCGCGACCTGTTTGTGAAGCGTCTCGACGAGATTGGTGTGAAGACCATCAAGAGCGAGGCATGTTCCTCTGTTGAAGAGGTACAAAAAGCGGCTCGCGAGTTGGGATTCCCCGTCATTCTGCGCGCCGCCTACGCCCTCGGTGGTCTCGGCTCTGGTTTCTGTGACAACGATGCGGAATTACTGGCGCAGGCCGAAGAAGCCTTCTCGTTCTCACCGCAGGTGTTAGTAGAAAAATCGCTGAAAGGCTGGAAGGAGATTGAGTACGAGGTGGTGCGCGACCGTTTTGACAACTGTATCACCGTCTGCAATATGGAAAACTTCGACCCGCTGGGCATCCATACCGGCGAGTCGATCGTCGTCGCACCGAGTCAGACACTCTCGAACAGCGAGTACCATAAGCTGCGCGCCCTGGCCATCAAGATCATCCGACATATCGGCATCGTGGGTGAGTGTAACGTTCAATACGCCCTCGACCCCAACTCGGAGGACTATCGCGTCATCGAGGTTAATGCCCGTCTGTCGCGTTCATCGGCACTGGCATCGAAGGCAACGGGCTATCCATTGGCGTTTGTTGCTGCCAAACTCGGACTCGGTTATGGACTTTTCGACTTGAAAAATAGCGTCACCAAGACGACCTCTGCCTTCTTCGAGCCTGCCCTCGACTATGTGGTGGTAAAAATACCGCGTTGGGACCTCACCAAGTTCCATGGTGTCCGCCGCGAGCTCGGCTCATCGATGAAGAGTGTGGGCGAGGTGATGGCTATAGGACGTACCTTTGAGGAGGCACTACAGAAGGGAATCCGCATGATTGGTCAGGGTATGCACGGGTTTGTGGAGAATCACGAAATTAAGATTGCAAACATTCAGAAATCTCTGCACGAGCCGACGGATATGCGTATCTTTGTCGTATCGAAAGCATTAAAGATTGGCTACAGCGTTGAGCAGATTCATCAACTGACGATGATTGACCGTTGGTTCCTCGAAAAGTTAAAGCAGATCGTCGACATCGACCAGCATCTGAAGGAGAACGCCCTGCTTTCTGAGGTGTCGGAGTATATGGAACCCAACGAATTCATGGAATATTTGAGGTCGCCGGAAATATTTCCGCTATTACAGGCTGCCAAGGTCTACGGTTTCTCCGACTTCCAGATAGGCCGTGCCATAGGTCTGGAGAACCGTATGAAGATGGAACAGGCAGGCCTCACCGTCCGCAAGTGGCGAAAAAACCTCGGTCTCTTGCCTACCGTCAATCAGATAGACACCCTCGCAGCGGAATATCCCGCCCAGACCAATTACCTATATTTGTCGTACCTTTAAAATATAAAGATTATGTGTGGAATCGTAGCAATATTAAATGTGAAGGAGCAGACGCATGAGCTCCGTGAAAAGGCGTTGAAGATGAGTCAGAAAATCCGTCATCGCGGACCTGACTGGAGTGGAATATACTGTGGCGGCAGTGCCATCCTCGCCCATGAGCGACTAAGCATCGTCGACCCAGAAAGTGGCGGACAACCGTTGTACTCGCCAGACCGCAAGCAGGTGCTTGCAGTCAACGGCGAAATCTATAACCATCAGGAGATTCGTCGCCGTTATGCAGGCCAGTACGAGTTTCAGACGGGTTCAGACTGCGAGGTTATCCTTGCGCTCTATCGCGAGAAGGGCATCAATTTCCTTGAAGACCTTAACGGCATCTTTGCCTTTGTCCTCTACGACGAGGAGCGCGATGAGTTCCTGATAGCCCGCGACCCCATCGGCGTGATACCTCTTTATATCGGCTATGACAGCGACGGCACGGTCTATGTCGCCTCAGAACTGAAGGCTCTCGAAGGACAATGTGAGCGCTACGAGCCCTTCCTCCCTGGCCACTATTATTGGAGCGTGTCGCCTGGTATGAAATGGTATTACCGTCGTGACTGGATGCACTACGATGCTGTGAAGGACAATCCTGCCAGCGTTGAAGCCATCCGTGACGGTCTGACGGCTGCTGTGAAGCGTCAGTTGATGTCCGATGTGCCCTACGGCGTGCTGCTCTCGGGCGGACTCGATTCCTCTGTCATCTCTGCTATCGCTGAGAAATTCTCTGAGCATCGTATCGAGGACGACAGCAAGACAAAGGCTTACTGGCCTCGTCTGCACTCCTTTGCAGTGGGCCTGAAAGGTGCTCCCGATTTGGCTAAGGCCAAGATGGTGGCCGACCATATCGGTACCGTACACCACGAAATCAACTACACTATCCAAGAAGGTCTGGATGCTATCCGCGACGTCATCTATTTCATCGAGACTTACGATGTAACTACCGTCCGTGCCTCTACGCCGATGTATCTGTTGGCGCGAGTCATCAAGTCGATGGGTATTAAGATGGTGCTTAGCGGTGAGGGTGCTGACGAGATTTTCGGTGGTTACCTCTACTTCCACAAAGCCCCGTCGGCTCAGGCTTTCCACGAAGAGACTGTCCGTAAATTAGGAAAGCTCTATCTCTACGACTGTCTGCGCGCTAACAAGAGTCTGTCTGCCTGGGGTGTAGAGGGGCGTGTGCCTTTCCTCGACAAAGATTTTTTAGACGTCGCTATGCGCACCAATCCTGAGGCTAAGATGTGTCCAGGTCAGACGATGGAGAAGAAGATTGTGCGCGAAGCATTTGCCGACATGCTGCCCGCCGAAGTCGCCTGGCGACAGAAGGAGCAGTTCAGCGATGGCGTAGGCTATTCATGGATCGACACCTTAAAGGACATCACTTCCAAGGCTGTCAGCGATGAGCAGATGGCCCATGCTGCCGAGCGCTTCCCCATCAACCCGCCGAAGAACAAAGAGGAATACTACTACCGCAGCATCTTCGCCGAGCATTTCCCCAGCGAGTCAGCAGCCAAGAGTGTCCCATCGGAAGCCTCCGTTGCCTGTTCTACAGCCATCGCCCTCGAATGGGATGCCGCCTTCAAAGGTATGAATGACCCCAGTGGCCGTGCAGTCAAAAGCGTGCACGAAATGGCATATTAACTATATGATGTCGCAAGAGTTAAAACAATCGAATAATTTGGTTATCTCAGACTTTTGTTATACCTTTGCACTTGGCAAAGGGGCATTGAACTGATGACCGATAAACGGATTATTTATCGTAATTTTGCAGCGCAGAATGAAAAAAACAGCGATACAGAAGCCAGAGGGACTCACAGAAGTGCTGTTGCATGCCTGTTGTGCGCCTTGTTCATCCGCCATTGTTGAGTGGATGCTGGCAAATGGTGTACGTCCCACCATCTTCTATTATAATCCTAACATCTACCCACGTGAAGAATACGACATCCGTAAGAACGAGAGTAAACGGCATGCGGAGAGTCTTGGTCTCAGGTGGATTGATGGTGACTATGACCATGAGGCCTGGTTAGGAGGCGTCTGTGGTTTAGAGGGTGAGCCTGAGCGTGGCCGACGGTGCGAACAGTGTTTTACTCTTCGTCTGACAAGAGCTGCCCAGGAGGCAAAAACGTTAGGTCTGACCTATTTTACAACGACTCTGGCCTCTTCCCGTTGGAAGAGTCTGGAGCAGATTGAACGAGCTGGTCATCTGGCAGAGAAGGCCGTCGAGGGAACGTTGTTTTGGGCACAGAACTGGCGAAAAGGCGGACTCTATGAGCGCCGTAACCAGTTGCTCAAAGAGTTCGCCTTCTATAATCAGCGATACTGTGGCTGCGAGTTCAGTCTGCGTCAGAGGGAACTACAGGAATCACAATCTTCCCAGCTTTGATGAGTTCGTCGTGCGTGATACGATAGCGCTTAGGTGCCTTCTTTGGTTCCTGAGCTGCCTCGATGACGATATCTCCGTTGGGATAGTATCGTTTGTCAAGGTGGAGTGTCACACGATCGAAAGCTGGTGCTGTCAAAGCGTATGAAGGTGATCCTGGACAGTCGGGATAGAGTCCCATCATCGAGAAGATGAGCCAGGTAGACATCGTACCACAATCGTCATTACCAGGGATGCCATTCGGCTTGTCTGAGTAGTGCTTGTTGATTAATTCACGTACAATCTTCTGTGTGCGCCATTCCTCACCCTTGAAGTAAGTGAAAAGGTAGGGATAGGCGATATCAGGCTCATTAGCAGGATCATAGAGACCTTCATCAAACACACGCTGCAGCTTGTCCACGAACTTCTTGTTGCCACCCATCAGTTTGGCGAATCCAAGGATGTCGTGGGGTACATAGAAAGTGTAGTTCCACGCACTTCCCTCATGGAATCCAGGGGCGTTGGAGAAGTCTGCGCCATCCTTGGGATCGAAGGGCGTGAGGAAGGTGCCGTCCTGATTGATGGGGCGCAGTGTACCTGATTCCTTCGAGTAATAATGCCGATAGCCCAGACTCTGCTGACGGAATCGCTTGGCATCTTCTTTCTTACCAAGGGCTTCTGCCAGATTAGCTAACGAAGCATCCGCAATGTAGTATTCGAGGGCATGACTGACGGAGTTGTCGCCTGACATATCAGCAGCATATTCGCCCATGGGTACATAGCCACGTTTATAATAGTTGTCGACATCAGGACGCATCTTATTCTCCTTGGCAGGTAAGGTGGCCGACTTGTAGAAAGCCTCATAGGCAGTCTCGATATCAAAGTCGCGCAGACCCTTTAGCCATGTATCTGCAATAACGGGGATGGAAGGGTCACCCTCCATTGTCCATGTCTCACGTCCATAGAGTTCCCACTTGGGCATCCAACCCCATTCCTTGTACATCGAAATCATCGAACGCACCATGTCGAGCTGTTTGTCAGGGTAGAGGAGGGTCATCAGCTGACTGACGTTGCGATAGGTATCCCAGAGCGAGAAGACGGTATAACGGTTACCCGTCGTGGAGCCAATCTTAAAGGATTCCATCTCAGGGTATTGGCCGTTGACATCCTGTAGGATATTGGGGTGGATCTGCGTGTGGTAGAGGGCTGTATAGAACATGCGTTTCTGGGCTTCAGTACCTCCCTCGACGGTGATGCGATTTAAGCAGTCTGCCCATGTCTGACGAGCCTGCTGACGGATTTGCTCAAAGGCAAACTTGGGTTGCTCTGTATTCAGATTCTCACGGGCATTATCGATGGAAACAAACGAAACGCCCATTTGTACCTCTATTTGTTCGCCTTCCGTGCAGTCATAATTAAAGTAGTAGCCCACATCGTCACCAGCCAGTTCCTTGCCATAGGTGGTGTAGAGTTTGTACTTACCATTATCAGCATCCCAGTCTTTCTCTGGACCGTCCATCGGAGGCTGTTTCTTCCAGTAGCCTGACGAGACGGGCTTCTTGTTAACACGCATGACGAAATAGATGGGGAAAACAGCTTGGGGATTATAGCAGAAGGTACCCAAGAGGCGATACCCCTCAATCTCTGTATCGCTGACGCGTCGTACCATACCACCTACCTCATTGGTGAGTCCATTACCCAAGTTCAGCAGAATATGGCTTTCGCCCTTAGGAAAGGTGAATCGTTCTGCAGAGGAACGCAGGGTGGAAGTGACCTCACAGCGGATGCCGTACTTCTTCAGACTGACGGCATAATAACCAGGTGTGGCCTGTTCATCAGAATACTCTGAGCCGTAGTTGTGATAGTCTACATCGAGTTTACCTGTTGTGGGCATGGTCAACAACGTACCGAGTTCAGGACAGCCCACACCACTCAGTGTGACATGGGCAAAGCCCGTGAAGTATTTATTGGTATATTCGTAAGGAGCCGACCACCAACGTTTATCCTTATCGTATTGGTTCAAGTCACTGCCCATCACATTGAAGGGTACGACTGACATCATACCATTTGGACAGACAGCCCCAGGATTACAGACGCTGTAGTTCGTGGTGCCGATAAAGGGATCGACATAGTCCACAGGCTGTTGGGCGGATAAAGGTAAACAGGTAAAAAGGTAAAAGGGTAAAAGGAACTTTTTCATTCTACAGTAATCGTTTCTTGAAGGAGGATATTGTCAGATGAACTGCCAATCATGATGGTAAAGTCGCCTGGCTCGACAACGCATTTCATGTCAGCATTGATGATAGAGAGGTCTTCGGCTTCGAGCGTGAATGTGATGTCGCGCGTTTCACCCTTTGGGATGAAAATGCGCTGGAACTTCTTGAGCTGTTTAAGGGGTTGGGCTGTTGAAGCAAACTCATCGTGCAGATAGAGTTGTACCACCTCATCGCCGTCATATTGGCCAGTATTCGTAACCTTCAAGCTGACCTCGAATGTCGTAGGACCTTGTTTCTTGATTTGTAGGTTATCATATTTGAAGGTGGTGTACGACAATCCGTAGCCAAAGGGGTAAAGTGGACGAGCACTCATCTCCACATAGTCGTGGGGCATGGGCGGTTTCTTGTTGTAATAGACGGGCAATTGTCCGATATTCGCAGGAACAGATACTGGCAGACGACCAGCAGGATTGTAATCGCCGAAGAGCACATCAGCTATGGCTGTACCTCCCTCTTGTCCTGGATAGTAGGCCGTCAGCAGGGCATCAGCATTTTGGGCTGCCCAACTTTTATCCATCGGACGTCCTTCGATGTAAATGACTACAAGAGGTTTGCCTGTTGCTTTCAGTGCTTTTAGGAGTTCCATCTGGTGGCCCAATGGGGTCAGTGTGGCTCTATCGAAACCCTCGCCACAATCCATGTCGCTGATGGTCTTGCTGTCTGTGACAGCAGCACCAGTCTCCTTATAGCTGGTCTTGAAGTCACGTGCAGATGAGCCTCCTACAGCCACAATGACAACATCGGCACGACGGGCGGCCTCTACTGCCTCAGAGATATTCGACTCTGACGTATCGCGTACAGCACAGCCCTTCACGTATTCCACAAGGGATGCAGGCAACTTGGTTCGGATACCACTGAGAATGGTCTTCACATTACCGTCTTCTTGTGGGGAGGTGTAGTCGCCCAACATGTTATAGACATTGTCGGCATTAGGACCGCAGACGAGCACCTTTGTCTGTTTGCTGAGGGGTAGGGTGTTACCCTCATTCTTCAACAGAGTGATGACCTCACGGGCAGTGAAGAGGGCCACTTCCTTGTTGCTGTCGCTCCGTACTTGCTTTTTGGCTTTCTCCACATCGACATAGGGGTTCTCAAAGAGTCCCATCTCGAACTTCAATCGTAGGATATTTGCCAGGGCATGATTGATTTGCTCCTCACTGACAAGTCCTTTTTTGACGGCATCTACCAGAGGGGCAAAGGCCAGAGCGCCAAGGTCGGCATCGACACCGGCCTTCAGGGCCATGACACCTGCTTCCTGACGATCGCGTGCTACACGATGGGTACCCCAGATTCCATCAACGCTATAGAGGTCGCTGACAACGAAACCATGGAATCCCCATTCGTGACGGAGCAGGTCGGTAAGCAGCGCTTTGCTGGCGGTACAGGGGATACCGTCGAGGGAGTTGTAGGAGGTCATGACGGAAAGGGCTCCTGCATCGATGGCCTTCTTAAAAGGTGGTAGGAAACTCTCTCGTAGTTCTCGTGAGCCTGCCAAGGTGATGCCACCATTCTGTCCACTCTCCGTTGTGCCATAGCCAATAAAATGTTTGAGTGTGGCAATGGTGCTCCAAGGTTTCGAGAGGTCGCCGCCTCCGAGACCCTTCACCATGGCAGATCCGAGTTCACCTGCGAGTACAGGGTCTTCACCCATGGTCTCTTCAACGCGTGACCAACGGGGTTCACGGGCTAAGTCCAGAACAGGTCCATAGCTGATATGTCCTCCCTGAAGACGAATTTCTTGGCCAATCACTTCACCAACCCGTTCTATCAGAGATGCGTTCCAGGTGGCAGCCATTCCGAAACCCGTTGGGAAAACGGTGGTACCTATGGCCATATGACCATGGGGCGCCTCTTCAGCGAGGAGCAGGGGAATGCCAAGACGGGTGTTCTCGATGACATACTTCTGTAGGGCATTACCTGCTTTCGCAGCGAGTTCGGGGTTGAGACCGTTCTCAAGCGATTTCTGTGTCCATGGGTCTGCTCGATAGGTACCCCAAAGCATGCCGATATGTCCTTCAGTAATATCCTGCTTGAAGGACTCAGAGGGAACGACTTCCTTACCCTTGATGGTGTAGTAGTTCCAGGCGAGGGTACAGCGTAACTGTCCCACTTTCTCTTCGAGTGTCATCCGTTGGATGAGGTCGTTGACTCGCTCCTCTACTGATAGTTTTGGATTCTGATAAGGGAGCAACTCCTTCTTTTTCTTTGCTGCAGAGAGGCTGATGGCCAGACAGCAGAACATCGTTGTTAACAGGTATCTTCTCATTGTACAATCACTTTTTCGTATTTAACGGTTTCTGATTCGTTCACCATCTGCTTAGCCTTCAGTCTGACGTAACGGGTATCAGTGGGGGCGAAGTAGACATTCTGTCGGATCGGATTGTTGCGGATATTCGAGAACTCACCCGACATGATGCGACGCATCTCATCCAAGGTTTTGCCCACGTAGATCTCGTAATGGGAGATCATACCATTTTGAGCAGGCTGATAGTGGAGTGAGTGAATTTGTCTGATCTCTCCTAAATCGAGTACCACACCCTTACCATCCGGATCATTAATCACAGTGGCAGGTAGGCCTTTTATATCTTCTTCCTTTTGTTCGTAGTTCTCCTGTGCATTGGGGGCGTAATAGGCACCGAGGCCATTGATGCAGAGTGGACCGCGAGCTTCCTCAAAGTGGATGCGCAGTTTGTTGGTCGTGATAGTTTGGAAGCGGAGCAGTCGCTTGTAGCCGATTGTCGTTGTAGCCTCCTTGATCTTCAGAGGTTGCCACTGACCGTTAGCAAAGTAGTCGATATTGAACTTCTTCACACGCTGTCCCAACGGAATGTATTCTTGCAGCATCAGACGATTCATCTTCTGCTTACCTTTCAGGGCGATCTCCAACGTGGCTGTTGTCACGCCGTCTTCTGTGGCCCAATAGGTGTCGTAGTTACCGTCCATCAGGTTCTGCGTACCGAAAAGCTTTTTATCACGTACGTTTGAGGCCTTAATGCTGGCCTTTTTCAGCAGGTTATTGCTCAGCTCAGCTGCTACCAATTTGTGATAATCCACAGCATGGGCAGAATCTGTGGGATGGATCAGTCCGTCCTTGTCAACAGGGAAGTTCAGTAGGAAGGTACCATTATGGCCCACGCTGCGATAATAGAGGTCAGTGAGATGCTCCACGCTCTTGACCTTTTCATCCTCTGATTCATGATAGAACCAACCTGGACGAATGGAAGTATTACACTCTGAAGCCACCCAAGTGTCACCGTCAGCATGTCCACTTGTCAATTCATAATATTTGTCATAGCCAGGATATACTTCCTTAATGCGTAGGAACGACCAGTTGGTGGCATCAGCATAGCCATTCTCGTTGCCCACCCAACGACAGCCAGGACCACCATCCGAGAAGATAATCGCTTGTGGCTGATACTTGTAAACCATCTGATGGGCACGTGGGAAATCATAATAGGTACGACGATCGATCTTACGTGTCTCCTTAGCACCACCATACCAACCGTCGCCACCATTGGCACCATCAAACCATACCTCAAAGATTTCTCCATACTGAGTGAGTAGTTCCTCCAGTTGAGCATAGAAATATTCCACATAGAGTGGTGTGCTGTAAAAAGCCTGGTGACGATCCCATGGCGAGAGATAAAGCCCCAGTTTCAGCCCATATTTCTTACAAGCTGCAGCCAGTTCTCCGACCACGTCGCCTTTACCGTCCTTATAGGCTGAGTTGCGAACACTATAATCTGTATATTTAGTGGGCCAGAGGCAGAATCCGTCGTGATGCTTGGCCGTAAGAATTACGCCTTTCATGCCTGCCTCCTTAATGGTCTTAGCCCACTGCTCGGTGTCGAGTCTGGTTGGGTTGAACGACATGGGATCGGCATCGCCATAACCCCATTCACGGTCACCAAAGGTGTTTGGTCCGAAATGGATGAAAGCATAGGTTTCTAACTTCTGCCAAGCCACTTGATGGGCTGTCGGCAGTGGGGTAATTGGTGCTGGGGCCTCTTTCTGAGCCATTGCTGTCAGCGAAAGACAGCACATGATGGTGGAGAGTAATTTTATCATTGATGAAATGTTTATTGATGATTGCTAAATGAGTAGGGTTCGTCTTCTGCCGCTGTGCCACGCTGTTTGTTGGCCTTGCAACCTAAGTCGAAATGTATCTGCGTGCCTTTGAGCAGTGCTTCGTGGTCGAGGTAGTTATGTGGATAGTCGGCACCGTCCATCGTCATCCGTTGGATATAGCAACCCTCACCTTCGCTGTTGATGGTAATGTCTTTTCCATTCTCCAGATGAACGGTGGCCTTCTTGAAGTATGGCGTTCCAATGACATACTGGTTGCTGCCAGGGCATACGGGATAGAATCCCAATGCTGAGAACACATACCAAGCTGAGGTCTGACCGTTGTCCTCATCGCCGCAGTAGCCATCTGGGTTGGCAGTATAGAGGCGGTCCATCACCTGACGGATCCAATACTGCGTCTTCCAAGGCTCTCCACTATAGCCATAGAGGTAGATCATGTGTTGGATGGGTTGGTTACCATGGGCATAATTCCCCATATTCATAATTTGCATCTCACGGATTTCATGAATGGGGAAACCATAGTAGCTGTCGTCGAAGATCGGAGGCAGAGCAAAGACGGAGTCGAGCATCTGGTTGAATGTCGCTTTGCCACCCATGAGATTGATTAACCCTTGTGGGTCGTGGAAGACGCTCCAGGTGTAATGCCAACTGTTACCTTCGGTAAAGGCATCGCCCCACTTCAGTGGGTTGAAGGGGGCCATGAACTGTCCGTTCTTCAGTTTGCCACGCATTAGTTTTGTTGTGGGATCGTAAAGATTCTGGTAGTTCTTGGCCCGCTGGGCATAGATGGCAATTTCACTTTCTGGCTTGCCCAGAGCCTTGCCCAACTGCCAGATGCACCAGTCATCATAAGCATACTCCAGTGTACGGGCTGCGTTTTCATTAATCTTCACATCGTAGGGTACGTAGCCTAATTGGTTGTAGTAGTCATAGCCAGCACGACCAGTGGAACTGACCTCAGGATGAACAGCTTGCGTGCCATGAATCACTGCCTGCCAGAGTGTCTCGATATCGTAGCCTCGCAGACCTTTTAGATAAGCGTCGGCCACGGTGGAAGCAGAGTTATTGCCCACCATACAGCCACGATGACCAGGACTGGCCCACTCGGGCAGGAAACCACTCTCAAGGTAAGCATTTACCAGACCTTCCTGCATTTTGACGTTCATCGAGGGATAGACGAGGTTCAGGAGTGGGAACAGACATCGGAACGTGTCCCAGAAACCGGTATCCGTAAACATATAGCCTTTTTTGATTTCACCATTATAGGGGCTGTAGTGGACAACCTCGCCTTGAGCATTTACCTCGTAGAAACTGCGTGGAAAGAGTACCGAACGATACAGGCAACTATAGAATGTACGTAGGTGGTCGATATTGGAATCTTCAATTTCAATCTTGCCCAATATCTCATTCCATCGACAACGTCCTTTCTCCTTTACTTGTTCTAATGTACCGTTGCCCAATTCTTTGAGATTTTGCTCTGCCTGTTCGAGACTGATGAACGATGAGGCCACACGGGCACAGATCTTCTCACCGCGACGGGTCTTGAAAGTCACGATGGCACCTGCATGATCCGTTTTCATCTCACGGGCATCGCTCAGGACACTGTCCTTAACTGTGGCGAATTCTGCAAAGGGCTTGTTGAACTCAATGACAAACCAGTTCTTGAAATTATCCGGTACGCCACCACTGTTTCGAGTGGTATAGCCCACTAACGTGCGGTTGCCAACCACCTTCACGTAGGAACCCTTATCGAAGGCGTCGACGACGACATTTGCCTGAGAGGTCTCAGGGAAAGTGAACTGCATGATGACAGCCCGTTCTGTGGGTGCCAGTTCTGCTGTCACGTCGTAATCTGCCAGATAGACGCTATAATAATAAGGTGTGGCCTGCTCTGTCTTGTGTGAGAACCAACTGGCACGCTTGTTCTCGTCGAAGACTTTTTCACCTACCGTTGGCATCAGCGAGAACTGGCCATAGTCGTTGATCCAGGGACTGGGCTGGTGCGTCTGCTTCAAACCAATGATCTTGTCGGCACTATACGTGTATTGCCAGCCATCACCCATCTTCCCCGTCTGAGCTACCCAGAAATTCATGCCCCAAGGCATAGCCACAGCGGGGTAGGTATTACCTGTAGAGAGAGAGTACTTCGATTCTGTACCTACTAACGTGCTCACGTAGTCTACTGGTTGGATGCCTGCAATCCCCTTAATGGGCATTAGGGAAGCGAGAATAATAATAGTCAAAAATCTCATATAATCTGTATTTTTGTTTTTAGTTATTTGTTCTAGCCGCAAAGATACGAAAAATACTCGAAACAGACAAACAAATTGTCGAAAAAGTAGCAAAGCTGATTATTGCTTGAGAATATCGGCGATTTGTTGGGGTGTAAGTTCTACAGAACCGAGCATAAATTCGGGAATATTGTAACTTTTCATTAATTGCTGGTGATAGTCTGGACGGGCAGTAGGGAGCTCGAATGGTTTGGCTGCATGTCCTTGAGCATCGATATGGGCAATGAAGGGTCGGGTATAGACACCGTCATCGCGACGGGAAGAGAAGATAATCCATCGTCCGTTGCTCGACCAAGCATGATAGCTCTCTACGTTCGAAGAGTTAAGTTCGCTGAGGGGACGTGCCTGTAATGTCTGCAGATTGAGCAACCAGAGGTCTGCATCACGATGCCAGATATGGAAACACCCCCATTCACCTTGTGTAAACATGAGCCATCGGCCATCGGGTGAAATACGTGGCAGGGTAGCACTTTGGCCATTGACCGTAGGGTCATAGACCAGTTCGCGTGGTCCAAAAGTCTTGCTCTGAGGATCGAAACTTTTGCGCCAGATGGCATACTTGATATCTCGGGCGTGGGTGATGATTTCTGCAATGTCAACTGTGTCAGCGGTATATTCATAGTGGGCACTGCAGTAATAGAGCGTTTTGCCATCGGGTGCCCAGCAGGGGAAGGTCTCGAATTCATGGGAATCGTGTTCGATGTGTTTCACCTCATCTTTCTCAATGTCATAGAGTATCAGGTCGCTGGCAGCATCCAGCACTTCAATCTTATTGATGTCGCGGGTATGAAAACTCTGTAGGGTTTTGTTGGTGGAGTAGGCAATGAGGTTTTGGGTGGGGTGCCATGCAGGGTAGACGCCTGCAGAAAGAGTTGAGTCACGTTTCAAATTGACTTTGCGGCTCTTTCCATCGATACTGATGAATGTGCCACCATGGTTCTGACGGGCATGCATTTGGAAACGCTTAGGATTGTATTGCTGGTAGTGGTGGCAGTTGACACACTGTCCTTGTGAAGTTGAACTGCAAAGACGGTTGTCGTAAATCACACGTTCGTCGTAGTTCTCCAGACAACGCTGGTTAATCGTAATCTCTTCGTATGAGACATAGGATGGTGGGATGAGACGGAAACTAATCCATGGGTCAATACGATCTTTGGAGACGTGGATATAAAAGGGCTTAAAGCGTGTCCAATTCTGTTCCTTGGCTGCATAGATTTCTACCAGGATACTATCACCAGCAGCTAGTTCTGTAAGACGGTGCCATTTATCTATGTCTGGTGTTATTTCTACTCCTTCATATATAAGTTCGTCCTCTCCATAAGAAAATCTGGTGATGATAATGTCTGCCTCGTCTGTCACTTCAAAAGTGAGTGGGGCAATGTTTTGAGGTATGGTGATGCCGTCTGTATAATCGGGCATGGTATGTGGTAACAGGCTACTGTCTAAATACTCTGTGGGCAGATTGGTATGCTGACATGAGATGGCAGTCACCAACAGAGCTATCTGTAAGTATATGATAATTAGATGTTTCATAGTCGTTATTGGTTGAAGAAATAATTATAGAAGAATGTATTGCCGAAGTGTTCCCGCATAAGAGGTTTGACCTCACCGATGCTCATATTCCGATGTTGGCTCGCTTCGTGCATGAAAGACTGATAGTTCCTTCTGATTGTTTCGTCCACAGGGATGGAGTCTGTCTGATTGTAGATGCATAGGGCCTCCTGACAATGGCGTGGAATCCTACTATCTGAGTTCAGTTCCTGATAGTGTTTAAAGCGTTGGAGAAATGCCTCACTATTGCATGATTGGAGGGCGAACATCAGCGATGCCTCTTGGGCAAGTGGATCGTCACTGTCCCGATTGGCGAAATGATTCAGAAGGAACGCTTCCGGGAGCATATTATCGCTCGTCAACTGGTCGTCAGTGGGCATCAATCGCTTCATCAGTTTCAATTCCTCGGTGTCAGGGCCTGTCCAGGACTTGTAATATCGCGTATGCCCCAAGATGCTGAGGTACTTTTGAGCAGCAGCGTTCTCCCCATTCAACAGCATGCTGGTGACCATACATTTGAAGTATTCTACGCGCCAACCGAACTCCACACCGTCCTCCATACACCAACGGTGACAGAAATTGGCCTGTCCGTAGTTGAGGTAGAGTAACTTACCGCCCGTTTGGAGCATCCTGACCTCAAAGGGTGCCATGCTTTGACAGTTACCAGTCGGATAGTCATACATCTGATCGCCCTGAAGTCCCAACCGGAACAAAGCCAGGTTGTTCATGACGCTCATCAGTCGGGTGGGGTGCTCTGCCAAGCGCATGGTGGCTGTCAGTCTCTCCCAGTCGCACTGTTCCATACAACGGTACATCTTCAGTTCCAGATGAAAATTCTGGTCCTTGTACCAATTGGCGTATGTGATGATACCTGCTGCCATGAAGATGACTGGTTGGATAATATAGGGTGATACTTTAATCTTGTTTGTTTTAATAGGGAAAAGGTAGAGCAGTGAGCAGATAATCAGTAAGATGGTTAGAAGTATATATGGAATATAATAAGCACTGCATATCTTTTCAGCCGTCTGGAACTGTGGAATTCCTGCCAGCCATATATCAGAGATGTCTACGCTATGGTAGATCGTGTGATAACAGATGAGTGGTGTGGCGATAATGGTCATCAACGCCAGCACCCCAAGTCTCCATGTAATAATCCCCATGATCAAGATAGCGATCAGGGCATAGCAACCGATCAGAGGGTAGCAGATAGCAGCAGTAAGTATGAGGAAAAGCGTGCGTAGATATAAGCTTTCTGGTAGGAGGCAGAATAGCCAAATCAGTCCTGTGGCTGCTAAGAATCCGATGGTAGATGCGAAGAAATAGCCTTGCATTTTCAAGTAGAAGATCCAATACCCCAAGTGGAATATAGTAATAGCTAAGATACAGACAGGTATGATACAGAGTACGGCCCATCTGTCTGGGATGGCAAATGTTTGTTTAAAGATCCACATGAGCAGTCCCCAGAGGGTTAACAACAGAAGGATGCCGACATATTGAACATGGAAAAATTGCGTCAGATAGCATCCTAACCAGACGAGCAATCCGGCAGGAACTGACATCGACTGTTCGAAGAAAAGTCTTGTATATAGGAATAAGCTCTGCTCCTGTACACGGAAGAGATACTCTTTCTCATAGGTCAGCATGACTGCCCCAAAGATGATCAGGGCTAACAAAGGGAGAGAAAAAGACAAGAAGGTGTACCAATACTGACACACCTTCTTGTCTTGATTATTTTGTTTTACTTGTCCCACCAGATACGAGAGTCAAAGCGGTCACCACCTGACAAGCGGCTAACAGCTGCCTGATAGTTGGTTGTGTTGATCTGATCTTCACTGGTCGGATAGCGGAAGCGACGGGGGATACCCTTACTCTGGCTGTTACCATCGGCATTGGCTGTTCCAATA
Organism: Prevotella sp.; assembly: GCA_017443345.1. GTDB lineage: Bacteria > Bacteroidota > Bacteroidia > Bacteroidales > Bacteroidaceae > Prevotella. The sequence goes on from JAFSNR010000035.1 coordinate 49,332, forward strand.
CAGAACGGAGATGCTTCCAGAGCGGGATAGCCTGAACGACGCCAGTTGGCAAATGCCTCATACTCATCGCCGAAGCTGTTAATCCAATACTGGGTGTTGATCATCTCCTTCTTAGCCTCTGTGTCAGCAGCAACGAAGGCAGTCTTCTGTGCAGCGACATAAGCATCTACGGCGTCAGCTGTCAGATAGGTGTCGACAAGCGTAGAAGCACCCTTGCTTGGGAACTGTCCGAACTGCTCCATAGCTGCACGGATACCTGCCTCGAAGTATGTAGCAGCATCACCGCTGATATATCCACGGAGAGCAGCCTCTGCCAGCAGCAACTGAGTCTGTGCGTTGGTCACGATGAATGTGGGAGCCTCTGGGTCGCTATATGTATAACGGTTAGGAACAGAGAAACGGCTCTTGAAATGAACACCTGCGTCACCTGGGGTGTCGTGGTAGATGTTACCTTCGCTGGCATCAAAGCGGCTGTCGACCTTGCCAATGAAGTAGGGGCTGCTTGGACCATTGCTGTAGCCTCCAGATGGGAGACCCTGCTGGATAGCGGGATCTGAATTTCCATATTCATAGTCAGCACTCTGGACAGAGATGTCTGGATTCGTACAAACGGTAGCAATCAAAGCCAGACGGGGGTCATTAGATTCCTTGAGAATGTCTATGAAAGTCTTCGACATAAAGAACTCCTTGTCCTCGTGAGCGTTAATCTTGGCGAAAGGCTCTGCTGAGTCGTTGGTAGTCACACCACCAGGATGGTCGAGTTTCACGTTCTGTGCAGTGGTGGTAATCAGACCATTAGCCAGTGCCTTGGCAGCATAGGTCTTGGCTGTACCCTCATCAACCTTCACCAGACGCATGGCCAGACGCAGCATCAGTGAGTTGGCGAAACGCTTCCAAGAAGCAGCATCACCCTGGAAATAAACATCGTGGCTCTTCATCTGAGCAGTACCACTGCCAAGGTTGGCTTGAGCCTCGTCAAGTTCTGTGAGCATGCTCTTATAGATTGACTCCTGTGTGTCGTACTCGGGATAGGAATACAGACCGGGTCGTCCTGCCTGAGAGTAGGGGATGTCACCATAGAGGTCAGTCATCTTGCTGAAAGCATAGACACGCATCACACGTGCAATATTCCAGTCGATAGTCATACCAGCCTCTTCCTTCCATTTGTCATAAGCTGTGGTGATGTCACGCATGGCACCACGGTCTCCGCTATAGGTATCCCAGTAAGCTCCAGAGTAGGCATCGCTCCAAGTGTAGCGGCCATAATCCTCCCACCACTGGATAGAGGTCATGTGCTGAATCCACTGTGAAGCGTGGATACAAGAATTACGCCAGATATCCCAGTCTGATCCAAGTGCCTGGTGCTGGCCGTTGCTGAAAAGCATGGCCACGGGCACGTTTCCTTCATTCAGATGCTCCGGGTCGATGTTGGTATCACCAAAGTCTCCACAACTTGTCAATCCAAGTGCGAATACCGAAGCTATTGCAAATACTTTATATTTTTTCATTTGTTTGTCTGTTTTATATGATTAGAACTTCACGTTTACGTTGAAACCGATGTTGCGGGTTGCGGGATAACCGTTCAACTCAAGACCCTGACCATTGGTGTTGTTGATTGAAGACTCTGGGTCGATGTTGTCGGTGTATTTCTTGATAGTCCACAAGTTACGTGCAACGATAGAAACACTCAGGCCTTTCACATACTTAAGAGGATCAAGCAGTGACTTCGGGAAGGTGTAGCCCAAAGAGATCTCACGCAGTTTGATGAAGTCTGCTTTATAGACGAACTCCTCGGCAATGTTGTTGCTGACGATAGCACCAAAGTAGTCTTGAGGATTAACAGCCGTCGTGTTCTGAGAACCGTCCTCGTTGACACCTGGGTATACGAACTTGGCCGTAGGATCACTCTCGCGTCCGTACAGTGTGTTCTTATGCAGACCGCTTGAGTAGAGGCTCAGGTTTGTACCAGAGAAGAGCTTAGCACCGAACTTGAAGTCGATGAGGAATGAGAGCGTGAAGTCCTTCAGCTTGAAACTGTTGTTCCAACCTCCAGTCAACTTGTACACACCGTTGCCAAGGCTCTCCTGGCTGTCAGCGTGCTGGGGCAGACCGTCCTTCAGAATCAGGTTGCCGTTACCGTCTCTCTTGTACTTGTAGCCGATGAGTTCACCATAAGGCTGACCAACGATGTTGTAGACTGTTACACCACCAGAGCGTGAAGAAGCACCGTCGATAGAGAGGCGGTCAACGCCTTCACCAAGATTCTTCACCTCACTGTTGTTGTATGCGAAGTTCAGAGTTGTATTCCACTGGAAGATCTTTGTACGTATAGGATAAGCATCCACCATGAACTCGAAACCGTTGTTACGAATCTCACCGACGTTGGCTACCTTTGAACCGTAACCAGAAGCGCTGGAGGTAGAAACCACAGCGATATCGTCCTTGGTATTCTTGATGTAATATGCCATGTCCAAGGTCAGACGATTAGATAAGAACGCTAAGTTCAAACCGACCTCAAACTCCGTGATCTTAACAGGTTTAAGTGAGGGGTTAGGATACTTGTTGCCATTATTCTGAGTGGCTACACTTTGGCCGTTTACCGTATAGTTGCGGAGCTGGTAGAGCAGCAGGTTAGAATAAGGAGTTGTACCGTTAGATGCAGAAGCCACACCGGCACGAACCTTACCGAAGTCGAACCACTCTGGCATCTTGAAGGTATCAGTGAATACCCATGATGCAGTAACTGAGGGATAGAAGTAACTGTTAGAGTCGTCGGCCAGTGTAGAGAACCAGTCGTTACGGGCTGTCATGTTTAAGAAGAGCTGATTCTTCCAACCTAAGTCGAGTGTGCCGTAGAAAGAGTTTACCTCATAACGTGTATAGCTCTTAGCTGGACGCTTGTCAGAGAGGTTGTTGATTGACCAGAGACCGTCAACGATGAACGGGCGTCCACCGTCAGATACAGTGTACTGCTTGTTTTGGTTGCTCTGCTTGTTACCACCGAATGTGGCACCAACCGTAAATCCATTGAAATCCTTGTTGAAACCGATGAGGAAGTTGTAGTTCATTTCCTCAAAGTTCTTCTCATATTCAGTCATCCAACCCATGGGGTCTGCAGCTGCACCGATAGGCTGAACCTGCTTATATTCCAGGCTATAGCCGTCGCGCTGTACTGCTGCCTGAGCATAGAGCCAGTCGGTAATCTCCCAGCGAAGATTGATGGCACCGGTCAGACGGTTGCGGTTAGAATCATTGGTCTTGCGATACTGCAGCCAGTAGGGGTTGTTGAAGTATACATTCGTACCACCAATCATTTCAGTACCGTCTTCGTTGGTTCCCCAACCAGCAGCCGTTCCTTCCATCCAACGGATGTCAAACGAATTGCCATGATACATCAATGATGCGTTGGTGTTACCATTACCGTCAGAGAGGTTGGCACGACCTTGTGCTTTATCAAAGACGTAGTTGGCAGTTACGTTCAGGTGTAATCTCTTGGTAATGTCGAACGTAGTGTTCATGTTGATGCCAATCTGGCGGTTGTTGGCATTTGGCAAGATACTCTTCTCATGATTGTAAGAAACACCGAAACGATACTGAATACCTTCCTTACCACCGGAAACAGAAGCAGAAGTGTTGCTTGTTACACCTGTACGATAGAAGTTGGGCCAGTTGTTGATAGAGCTGTAGTTGTAGCTCTGGCCGAGGAAGTTCGTAGCGTTGCTGCCATCCATTCTTGCACCCCAGCTGGATGTCTCCCAGTTCTGGGCATCAACAGCTGAAGAAGGCTTAACACCATAGGAACCGATACCATAGGTGTCCTGCCAGTCACGATAGTCATAAATCGTGTTGAAGGTCAGGTTCTCGTTTACTTCCACCTGTACGGGCTGATTTTTCTTACCACTCTTTGTAGTAATGAGAATAGCACCGTTACCACCGCGGTAGCCGTAGAGGGCAGAAGCGGCAGCACCCTTCAATACCTGGATGCTCTCAATGTCATCAGCATTGATGTTGTTCAGACCATCACCCATATCGGCACCTCCCCAAGTTCCTGCAGAACCCTGGTTGGAGTTGTCGAAGGGAACACCGTCAACAACATAGAGTGGCATGTTGTTACCTGTAAGAGAGGCATTACCACGGATGATAACACGTGAAGAACCTGTTGAACCTGTGGCATTTCCTGCGACGCTCACACCTGCTATCTTACCTGAGAGGGCGTTACCGATATTCGGATCACGAGCCATGGTAAACTGCTCACCATCGACTTTCTGGGTAGAATAACCCAGCGAACGCGACTGGCGTTTCACACCGAGGGCTGTAACCACCACTTCGTCGATAGCCATAGCCGACTCCTTCATGGTGACATCGATACTGGTTTTGCCAGATACAGGAACCACCTGTGTTTGTGTACCAATGTAAGAGAACTCCAGCTTACCATTGGTAGGACATGAAATGGTGTAGTTACCATCAAAATCGGTAATCACACCGGTAGTAGCACCCAAAACCTTGACGGTCGCACCAATAACTGGCTCACCGAGTTGATCTTTGACAGTACCCTTTACCGTGACATTTTGCGCACTGATGGTTGCTGCGAAGAGCAGACATAAAGCCATCGTACACGCTCTCAGACGAGAGGTAAAAAAGCTTTTTTCTTTTTTCATCTTGTAGGGTTTTAAAATTAGTTATATGTTAGTAAAAAAGAGTAATTAGCTATTCGACGCTGCAAATTTAATTAAAAAATGGAAATAACTCAAACGTTTGCAGTTAATTTGTGTTAATGCCCTTGACAAGACATAGTTTTTTAGTATCTTTGTGCAGAAATCAGTAACTAAGACATTATTATATATAGTATATTTATGAAGTATTTATCCGTTTTCTTAAGTTGTATCGCTATGAACGCAGTTGCTGGGCCAGACGATACGAATCATACCCGGGGTATAGGTCAGTATCCTGGTGCTCAGAGTGAGTATTTTGCACCTGCCGTCAGTTGGGTAGACAATGGACAGGTATTGACGAACGTGGCATTGCATAGGAAGGCCTGGGCCTCGTCGGCTTGTGACTATAACCATACGGCACATCTGGTGACCGACGGCATCTGTGACAATGCAGAGCCAGTGCGGCTCCTTGTGTCTACGCAGGCTGGTCGACTGCCACGTAAGGAGGCAGAATGGGCCATTGATGGCGGTGTCTATTCAAGGAATATCCTGATGGGTGAGAAGACTTGGTTACAGTATGACTGGGGCGGAACTATGAGAGTACAGGCTAGTAGCGTGAAGTTGCAAGGCATGATGGCCTATCATGAGCAATTGGCCACTGAAGGCTACTCGATTCGTTGTGAGGTGTCGGAGAATGGCAACGATTGGCTGTTGGTCGGTGAACTGAAAGGAAAAGGACTGCCAGGCAAGCCGCTTCGATATAAGTTACACTCCGATCCCAACAAACAGACAGATGACGGTCTGTTACCTGCTCGTCAACTTGACGAGACAATCCGTTTTTATGAGCCAGTGAATACCCAACACTTCCGTATTACGATGGACCTGACGGGTGCTGCTCATTGGGATGTTCATGAGTTGCAATTTCAGGATGCTTTGGGCGACTATGTGGAAGTAATGCCTTCACAGCAATTTTGTAGTATGTGGGTGAGCGACGGTGGGGGAGAGCAATGGCTCTATACGGATCTGGGGGCCAGTCTGCCCATTGAGAAGATTCATCTTGATTGGTATTTGGCACCTAAGAAAGGCATGATTCAGGTGTCTGACGATGCTCGTAGTTGGGCAAAGGTGGCCGACATTAACAATCCGTCTGACGTGAAAACCAACGCCCGTTTTGTACGTCTTTTGATGCAGGAGTCTGGTGAGGCAGGCTGCTATGCTTTGCGTGAGATGGAAGTGCTGTCGAAAAAGAAAACAGTCTACGTTCCTCATGCGATTGCAGGCATGCGCAAAGGAAGATTTGAACTGAGTGGTGGTAATTGGCAGCTTCAGCGGGCTTCGGAGGTCGACGATAAGGGTGAGAAGATAGCCTCCCCCAACTATGACAGTCAGAATTGGATTCCTGCTACTGTACCTGGTACGGTTCTCACCTCTTATATAAATATAGGTGGAATACCAAATCCGAATTATGCTGATGATGTGGATCAGATTTCGGAGTCATTCTTCCGCTCGAATTTCTGGTATCGCAATGAATTTGATATGTCTGTAGAACCTGAAGGTCAGCAGTGGCTGAACTTCGACGGCATTAACTGGAAGGCCAACGTATTCCTGAACGGCCAGAAGCTGGGTCGTATCAGTGGTGCCTTCATGCGTGGCAAGTTTAATGTGACGGGCTTGCTCAAGAAAGGTAAAAACTATCTGGCAGTGGAAGTGATTTGTAATCAGCATTTCGGGGCAGTCAAGGAGAAGGACGAGAATACGACGCAGTTTAATGGTGGCATCCTTGGAGCCGACAATCCGACTTTTCATGCGACGATCGGCTGGGACTGGATTACAACGGTTCGTGGACGTGAGGTCGGTATCTGGAACGAGGTCTATTTGACCAGTACTGGTGTGGCCAGCGTGAGTGATCCGTATGTGAAGACAGAACTCTCTGCCGACATGAAGACCGTCAGTGTCAGTCCTTCTGTCTTCGTCCGTAATACAGACAACCAGCCAGTGAAAGGAACGTTGAGTGGTTGGATTGGCGATGTGAAGTTTGAGAAATCCGTTACCCTGCCTGCCAACAGCGAGCAGGAGGTTCGTTTCTGTCCGAAGCAGTTCCCACAGCTGACATCCTCCGATTTCCAACTCTGGTGGCCGAACGGTTACGGAGAGCCCACCCTTTATGAGGCCGGTTTCACCTTTACACCAGAATCGGGTCAGGCCTCAACGGTGAACTATCAGGCTGGTTTGCGTGAGATGAAGTTTGTGGATGCCAAGGATTCCCTGCGTATGTACATCAATGGCCGTCGCTTCATTCCTTTAGGTGGTAACTGGGGATTCGATGAGCATAATCTGCTGTACCGCTCGCGTGAGTATGATATCGCCGTGGGTTATCATAAGGATATGAACTGTACGATGATTCGCAACTGGGTGGGACAGATTGGTGACGAGAGTTTCTATGAGGCCTGCGACCGTCATGGCATCATGATCTGGCAGGACTTCTGGTTGGCTAATCCTGCTGATGGACCTGATCCTTATGATGACATGCTTTTCCTCAGTAATGCAGAGGACTACCTGCGTCGAATCCGTAGTCATGCAAGTATCGGTATCTACTGCGGGCGCAACGAAGGTTATCCACCAGAAACGATTGACCGGAAGTTACGTGAATACGTGCGTACACTCTCTCCAGGCATGGATTTCATTTCTAGTTCTGCCGATGACGGTGTGAGTGGACATGGTCCTTACTGGGCTTTGCCGATGAAGGAGTACTTCTCGCGTCAGAGTGGTAAGATCCATACGGAACGCGGAATGCCTAATGTGATGAATATTGAGAGCCTGTCGCGTACGTTGAGTAGTGATGCTCTCTGGCCACAGAGCGTGCAGTGGGGTCAACATGACTATACATTGTTGGGCGCACAGCGGGCCCGTGAGTTCAACGATCTGGTGAAAGAAGGACTGGGCGAGGCTCAGAGTGCTGAGGAATTCACCCGTTGGGCACAGCTTATCAACTACAACGGCTATCGTGGTATGTATGAGAGTACGAGCAAAAGCCGTGCAGGCCTACTCATCTGGATGAGTCATGCCTGTTGGCCTTCTATGGTATGGCAGACCTATGATTATTACTTCGAGCCCACTGCCGCCTACTTCGGCGTGAAGAAGGCCTGCGAGCCATTGCATATCCAGTATAATGCCCTCACTGACAGCATTGAGGTGGTGAATCACTCTGCAGGTAACGTTGCTGGCATCACGGCCATCGCCACCATCTTTGACCTCAATGGCAAGAAGGTGCGTCAGCAGAAAGCTCGTCTTAATTCTGCGGAGGACACCACTGGGTCATGGCTTAAACTCTCCGGTTTCCAGCCATCTGCACCATCCGACGTCTGGTTCCTGCGCCTACAGCTCTTGGGTAAGAACGGCATTGTTTCTGAAAACCTTTATATCATGGGTCGCGAGGAGAACAACTACCGTGCGCTGAATACTCTGCCCAAACCCCAGCTTCAGCAAACCATGAAAGTTTCGGGCACCGAGGCCGTTGTGACGGTGAAAAATACGGGCAAGACACCGGCTCCCTTCCTGCGTCTGAACCTGAAGGGAACTGACGGAGAACAGATCCTGCCAGTGATCTATAGCGACAACTATTTTACCTTGATGCCAGGCGAGCAGAAGACGGTAACCATATCCTGGAAACCCGAGGATGCCCGTGGGCAGGAACCCCAGATAGAAATCACCAGTCTCAACTAATCTCGTATGGGAAACAGAATCATTTCACTTGCCGTCGTACTCCTTACTACGGCAAGTTTTTATTGCAAAGCACAGGACAGCTGGAGTATAACAGCTGCTGAACTCGATGCTAACACATATCATGGGGCTACTGTTGCCAATGGAATGATTGGCTTTAAGTCTACTGTACATCCTCTTCAGACTGAGCATATCATTCTGGCAGGTGCTTACGGCAAAGCTCGCTCTGGAGGTGTAGAGGTTATTCTGAAAGGCATCAATTTCATGAATGCCCTTTTGGTCATTGACGGAGATACTGTCTCGGCTTCAGATATCATGGAGCATAAGCAGACATTACATTTCCAGAAGGGGTGTCTAACAGGCAGATTCATTGTGAAGAATAAGGCTCATGTGACTTATAGCCTCTATGCCTTACGCCATCTGCCTTTTTGTGGACTGATGGAGATCACCATCTGCCCGATGTCAGATATCCGTGTGTCTGTCGTGAACGAGCACCTCGCAAGTAATGCTCTCTGTGATGTTGTTTCTAGGAAAAGCGGATTGACCGAGCGCAGCGGTAGTGTCAGGCTGTTGTCAACCGATGCTATGAGCTTTGGTGGAAAGCTGTCGGTGAGTGCTGCTTCTGCTGTTATAGGCCAATCAGAGGGTTTGATGCGCAAGGGTGGGGAATACCAGTTGGCCATCGTTGGGGCCTGTCTTTCTTCGGCTCATCATCCTGATCCTGCCAATGAGGCAGAACGTCAAACCATTTTTGCTGCCTTTGAGGGGATTGACAGGTTGGTTTCCCATCATACGGATGCATGGGATGAACTATGGAAAGGTGATATTACCATTGATGGTGACTTGCAAACTCAACAGGATGTCCATAATATGCTGTATCAATTATATAGTAATGTACGCGATGGTTATAGTCTTTCCATTCCGCCGATGGGATTGACCTCTACGGGCTATAATGGTCATGTCTTTTGGGATGCCGATCTCTGGATGATGCCTGCCTTGTTGGTACTTCATCCTTCACTTGCACGACAGATGGTGGAATACAGGATAGAACGTTTGGATGCAGCCCGCCAGCATGCATTGGCATATGGCTATCGTGGTGCTATGTTTCCTTGGGAAAGCAGTGAAAGCGGCACTGAGCAAACACCATTCTTTGCTCTTACAGGACCATTTGAGCATCATATCACAGGCTGTGTCGCCTTGGCTGCCTGGCAGTATTTCTGTGTCAGTCGCGATACCACTTGGCTTCGTGACAGAGCCTGGCCGTTGCTTCGTGAAACGGCACGCTTTTGGGAAAGCCGCATTGAGACAGATGCTGAGGGGTGGCATATCCGCAATGTGGTCTGCCCTGACGAGTGGGCAATGAATGTCGACGATAATGCATTTACCAATGCTGTTGCAGCTAGGAATATTGAAGTGGCTAAGATGGCAGCACGAATTCTTGGGAAAGAGTTCCCTATTGTTGGCTTCTCATTGTCACAAGCTGCAAAAGTGCCATTAATCGACGGAGCTACCCGCGAGCATGCTGGTTACCAAGGAGAATCCATTAAACAGGCAGATGTCAGTCTGTTGGCATATCCTCTGCGTGCCGTTACCGATACCAATCAGATTCGTCGTGACCTGGAATATTATATTCCACGTATTCCTCTCGACAATACCCCGGCCATGAGTGATGCCCTGTTTGCCTTGCTCTATGCACGTTTGGGTGATGCAGAAAAGGCTCTCCATCATTTCCATGAAGGATATGATGATTATCTCTGTCCCCCCTTCCGCCAGATGGCAGAGGAGAAGAACGGTCATAATCCGTACTTCCTGACAGGTGCAGGCGGCCTCCTGCAGGCTGTCATGATGGGGTTTGCTGGTTATGAAATTACTGACGACGGTATTCGCCAAAACACCATCCTCCTGCCTAAGGGATGGCAGAGACTCTCTATTTGTCGTGGCAGATAGTAGATTTGCTATAGTGGTTTGTCAATATGGTTGATGAATTCTATTATATAATTTTTTTATTTGAATTTCTACCATACTGCCATTTTGTTTTTATATTACCTGATTATCAAGGATTTAACAGATGTGGTAGATAATAAAAGTATGGTAGTAAATGATTGATAATTGGAAAAATCAACAAATATTCGGGGAAATATTTGGTTTTTCAATCAGTTTTTTGTATCTTTGTGGTCGATTTTTGAATACTAAACCGATACAAGATGGAAACAAACGATAAAATTGGATCTGCCTTCGAAAACATCGTTTTCTACGGCAGAAAACGATGTTTTCGTAGTCAGGAAACACCATATCCCGCCTGAGGAGCCGTTGGTATCAGCCAGCGATTACACCATTATCCAAGTGCAAAAAGAATTAAAGGAATAACCCTGGCTTATTCCGAAATAACCCTGCCTTATTCGCAAACAACCCACCCTTATTTTGAAATAAGCGGCACTTATTCGCAAATAAGCG
>JAFSNR010000005.1 GCA_017443345.1 Prevotella sp.
TCCATGAGGGTGATGGCTTCGTCGATGGTATGAGCAAACGGACAACCGTTGACCTTGCGAGACAGTTCACGGTAGTTCTTCAGCAGACGGTTGAGTGCGCTGTCATCCGTTTCCTTACAGTTACGGAACAACTCTGTACTGTCGTTGCTGCCCTTGACTGACATCACATTGAAGATATGCTTCCATGCCTCGATGAAGTCATTGAGCACTTCCTGAGAGATAGCCTTGGCTTTCTCTACTGTGAACTTGCTGGCATCACGGACAATGTTACGAGCCGTATCTTCACGGCTGACATTGGGATTGTTGTTATAGTTGAACGCATACTGATGGCGACGGACCAACTCATTTAAGAAGTAAATAGTGGCAAAATCGCTCCATCCGTATGGAACCTTGGCGAACTGACGTATGGCATCGGCCACGGTGACATCGTGCGGCTGACGGTCGAGCCAGTCCTTCACTTTCTTCTCTGGTATGCTGAGAGGGGCGGTAATGACTGCTTCCTCAACAGGGCGAAGAATCTTGGCTGCGAGGTCGGATTGAGTCTTCGGCACCTCCCTGTTGTCTGCCAGTTTAGCGAACTGGTAGAGGGATTCCATGTGGCGATTGAGCAGCATCTTATATCGCTCTGCTTTCTTGGCAGTACCAACTTCGGAGGGCGACAGGACGCTGCCACACGAAATAACGGGGCAAGTGTCGAGTATCTGCTGGAACTGCGGCTTGATTTCCTTGTCGTATAGTTCCTTGGCTCGCTGCTGGAAAAGAAGTTTGGTGCGCTGACGCTCCTCGCTGATGGCAGGTTCCTGTGCGAAACGCTGCACACGGCAATAGTAGAGGAAGTTGGCACGTAGCTCCTGATTGTCCTTGAAGAGAGGGTAAAGGAAATACACGAGGTGTGTTCCCTGGGGTGTATTGTTCAGGCTGAATCCATACTGGTCAGGCGAATCTGTACTTGCTGTAGTTACAAAGTCCACATTGACATCAGCATTGTTGCTGAGGTAGTTTCTGCCATCGATACTGATACCGACGTTGAAGGAACGAGTAGCAAAGGTTTCCTTGTTGGAAGGATTGCCGAAGTGACTGAAGAAGATGCTCTTCAACTCGTCGCTATAGGTGTTGCTATCGACCTGCTGATTCTTAATGATTTGTGCCACCTTGGACTCTTCCTCGGTGAAGAACTCATATATCTCTGCTCCGGTATCTGTCTTGACCTTGCGGATGACCGCCTTGTCAATCAGATAGGCCAAGACGGTGGAAACATCCTGCTTGATGGCAGCCTTGCTGGCATCGACCTTGGTCATCAACAGCGTGACCACATTGTCGATGGTAGCGGAGAATTGCTGTTTGTCCTCTTCCTTCAGGTTGCATATCATAAAGAGGACGTTCACGACACGACGGTAGAATGCCTGTTTCTTCTCGTCATCAATCACTTCGAGAGCCTGACGGGCATTCTGGAAGGCTCTTTGACCAAGGTGCTGCATGGAGCCTTGCACCATAGCACCAAAGAACTTGTCGAACGGAACAAACTCGCCGACCTCCATGTCCTGTGTCTCACGGGCAATGGAGTATGTTATGTTGATGAGCGAACGCTCGTTACCTTTCACCTGCTTATCGACATAGTTGAGCTGTTCGAAGGCATCAAGCACATTCTTGATAAGCTGGAACTGATAAGGCACGAAAGGATAGTAGGCCGCAAAGTTGTCTTTGTCTTTGTAGGTCTTGTAGGTGCTGGGAAGCACGAACTGTGCATCCAGCTTGGCCTTGTCCTTGTTGAACATATCGGCAAGCATAATTTCTACGTCACCTTTCTTGTCGAGAATACGCTTTTGGGTGATATATTCCGGCGATGTGCCTTGCAGGGAGGCGCGAACCTCGAAACGTCCTAGAATCTTTCCGACTTCATCCTCTGGGTTGGTGGCATTACCGCCCACATTGCTCACCACCTCTTCGAGCGTCTGCTGGGCTGTACATGCTATCCATATCTTCGACTCACACACCTCGTCTAAACGCTTGACGAGCGACTGGAGCTGGAGCAGGAGGTCGCGGTGCTGACCGATGAACTGGCTGACCTCATCGACGAAGAACAGCAAGCGGAAATTGCGGTTCTGCTTGGCATCGATATATTCTTTCATTTCTGCGGCAAAAGACTCGACAGAAACATTGATGTCGTTATTGAGGATTCTGGTGCGGATGACATCCGTGGCCAGAGCAGGGTCAACCTCCTTGGCCATCTGCAAGGCAAGGTCGAGGCGACCGGCAGCGAAACGAGAAATGTTGCGTTCCCAATCGTAGCCTTTGCTCTTGACATACTCCTTGAACTCCTGGAACTTGCCATCGTCATCAAGGGCTTTCTCCAGATATTGTGCCAAAGCCAGATTAAAAGAGTTGTAACCACGACGGGCATTGAACTGGTTCCAGAAGATGGTAGTGAAGGCTGTTGCCTGATTGGCATTGGCATCGTGAACGTCGCCAATGTTGAACAGAATCATCTCAACGTCGGCCTTGTTGACGTACCAGTTCTGCAGAGCCTTGATTTCGCTAAGCGACACACCTTCCTGGTCGAGGATGGTTGTGTCTTGGTTACTGTGCATCATTTCCTGCGTCGCCTCATAGAAACGCTCGAAAGCCAAGTCACGGTGTATGCCGATATTGGAGAGGCAGTAACCGGCATATTTGAGGAAGTGAGACTTACCAGAGCCAAAGTAGCCGTTAATCCAGATACCGACGTGACTACCTTGGTTGGTCTTCACGTTTTGCAGAATCTTGTAAAGATTGGCTATCAGTTCTGGAGTAAAGACATACTCGGTGATTTCGGTCAATACGGTGTCATCACTGAGGTCGGAGGCAGAAACGGCAGGATTTACCTTGCGGTCAAGCCCTTTTTCGTATAAATCTTTGAATTTGAGCTTCGCTCCATAATTCTTGCGCTCGGAAGAGTTCAAGCCAGCTTGACTCTCCTCTCTCTTAAACGAATTATTCATATCGAGGTGGGGTTATTTGTTTACTAATAGGATGGCACGATAAGTATGCGAATCTTCCAAGGTGTCGAACAGAGAGAAAGAGTTTCCTTCCTGATGACCGGGGTAGAAGAGGATGATGCGGTATTTGTCTGGCTCATTGTACTTCTCATAGCGAGTGAGGAATACATTGGTACGCATGTAGGGGAACATCTTGCCGATGCCGTGAATGAATACGTATGGCTTGTTGTAGCCGTCGTTGGTAGCCATGTGCTCCTTTATCCTGTCACGCACGAAGCTGATGAAGTTGTCGGAGTTGGCCTCAGAAGTCAATTCTGTTGTCACCATGTTGGGATGAGTTTTGTCGCCCTCCAAGGTGTCTTCCAACAAGGAGGTGTCGCCGAACTTTTCACTTCTGAGGTAATCACAGAACACCTTGAAGAGGTCAAGCTCCAAGGCATTGACAAAGTTTGTAGGGCGTTCAAGTTTCTCCTTGAACTCCTGAATCTGCCTGCGCATTTCGTACTCCTTGTTGGCAGGGTACTGATATATGTAATAGTTGTAGAAGATATTTCCGCTCTTCTCGTCAAGAAACTCTGGAGAGCAGAGGTAGTTGTACAACTCTTCTATAGTCATTCTCTTCATAGCAACTTCGATTTAATGTCGTTAATCTCGTAGGGATAGAGTAAGCAAGCCTCTAAGAACCATTCTTCCCCAGAACGGATGTAATACTCCAACTCAGATTGGTCTGGATGGATAGACTGTAGCTCATTGGTCTTGTCTGTCAATAACCCCGTCTGACGAAGGATGGTGAGGTACTGACTGGCACAACGGTCTTTCGTGTTGTCTGACCAACTATCCACGAACTCGTCGTGAGCGGCAATCTCGTTGAACTCCATCATAATGTCGGACTTCTCCAGTTGACGCTGTGCGGAGTTCCACCGTTTTATGGCCACATTGAAGTGGAAATCAAAGACGAGTTTGTAGGTCTTCAAGATAGCGTAGAACAACCCTGCTCGCTGTCCTTCTTCGCTCCATCCCTGCCATGACTGCCAGAAATGGATGGGAACAGACGCAAAGCGGCGTTTGAACTCCAAGACGAAAGTCCTGCGGGCTTTTCTTGAGTTTATTTGAAGAATAGAGTTGTTCTCTATCTCGTCCTTCAACAGCAGCTCCGAGTCGGCAGACAAAAGCAATGGGAGGATGCGCTTGAACTCGTAGTAGAGGACTGCACATCCTGTTATCGCTGCTGTGTATGGACTGTTGTTTTTATTCATATTTCTTGTTTTCTGGTGCAAAGTTATTACTCGTCTGTGCGGTCTATCTGCACAGACATGTATTTTTTCAGATTATTGCATATTTTTTCCTTGAACTCCTCTCTGATGGAGTCTGGAGAGAGTACTTCCACATGTGGAAAGTAAGAGAAGATGACCGATTCCAACTCTTTGTTGGGACGTACCTCAATCTGAATGATGCACTCTTCCTCGCTCACCACCTTCTGACTACGGTGTATCGGCTTGGAAACAACGTATGGGAACCGATGGGGTTCAAACTTCAAGGTAATGGTTTCTATCTTCACATCGTCCTCTGGTATGGTTACGCCCACCACATCGTCAAACCGTGTGAAGAAGTCAATGGTTGTGTTTGGAATGAAAGGAACGTTTGCCTTGGAGAATTTGACAATGCGGTCAAGTGGTCGGTTGGCAATCCTGTCACCGATGGATGACTGTTCCAAGCCGAACAGGAACCAGCGGTTGTTGTATTGCTTAATGTGGTATGGATGAATGACCACATTCATCTCCCTTCCGTTGTAGGTTCTGTAGAGCAGGTTCAGAGGCTGATGGTTGATGGCACTGTCAATCAGTTCTGACAGGAACTCCAAGCCTCTAAGCTGTTCGTTCTGCTCAAATGCTACGATGTGCTCACGGTTGGTCTTGATACCAAAACGCAGTTCCAGACTTGAAATGACTTCTTCAAGCCATCCGTTGTTGCCGCCACGATAGCGGCCAAGCATGTCGATGGTGGAGGTGAGTTTGGTGAGTTCTTCAACACTGAGGTCGTTGTTGAAAATGGAAAAGTTCGGGTCGGAATAATGGTAGTAGCACTTGTTGCCTTCAAACGGTACAGCCTCGATGGGGGCGTTGTAGGACACACGGTCACGCATATACTTGATGTCATCGCGTATCTGGCGCACACTCACCTCGGTACCATACATGTCGTATAGTGCCTCGTTGACCTTCTCTACAAGGTCTTCAATGGTGTACTTGTGATGACGGTTGCTGAAGCAATGGTCAAGTATCTGGTAACGCAACTGTGCGTTCTTGTTTGTAGGCATAGCGGTAGTTCGGTTCGTTAGAATTGTTATTCTTCTGGCATGTCGATGATGATGGCATCGTCTTTTCTTACCAAGTCGCCAATGTCGCATTTCAAGACCTTGGCAATCTCAATAAGATTTTCCAAAGTGGGTTGGGAGGTGTTCGTTACCCACTTTGACACTGTGGCCGGATCCTTACCAAGCAACTTCCCAAGTTCCTTATTGGTTACCATGCGCTCGGCCATCATCACTTTGATTCGGTTCAGAGGTTTATTGTCCATGACTATACATTATTAATAATACAGATGCAAAGATAAGGGTTTTATTTCAAAAAAGAGAGACTTTTGGTAGTTTTTCTTATATTTTCGCTAAAAAAATGGCGAATTGGCTAATTTTTGGTAGAAAATCGTTACCTTTGCACTACATAATTTATAGTTTGCGGTGAAAGTCGTTTTCTCTAATCTATGAAGATAGGCTGCACAGGCAGGTAGTAATTTTGCGTCGAATTAATAACTGAACAGAAACATGAGCAAGAACGTTTACACAGACGAAGAGCAGTATTGGATGATGGGTGGTAATACAGGCACGTTGCCCACACGTATCACGCCATCGCTCATCAATGAACTGCAGCCAAACGAGATTTTCGTATTTGGCAGTAACATCCAGGGTATGCATATGGGAGGTGCTGCGAGAGTGGCTTACAGCAAGTTCGGTGCAGAATGGGGTAACGGCGAAGGACTGCAAGGTCAGTCTTACGCCCTGCCCACGATGGAAGGCATTGAAAGCACGAAACTCGCTGCTGACCATTTTACGACATGTGCCAAAGAGCACCCGGAATTGAAGTTCTTTGTCACGCCTGTCGGTTGTGGCATTGCAGGATATACCCCAGAGGAGATTGCCCCTTTGTTCCATGATGCTGCCCATCTGGCGAATGTATTCCTGCCTGTCTGCTTCTGGAAAGTACTAATGAACATTACGGACAGATGAAGAGCTATCTGGAAATACAAGTTCCCCTGCGCTATGATGCCACGTGGTTTCAGGAGTTGAGAACCGTCTGCCAGCACATTCCTGTGAAATGGCAGACTGGCTACTACCACATCACCATGGCATTTCTGGATGAAACGCCAGAGAAAATGGACTTGCGCCCCATTTTGGACAGGCATTTGACAACCCTTGCAGCCCCCACAGTGACCTTCGACAAGTTGGATGCGTTCACAGCTCATTCGGGTATGCACATCATCCACTTGACAGCCACTGATGTTTCAGAGGACTTCCTTTCTGCGATAGAACGTATTCGGACAGACCTGAAAACTGCTGGATGCCAGATTGAATCCGACTTCCGGCTGCACGTCACTTTGGGAAGAGTGAAGGATGCTAATGTTGATGTTTCAACCATACAAAAACTGATACAAACAGTGCATCTGCCAATGTCATGTTTCACGCTGACAGATGTCGATTACAGGGAGTTTCGAGGGAAAGTACTGTACAATGTCACCTTACAAGGGTGAAACTGTACGAAACTTTACGGCACATACAGCAACAGCAACTCGGCATATCGTCGTCGCTCGATGGACGGTATCTTCTTGCCCTTCCATCGGCAGAACTGCACGTAGTCTGCCTTGAAGTCGCGGATGCCAGCTTCGATTTTCTTCAACAGCGTGCTCTTCGGGTATTTCTTCTTGCTTCCAAGAATCCTGTATGGACCGACATTGTAGGCCAAGGCTGCAAGCAGCAGGGAGTCCTTGCCGTAGCCGCTGAACATGGTGCAAAACTCCTTCAAGTCCTTGCGGAGCAGTGCATCGGCTTCTGCATACGACATGTTGGAGGAGTAATGCTCGCCTGGACGTAGCTTATGACCGTAACCGACATAGGGATAGTCCTTCTGGCGGTGCATCCCTTCATAATACTTGATGCAGCACACGGCTCGCTCGAAGGGTGAGAGCAGGAAAATCCGTGGCTGGTTGATGACCTCTTCCTGTGAATGGGCTGCCAGACAACAGATGACGGTCATTGTTGTGAGTAATATCCTGAATTTCATTTCGTCTTGAATTTGTTGATCTCGTCAATCATATTCTTCACGTCGATGTTCACCTGACAGAAGAGCCTATACAGGATGCGTTCCTTGGCATCCTTTGACGGGAACTCGTAAAACTTGGGTAACGTGTAATTCTTGTAATCAGCTTCCTCTGCCTGGATCTCCTTCATGTCGAAGTCAGTCTTGCAGTAGAACTTGGAGGTTTGGAACTCAGCACTCTCCTGTATGTTCATGGAGTCGTGATGTCCAGTCTTCGTCTTGATGAAGTCTCGTGCCGTCTGTCCGGCAATCCAGCCTGTAGGCATGTCGGAAATCTTCGAGGCAGGCACGAGGCTGTCCATGTTCTCATTGAGGTTGATGGACGTCTTGTCACGGTCGATGGTGACGCCTTTCTTCAACTGCACCACCTTTCCGAAAATGTCGTTGGAGAGCCATTCGAGCGTTTCCTTGGCACGGGCAGAGCCTGAAACGACATTACCGACAGTCGTGATGACCTTCTGCATACCCACCTTGCCGTAGTCGCTCTCCAGCTGCGGCAGTTCCTGAAAACCGAGTGCCACGCTGACCTTGTTGCTTCGGGCAGTACCAATCAGACGGTCTATCTTGTGGAAGTAGAGCGTCGGCAACTCATCGACGATGATGCTGACAGGCACGTTCTTTCCCTGGCCTGTATTGACACGAGTGACAAGACGGTTCAGTATCAAGGCATTCAAAGCCCCAATGATGCTCTCCATCTCTGGGTCGTTGGCAATCAGCAGGTAACTGGGATTGGCAGGGTCGCTGACCTTCAGGTCGAAGTCATCGCCGTCACGGTGGAAAATCCAATAGGATTCCTTGGTAGCCAGACGGGATGTATAGACGCGCAACGTGCCAATCATACCTTCCAACTGCTCCATCGCCTTGTTCTTCATGGCAGTCTGGAAAGGGCCAAGCAGTGGGGCAACCTCTGGGTCGGTTTCCAACACTTCAAAGATGGTCTGGTAATCGAGGTTGAGAAACGACAGGATATGCGGCATGTCACTGTACTTGCCAAGCCAATACGCCGGTTCCACCTCACGGCCAGAATGGTCAAACACACGCCCTGTGGGTTTGGGACGGTGTGTCTTGGGTTCTTCCGTCATCTCTGCTATCAAGGTGTTGTCATCCTTGTCGTAGGGCACTTTCTTGTAGTTGACGAAGAAGTAGATACACGCCGCAAGGAAGTTGACGGCAGATGTCTGGAAGAACTGGTCACTGCCACCGCCGCCTTCCTTCTTTCCTTTCTGGAGGGATTCCAGCAATGTCTCGGCGGTCTCACTCGCCGCTGCAAGGTTGCCGATGTACTTCTGCTGGATGGGGTTGACACGACGGGAGTACTCCACATCTACGAAGTTGATGATGTTGAACTGGAAGTCCCTGCCTCTCTTTCTGTTGGCGGCAAGGTTCTTGCGGTAGTGGTAGTAGAGCTTCTGGGCAAGCGTCGGGAACTTGTAGTCATAAACCACCATAGCAAAGCCCTTGGCAGAGTGCTGGCGGATGAACGGCTCGATGATGGAGAAGGTCTTACCAGAGCCAGGCGTTCCCACAACCCATGTACCACGAAAGGGGTTGACGATGTTCACCCAGCCCTTGCGGAACTTCGACTTGTAGTAGTAGCGCATGGGGATGTTCACGCTGTACTGGTTCTCCTGCAACTCCTGACACTGCTCGAAACTCTCGTTCTCGAAGTTGAAGCGGTCTTTCAGCAAACCTTCCTTCAGGAACTTCGATATGTTGTCGAGGGCGACATGGATGAGAATAGTGCCGAGTATCGTAGCAGCCATGTAGAGCCAGATGTTCAGCGGTATCGTATAGAACCGTGTGTCCATCCTGAAACCGAACAACCAGATGGAGAGTATGGTGATACCCACGCCGCTGACAAGAGGATAGAGCACCTGCCTACGGGCATCAAACTCCAGATGCTTCTTGTTACGTGTTCCGATGCAGGTGATACAGATGATGACGAATGTCGCCAACTTGCTCCATACCAGATGGCCGTCAAGATAGATGAACCAACGCTTGATGCGGTCGTGTACGTCACAGACGATGCCGCCCCAATGGTCGAGCAGCGCAGGGTCAATGGCATACTCGAAGAACTCCATCAGGAGCGACACATAGATGACTATCCTGAATATCTTATACGCGGTCTGTAGTTCCTTGCTCTCTTCCATGTCTGTTCTTAAACTGTTCTTCCTGTTTAATTGTATAAAGTGATGATTGGACGTATCTTATGGCTCTGTTCCTTCGGTGTTTCCTGAAGTGCGCCGGAGGCCAAGGAGAACAGCCAAGCCTTGTCTGCCTCCATGCCTTCGACCTCGGTGGAAGTCCAGTACCAGCACTCGTCGGGATTGTCGGGAATGACATCGCCGCCGCACTTTCGGATGTACTCATTGACTGTTTCCTTGGCAGCATGGAGCAGACGGATTTCTGCAACGGACGGGATATAGGCACTCTGACCGTAACGCCACAGGTCGAAGACGGCTTCTGCGGCAGAAGATATGCCAGAGGCATACATGGCGTAGGTATTGGCATTGCCGTCGAAAGCGGTCATGTCGGCAGAGGTGTTCTGTTTCACGCCAGTAGTGTCGCTGTAGGCAGTGTAAGGCACATCCCACAGATAGACGGCGTAGCCCGTACCGGGCAACTGGTCGCTCTGGTTGATATGGAATACGATGGCAATGGGTTTCTTTCCTTGACGCTCCACGTCTTCAAAACGGACAACCTTGCCGTCGGTACAGAGAATGTCGCAGGTCTTCATGGCGGTGTCGGGAAACTCACGGTGCTCGTCGCAACTGGTCATGGCCATCAGCATCAGTGTGGCGCAGAGGGTATGTAGTATGATCTTCATGTCGTTTGATGTTTTGAGTTAGCGTTTTAAGGTCGGGATTTTGCATCCCAGTGTCACGCCAGTTCGGAACAAGTCCTCACGATTAGGCAACATCAAGTCACATTTTGCTTGCCAGTAGAGAACCCATCCGTGGCGTAGGGCATAGTTGTGTTCGTAGCCGACGTGTATGCCGCAGAGGAACTTGTCCGTGTTACTTCCTGCAGAAGCTCCGATGCGCAGATTGCCGTAGTGGTTGCGCCCCCGTACCACACAGGGCTTGTAGGCGATGCCGACGCTCCATGTGCGGTAGTTGTTCCAGAACGATTCGGGGCAGACATGCCCACAACTCTCGCAGTCATCCCACTTCAGGTAACCGTTCACGAAGTATTCCCAAGCGTTGTGGTACTTGGTCTCATGCTCCCACGAAAGGGTGGCATCCAGTCCGCGTTCATAGAGCAGACCGACACCCAAGGATATGCGGTCGGAGTGAGCCTGAGAAAAGGAAGGCAGGGAAAAGGAAACTGCCATTGTCAGTATTGCAAGTGTCTTTTTCATGGCTCAGTCCTCCTTCAAAAGAATGGCGTTGAACGAATCGGCATAGAGCACGTCCTCATAGTCTATATTGAGTGTGATGCTGCGTCCGCTTATCTGTCTCTCCGAAATCTCGATACTCAGCACCTTGTCGTTTGGAAAGGTCATTTTCTTCAAGACCACCACATTGCGGTAGCCGTGTCTGAATGCCATACTGGGGTCGAGTATCAGGCTCGGTGTCAGTTCCACAATCTGGGCATTGGTGGCTTTTGACTGTTTCTTGTCGGCCAGCTTGAAGCGCATCTCGTCGATGTCAAACCGTATGTTGGTCTTGTTCTCGATGGAGAAATCCAAGAAGAAGTACTCGCCGACCGAATAGATGTTGTTCAGACGCATCACCATACGGTGCTGCTTGGTGCTGACATTGCGTATTCGAGCAGAGGAGTTCCAGATGGCACGGGCGTACTTGGTCATATCCTCGGTACTCATGGAAAC
>JAFSNR010000036.1 GCA_017443345.1 Prevotella sp.
GAGTCGATGCCCCAGGTTTCCGTCTTGCCTGACTCCAGTTCATATACATGTTTCACGGAGGTCTTGATGCCCTCAATGGGCTTGCCCGCCTCGTCTGTAACGATGCCTTTCAAGTTCCAGGTGGCGGTTGGCACGCCGTACTCGCAGATTATGGGATCTTCCCCATTATCGCTCAGACTACAGGCTTCGAAGCCCAAGACAGTGAGCAGTGCGCTCAAGATGGCATTATACCATCGTTTTACTCTTACTTTCATATAAACGTTTTTTAATTTCAACTTTTACTATTATAACTGGAAAAAGTAAAAAACACTGCATCCGAAGACGATTATTTTTGATTATTTAACGTTTAACTCTTCTCAATGCTTTCCATTTTGCGTATGCCCGTAAAGCTTTTTGCGCCAAGGCCTTTCATTGAAATCAAACTCCTTGAAAGGTAAAGAATCTTTCGGCGATGTCGGAATAACAGTAGAATCGCGTACTGCGGGTCTTGATGACATCGGTATGGAAATGGCGTTCTTGCTGCATCTGGCATAACGATTGCCATGAGGCTGAGAACGAACGGTTATAGGCTGTGGCTAGAAGGCGAACCTGCTGTTCTTTCGACACTTGCTGTAATTGGGGAAGACGGAGCTGTTGCAGGCGGATGAAGATGGCGAGGTATCGGCACTGCCCTTCCTCCGTGCTGAGACGACGCACACGACTGCGACGCGCCTCGGCATTGTCAGCCAGATTGAACGAGAAGCCGTATTCCTGTGCCAGAGGAGATAAGTTCCAAGCCTGTTCTACATCCTCGGCAAACGATGGTTTCATCTGAAACCGTCCTACGGAGAAGTCTGCGCCCTCCCTGCCCTTGATGACATACAATCCATTGACAGCCGTCTTCTCAATCTCATCCTTCCATCTGGAATAGCGGATGAGTTCAGGAAAGACGATGGCCTCAGCCATACGACTGTCGACACCAAAGAGGTCGAACTCCTTCTTCCAATCCTCGTGGTGCTCACGGACATATTGCTCTGCTTCCGTCCAGTCAGTGCCGAAGACCTTCTGGTAATTGACTGAAAAAGCTGTGGCGCTGCCCGTCACGAGCAGGAGCCACAGCATAAAAAAGTATTTGACGTTTAACATTTACAACTTATAGGTACACTTCACGATATCGCCCTCACTGAGGATGATCCACTCCAGCGCATTGTCCTTTACAGTGAAGGCAATAGGAGAGAATGTTGTCATGCCGTTGACAATCAGTTCGCCTGTCTTACTGTATTCCACCAAGCGCAGGCCACTGCGGCTCTTGTAGGTGCCATAAGGCGGATTGTTCGTGCTGGCACTCTTCAGGCGCTGGTCTGCCTGTTTGTTGATTCTCTCCAGCTCACTCTCGCTGATCTTGCGGAACTTGCCGTTCTCCACAACGCCATACTCCCTCTCGCTGCCCAAGCCTTTATCGGCCAAGAGAGGCCAGCTGCTACCGGCCTTGAAGCCATCGACACCACCCATGAAGCCGCGACACTCCCACAGTCCGAAGCTCCAGCCTTCGGGCAGTGAGTAAAGAGTCTCCATGCATACGGGCTGTGCATCCAGTTCCGGCAGTTCCTTATAAGCCTCGTCGAGCAGGTTGCCCACCATGATGACGGCATTCAGGTCCATGCGTCCTACGGCGCACTCTGGCAGGTCGCCGCTGTCAACGACCTCCTTCGACAGACGGGCATACTCTGCGGCAAACTTCTTAGCCTCGGCAATCTGGCGCTGCAGCGAAGCACGATACTCTTTGGCGGCCTCCAGACGATACTTATAAAGCATTTCATCAGCCTCAGCATAGAGGGCATCCACCTTGGCGGCATCGTCCGTAGCACATATCTGGTCGTACAGTTTCTTCAGTTTGCTGTTGTATTTCCTGCCGATGCCGTCATAGCTGTGCTGCTCTTCGCGCTCCATAGCCTTTACGTAGTCCTGAATCAGTTTGCCCAGTTTAGCCTCATAGCCACTGAGCGCAGCTGTCATCTGATTCATCTGTTTGCTGAAGTTGCCAGCATTCATGGCCATCTTCTGCATCTTCTGCACGAACTCCGGATGGGCCTTGATATAAGCCTCCTGCTCCTTCTCGCTCATCTTCTCGAAGCGGGCCATCTCAGCCTGGTCCATACCCTCACTACCCATAATCTTCATCATGACCTTGTCCTGAATGGGCTTCTTCTTCGACTCAGGGGCATTCTCGTCGTTCAGGATGGCCATCTCCTCTTTTGTCAGACCGAACATGTTCTGAATCTTGTTTTCCCACTTCTCGCGTAACGCTTCCATCTCTGCGTCGGAACACTCGTCGGTGCCTTTCTGCAGCTGTTCGGCACGCAGGGTGACAGCGGCAATCTTCTGTGTATAGGCATCACGCTCCTCCATCGTGCTGCGTGCCATCTTCTCGGCAGATGGCAGAGCCGGAAGCTCCTTCATCAGGGCTGCTGCTGTGGATGCCGAACTTGGAGTGATGGTGCCGTCCCACGTGATGGTTGATGTCTTGCGCTTGGGCACGATGTCGTCGCCCTGGGCCACAGTCAGGTTTGATGGATCGGCAGGTTCGTCGCTGTCGGCATCCTGCTGCTCTTCACTCTCTTCATTCTCTGTACCTTTGGTGCTGCTGACAGCGGCCTGGGCCTTCTGCTTCAGTTTTTTAAGGAATCCCTGTGCATTGGCATCTGCCGTACTGAGCATCAGCAGTGCTGCCATTATGAAAAACATCTTCTTCATAAGCGTTGTAATTTTAAATTAATATTGTTAAGTGCAAAGGTAGTTATTTCTCCCCGCTTTTGATCAATCCTAAAAGGTGGAAATACATGGAAAGCCGTAATTTTCCACCTATTTGGGTGGAGAATGGTTTTGTCAGCTAAAGCACCTGCCTTTCTTACTTAAAGAATCTTAAAAACAGGCTCATTATTTAATTTGCATAATTTAATTTGCATAATTGGAATAATTTACATCACCTCAGGCGCATTCGTCAGGAAGCACAGTTTGAAGTCAGCAAGTGCCGTTCAGTCAGCAGCGAAACGCCTGTTGGAAATCGATATGATTACAAAAGCGGGGCAGACTTATACTGTGTCTGACCCGCTTCTCCGTATTTGGATTAGAAAAAGGATTACTTGTTACTTGGCATGAAGCGGTAGTCGATGTGGCAGCCGAAGTCACCGATGCGGTCGTCGGTCATCGCCATCATCATGAACTTCTTGCCGTCCTTCTCTACCATATAGCTGCGCACCTTGTCGGCCTTCAACTGCTCGGCAGTCATTTCCTTGCCACTGAAGGTATGATAGCACTTCACGCCCTTGGCCTCCAGCACGTCAGCCAGTTTGTCGTGGATGGCATCCATATCACCCTCTGCAAGTTGGTGGTCGCCATAGAATCCCACAGTAATAGTGCCACCAGTAGCACCAGCATTGATGTTCACCCTTCTGACACTAGGGATGCCACTCAGGTCTTCAGCCTTGACACCTAAGGCCTCAAACGATCCCTCAGACTCCAGCTTGTTCTTCATCTGACCAAGTGACACGGTGAAGTTGTACTCGATATAATACTGCTCGTCACGCTCCACCACCTCGAAGGCAGGGTTAGACTCTTCGGCGTAATATTCGAAATCCATCGTGTGCTCGAAGTCGAAACCCATCCTCAGCGTCTTGTCGCTCTTCTCCTCAGGCTGATACAGGATAGCGTCCAAGTCGCTACGGCCATTGTCGATACGCTCCTGAGTGTACGAGGGTACACGGAAGCCCTTCTCTTTCAACGCCTTTACCCAAGCCTGCATCTCCTCCTTGGTCACACCGTTATAGTAGACCCTGTACTGATACGACTGGTCTTCGTCAGTAAGCTGTGTAAAGACGATACGTCCTTTGGTCTCGATCTCGGGGATGCCGTACTTGTCGTAGATTGCTGCAGGCCACTTGCCATCCTCCAGGCCAGAGGCATTACTACTTGATTCACCACTTGAGCTGCTGCCGCCACTCTTTCCTCCGCAGGCCGTCAGTGCGAGGGCTGCGATACACATCAGTGCGATACTTAATTTCTTCATAAATGGTTGGTTTAATAAAGTGCGCAGGAAATTCCCTGCGCACTTATGATTAATGGGTTATTACTTCTTAATGAACTCTACGCGGCGGTTCTTGGCGCGACCTTCGTCAGTCTTGTTGTCAGCGACGGGTTCGTGGGAGCCCTTGCCAACGGGACGGAGGTTGAAAGGATCGCAGCCGAGACCTTCGAGGGCCTTGACGACGGCCTCAGCACGTTGCTGAGAGAGGGGGTCGTTGATGGCGTCGGAGCCCTGATTGTCCGTATGGCCCTGCACCTCGAAACGTGCACTCGGGTTCTTCTTCATATACTCTGCCACCTTCTGAATTTCCTCCATCGACTCTGGCTTCAGCGTTGCCTTGCCTGTCTCGAAGAGAATGTTGTTGGTGACGAACTTACCCGTTTCTTGGATGGCCTTCTCAACGGCTGCGACTTTTGCGTCAATATCAGTCTCCTGACGCTGATAGAGCTCAACGGCGCCCTTGGCAATCACCACGTTACGCAGGTAAACCACTCTATCTCCATCACCGCCACTTGCTTCTATCGTCAGCCATCCTGCACCAGACTTGGCATTAGGCACGTTGATAACACGCTTACCATCAACATAGAACTTAATGGCACGCTTGTTGAACGACAGGGCGAAGTGGTGCCAGCGACCATCATAGATGGTAGCACAGTCATTAGCACGAGAATGTCCTTCCCTATTGTCATAATCATCTGCGGTCGGACGCGTATAATTACAGTTAACGGACGTCGTCTTATAATAGTAGTTATAATCAATTTTAAACAGAGACTGGCCCTGTGGCATATTCTCATTCATAATGTCAAGGTCTGCACCGACTCCAGTAATGTCATTTCTGTTCTTATACAACATGTCATATTCTACTGTAAACACATCGCCCAGGTAGTTCTTAATACCATCCTTGACAAGCGGAGTTATAAGACAACCACCACTACAGTCCATAGCGATGCACGTCTGGCCATTAATAGTAGCAACCTCAGCATTACCATTCAACAAGTCCCACTTGGAGGGGAACTCGCCAACCTGCTCGCCCTGCACGTTGTCCTCGAACATCACGACGCCGCCACGAACAAAGTCGTTCTTAACTGAACCTACGGTTGCTTCGGGTTCATCCTGTCCTGTTACCTCAGCGTCCTCATAGTCGGCATCGTCGTTGTTGGACTTGCTTTTCTTGGACGACTTGCTGGAGGAGTCGGGGTTCATGGCGTCGTCGACGGCTCGTTCCGTCTTGCGCTCCACATTGTTCTCCACCGTGCGCTTGGCAGCATCAACAGCCTTGTCCTTCAACCTGCCGAGCCAACCCTGAGCCTCAGCACCCATTGCACACATGAATACCATCATTAGGATGGTTAATAGTCTTCTTACGTTCATAGTCTTCTGTTTTGTTTTTTAATGATTACGATGCCACAAAGATAGGTAAAATAATCCGTCCTGCAGCCACCCAAATGGGTGGATTTGCAGTAGAGGGATAAATTTTCCACCCATCTGGGTGGTGGAATCTCTAAATTATTCAGTATCTTTGCCGACAAATAGTAACAATAACGATGAATCACCTCAACCTCAAACCTCTGCTGCTGTGCATGCTTACCCTGCTGCACCTGTCGGCTAATGCCTATTTCGACCACCGCAACGCAAAGGTGGACTCGCTTGAAACGGTGCTTAAGACAAAGGGAACATCGCTCAGCGACGAAGAACGACTGCGCATCTACGGCGACTTGGTGCGCGGCTATCTGGGCCGCGACACCAAGAAACACACCTACTACTGCCACGAAGCCCTCGCCCTGACTTACAAACTGAACGGGCTGAACATGCGTGAGAACATCCTCTACCAGATGGGATTGAGCCATTACGGCAGAGACGAGTTCGAACAGGCCGAACGCTACTTCCTGTGGGCGCTGGCCGTCACCGACTCGATGGTAGGCGACAAGCGGTACAAGGCATCGGACATCGACGACAACCGCTCGCAGCTATACGGTGCCTTAGGCAACCTCTACAACGTACAGGACAAGGCCCTGCTTGCCATCGACTACTACCAGAAGGCGCTACCCATCTTCGAAAAGCACGGCTGGTTGGAGTCGCAGACCATCCTGCACCACAACGTTGCCGAACTGTGGCTCTCGATGGGCAACAACGACAAGGCCAAGACGGAGTATCAGAAAGCCATCGAGACGGGCAACGCCTCAGGCGACTCGCTGATGATGGTCTTGCCTCGCAAGGGACTGGTGAAGGTATGGATGAACGAGGGCGACTACGAACAGGCCCGACAGACGCTGTTGCCTGCCTACGAATACTACCGCGCCCACCAGCAAGAGGAGCACAACGACTACGCCGAGGTGCTGGCCGGAATGACGAAGCTCAGCCTGATGGAGGGCCACGAAGACCTGCCGAAAGCCGAAGCCTACGCCAAGGAGGCACTGACTCTGGACGACGGGATGCTGATGACGGAGACACGCTGCGACATCTACGCCGCCGCCACGATGGTGGAGATGCAACGGGGCCGCTGGCAGCAGGCTCTGGAATACGCCCTGAAGTCGGTACACGAGAACGACAGCGACGCCACCTTCAGCGACGTGGGCTGCTACGAGCTGCTGGCAAACATCTATATGCAGTTAGGGCAGAAGGAGAAGGCCAGACTATATATAAAAAAGGTACGCACGATGATGGAGCGATTCTCGACCCATAACTATCAGAGCGGACTGTCGCAGATGGAAGTGCTCTATCAGACCAAGGAGAAAGAAGCACAGATCAAGGCACTCAACAAGGAACAGAATCTCTTCCGCTGGCTATTAGCGGCAACCATCGGCCTGTTGGCAGCATTAGCGCTGATATTGGTCTTCCGCCTGCAGGCTCATCGTCGCCAGAAGGCACTCTTGGCAGCCAAAGTTTCGCTCGACACAGAAACAAAGGAGCGCAGCATCCTCGCCCGTGACCTGCACGACTCCTTGGGCAGTATGCTCTCACTGTTAAGACTGAAGTTAGAGACGAAAGACGAGGAGGCACTGCCCCTGCTCGACAAGACGATCGTGGAACTTCGGAGAACAGCCCATCACCTGATGCCAGAAGAACTGCTGAAAGGCGGACTGAGCTCGGCCCTGCATGATTTTGCAGTCAGTATTCCTGGGGCATCCTTCCAGACGGTTGGAGAGATTCATCTGAGCAAAGAGATCGAACTGGTGCTTTACCGTTGTGCCTACGAACTGGTGAACAATGCCATCAAACATGCGCAGGCCAGCCACATCAACATCCAACTGATGCAGGAGCCTCAACAGGTGACACTCTCCGTCGGCGATGACGGAACAGGCACAAAGACGATGAATGAGGGTATGGGACTGAAAAATATCAGAGAACGTATCGCCACTTATAACGGCACCGTCAACATGGTCAGTACCGAAGAGAACGGAACAGAAATCAATATCACCCTGCCATTATGAAGAAATATCTCATTGACGTCTATATCGTAGATGACCACAAGATGGTATGTGAAGGCATCTCAGACCTGATCAACCAAAGCAGACAAGCGCATGTCAGCTATACCTTCAACACGCTGAATGCCTGTTGGCAAGCACTCGAACAGCGGCGCCCTGACGTGTTGCTGCTCGACCTCTCCATGCCAGATGGCGACGGTATTGCGTTCTGTCAGAGGATCGTTAGGGACTATCCCAAAGTGAAGGTCATCGCACTGACCATCCACGATGAATATTCGATGATTCAAAGGATGATGGACTGTGGCGCCCATGGTTACGTACTCAAGAGTTCTTCCAGCGAAGAACTGATTGAAGCCATCAACAGCGTATGGCAGGGACGACAGTATGTATCACCGCTGGTGACTGACATCCTGCGTGAGGGGCAGGCAAGAAGTGTTGTCCTCTCTGAAGTCGAAAAGAGCATCCTGCGACTCATCTGCGACGGACTGACGAATCCGCAAATAGCTGTCCAGCTGAGACTTAGCACGGAAACGGTGAACTGGTATCGCAAACGTCTGTTGGCGAAATTCGAGGTTAAGAACAGCATCGGACTGGTTAAGAAGGTCCTGGAACAAAAACTGGTGTAAATGAAGGGGCCAAGCTAAGAGCCCCCTCAGTTATTTCGCGATATATTTCTTCCCGTTTCTAAGATAGATGCCCTTCTGGGGAATGCTCACTCGCTGGCCTTGCAGATTGTAGATGACGTCGTCAGTATCTGTATGAGCGATGACGGAGTGGATGCCGCTCACAGTGGCTGACATCTCTTCGACGGCCTGATTCATCCAAGCTTTTCTGCGAGTAAGCCAGGCGATAATGCCACGAGTCCTGTCGCTGGCAGTCCTGCGATTCTCATCCCAAAGCTGGTTGTCGAGCTCTACGGATTGGTCGAAAGCAGGCGCTTCTTCTGATGTAGCATAATCCTCGAGATAGCTGAATAGCTGATCGAAGATTGTTGGGGAGAGTTCATTCCACTTGGCGATATAGGCTTTGATAAAAGCCTCATTACTGAGCAGATATTCATAGAAGAACCATCTGTACTCATGAACAGAACCCCACTGTTCTTGACATACAAAGATCATATCAAAGTCCCAAAGCAAGGCAAAAGCGACTTTCGTCTGATCTGAATTGTCAAATTTTGAAAGATAGAAGTTTGAGCCTCCTGCATCCATATTGCCAAGAATATCTTGGGCCAAAAGCCATGTGACAAAGGAGTTGACATCAATATAATCAGCATAAGTACCATCCTTGATAGACGATTCCACTTGATGAATCATTTCCGTGAAATAGGATCTTGTCTCCTCTGTAAAATCGTTTTCATCGGGGTACTTGAAAGTGTAGTTCATAGGATGCCTTTTCAAGGAACTTTCCACGTATACACTCTCGTTCCACCAATAGGCATCAAATTCGAATATAAAGCCTGTTTTATCCACATTCAGACGACATCTGCTATTTCTTTTCACGGATTCACACAGCATATACAATCCCTTGTATTCGCCATTCAGAATCAGGTTGACATACTCGTATGCAGGTGTCCATTGCATACCACATAGCTCGTTCAACTTAAAGCCGGTTTTGGCACTAAGGCTTTCATCGAGAATCAGCAACCAGTCTTTGTCTGAGTACTTGGCATCGTCTCCCCTTAACAACAGATCCGCTTTCTTTTGGAGTTTAATCTTGTAGGGTTTCTTTTTGGCCAACGCTGTTGTGTTACCTCTGATTCTGATTGTCATGCCACTGACATCCTCCAGATAGTCTTCGCTGTCATATAAAACCCTTCCCCCCTTCATCATCCTAAGCCTTCCAGGTACCTTCGTCGCATTCTTGATAGCGTATCCCTTAACCCCATCTGGAGGCGTAGCACCCTCATAGACAGGCATTTCGCCATTGACGGTCTCAATCTCCAGCACAGTCAGATTGATGGCATAGATCTGTTGCAGACTGATGGCATCATCTGCCCTCGTGGCAATCGCCGTGATGAGGAATATGAATAGGAATACGCTTCTCATATTATCTTTCAACGAGTTTATAGATGTGACCAGAGGTCTTGCGATCGCTCTCGAAGTCGAACTGCTGATTACTCAGGGCCCTGCCCAGTTTCTCATACGACGTCTTGGGGTCGTAGTTGGCATAGCGGTTTTTCAGCAGTTCGCCGATTTCGTTCAGTCCCCACCATCTGCCTTCATCAGCCTTGGGCTTACGGAAGGTCTCACCAATCATCTCCACCAGATCGTTCAGTCTTTGGTAGGGCTCATTTTCCTTGATCAGCGTGGCAATCTCCTCGTTGTTCAGCCAGAAACGCTCGCCTTGATTGAAGAGATGGAGGGCCTGGGCATAGAGCTGGCGATGGTAGAGATTGTCCTCGAAATCGATGTTTTTGCCCTGCTCAATAGCTACGCAGACGAAACGTCTTGAACCCGTCGGATCCACGAGGGGCTTCTGCTGGTTGGTGGTACCAATAAACGAGGTGTATCTGCGGAACTGCTTGATAGTCTTGCCGTAGGGAGGACGGAACTTCACTTCGGCTGACGACAGCAGGTATTTCAACACGATCTGTTGCGACGAGGTGGTCTTGTCGAACTCGTCGATGTTGATCAGTGCAAACATCGTGAGGGCGATGTTCAGGTCGAACTCGTTCTTAAAGTTGATCTTGTCGTTGTAGTAGTCGCGCAGTTCTGGAGGCAGGAGAATCTTGCAGAAACGGGTCTTTCCACAACCCTGACGACCAATCAGCAGAGGCGTTAACGCATTGCCAGTCAACTGCTTATCGCTCTCACGCCATTGAGCCACCATACCGATAAGCCACATTCTCAGGTACTTCTCCCAATGAGGCTGCGAGGTGGGCACTCGGGCTGCCAGTTCCTTGATATAGTCGTGTCCGTCCCATTTCGGCAGTTTGTTGAGCCAGGTGTTCACTGGGTCGTATTGTTCGATGCGTGTGGAGTCGATAAAGCGGTTCACGTCCCTGTCCCACGATTTCAGTCCCAGCTCCGTCGCCCTCATCGTCATGTCGTTGCGCACCTCCTCCGTCAGTGGCTTAAATGTCTGATCGTCAGAGTATTTCTCGCGATATTCAGCCACACCCGTCATCAGGTTTTTGCGCATTTCGAAGTTCTCGTTCAGGAAGATTTCCGTCTTCATCATCTGCAACGTGTCCTTGGGAATGCTCTGAAGGGGTTTGATCTTGTGCTTCTTCATGTAGTCCTCCTGCAGACTGACGGCATAGACAATCTCGAACGTCTTCTTCACCAACAACTTATCTGTATTCAGCACGGGGTGCTCCATCGTCATGCCCTGGGCATAGGCCAACGGGATGCCTTCGTTCAGACAGAGAGTCGCAATCTGCATCAGCAGCGTCTCCAGGCGATCCTCGTCGGGCAGTTCGAAATAACGGCCTAAGACGGTGCCCACGATGAACTCCCATTCCAATCGATAGGTCCGCTTCACGGTGCGTCCAGGCATCAGTCGGTCACTCTCTCGCGAGATGCTAACAGGCTGAGGCTCATCGTGTTGTTTCGTATCGGCATAGAAAGGGCGGGCATCAGGATTGAAGCCCATTTCAGGGTCAGCACTCACATAGACCGTCCTGTCGAGACGAGGCTCCAGATACTCGATATTGAAATCGAACTGGTTCATATAGGCTCGCCGTGCCGTCTGATAGAGATTCAGATGGAACTGCCGTATTTCGTCGTCTGTCTGAGGGAGTAGTGGCGCTTCTGACTTCTCAGCAGGGTCCTGTTCTGGGAACAACTGACCTCTGCACACAATCTTCACGCTCTTGCCAGACGCACCCAAGAAGGTCATCAACGTTTCAGGCATCTTTTTCGCCTGATCTCTCACTTCAACAGCCTTTTCGTAGGAAGGCAGATTGTTCACCTCGACCACAATCAGTCCGTTGTAGGCCAGAATACGTCGCTCATTCTTGTACTTGTCGAACTCCTGAGCAAAGCAGATGCGCTCCAACTTGATACCGCCTTGCCAGTTGGTCAAAATCTGTCCATCTGCCTGACGCTCCTTGCTCATCAGGTGGTACACCTCTCTTAAATGGGTCACGGTATGCTTGCGCCAACCACTCTGAATGGCACCAGCCACTTCTTCAATCGAGTAGCGGCTGAACACTTCCTTCTCTCCTTTTGTTCGAATCAGGGTTATTTTCATATTTTGTAGTGCAATTTTGATGTTCTAGGGTGCAAAGATACAAAAAATATCACAAATAATTGCAGGAATTTTATAGAATTTTTTCGAATATTACTGACATCCGACATAATTTTTCTTATATATAATTGATTATCAATTGGATAATGATTAGAATTGATTTATTATACTGACATAAAACCAACATAAAACCGACATAAAACCGACATAAAACCGACATTCTACTGACATATAATCGATATCGACCCTACTCCATCGACATCAGATGGATGCCAATTCTCTCCTGCCCTTGTCGCAAATCTCATATTGGCATATCAATAGCTTGTCTACGTATCTTCGTTAATAAATTCTCTAGAGAATTGAAGCGATACATGCCTTCTCGCAATTGAAGAACCCCCATCTAATCGTTGAATTCTCTAGAGAATTGATTGACTACTCCTAAGAGATAGGTTGCTGAAGTCCGTTTTTCGTTTTGCTCGCATAGGCTATCAATCAATACCCTATTATAGCTGACAGTTCATCAAGAAACACCTCGTTATATGCTGGTCGTATGCTGGTTTTATGTCAGTATTATGTCGGTTTTATGTCAGTATATTGGCTACAAAAATTTACATATATGCTTGATTATAAGTGAAATAATAATCAAACCATGTCGGATGTCAGTATATTTTTGAGTTTTTGATAAATAAATTTATTATTTGGACGTTGAATGATGCATCTTCGAGCTCACAATTTTTAAAAATTGTGATAATTTTCGCTACTTGTATTGGATTCTCTAGAAAATTGTGTATCTTTGCACAAAAACCAAGAAATTATGAGATACAGAATCAAGAAAGAAACCAAGCCCACACTGCCCACATTCGGCAAATACAAGGCTGTAGCAGTTCACAACCAGACCATTGAGAGCAGAGAACTCTATGAAGAGGCTGCCAGACGTAGTGGAGTCAGCGGAGGCGTCCTTGAAGGACTGATGATGACCGTGGCAGAGACCGTCCGTCGTCATCTGAAGAATGGCGACAAAGTGCGCCTCAAGGACTTCGGCCTGCTCAAACTCGAGATCGAGAGCGAAAAGGTCGACAATCTCAAGGACTTCCGTGCCAAGAAACACATCCGAGGCGTCCGCCTCCATTTCATCCCCTCCAGCGAAAACGGCTCCCCCGAACTCTACAAAGACATCACCTTCGAGAAAGACAAGAATTTCGTGGAATAATTAATAAAACTGATGTTTAGGTATAACGATAAAAAATGCAAAAATACAGCTCACAATGAATGTAGTTTGCTAAATTATTCTTATATTTGCCACAAATTATGGCAGATAAACATCTCTATATTATCAGTGGACCTAATGGCGCAGGTAAGACAACGGCATCTTATACCGTGTTACCCAAGATTCTGCAATGCAAAGAGTTTGTAAATGCAGATGAGATTGCTCGTGGGCTGTCACCATTTAATCCAGGATCAGTAGCAATTGAGGCTGGCCGATTGATGTTAAAACGAATTAGCGAATTACTACAGAAGAATGAAAGTTTTTCTATAGAGACCACTCTCTCTACTCGTTCGTATTTTCGTCTGGTTGAAAAATCTCATCAACAAGGATATGATGTGACACTTCTCTATTTCTGGTTGATATCACCACAACAAGCTATAGAGCGAGTTGCTGAACGTGTTGCCAAAGGTGGTCACGACATTCCAAAAGATATTATTATCCGTAGATATTGGGAAGGGTTGGACAATCTGTTTAAGATTTATATGCCTATAGTGGATACTTGGATTCTTGTGAACAATAGCGAAACTCCAAGGTCCATTGTTGCCACAGGTGGCAGGGATCAGGAAACATCAATAAAAGATAATGAACATTTTAAATTAATAGAAGAATATGTCAAACGCAGAACATCTTCAAATGGTTGAGAAAATAACCAACGGTTTAAAGATAGCCGAACGGGAAATGCTGGAAGAGAAAGCACGGAATAATGAATCTGTTATCGTCTGTGGTGACGATAAGGTGATTCGTCGTATTCCTGCCAAGAATTTCTTATAGACACCAAAGATTCTTTGAATAATCTAAAAATTGAATGGCATTATGAAAGTAGGAATTCCAAAAGAGATTAAGAACAATGAGAACCGCGTTGGTATGACGCCAGCGGGAGTGGCAGAACTGGTACGTCGTGGACACGAGGTGAGTGTACAGCATACTGCTGGTGAGGGCAGCGGATTCTCTGACGATGAGTATGTGAAGGCTGGTGCAAGGATCCTGCCAACCATCGAGGCCGTGTATCGTGAGTGCGACATGATAGTAAAGGTGAAGGAGCCCATCGAGTCTGAGTATGAACTGGTTCGCAAGGGGCAATTGCTCTTTACCTATTTCCATTTCGCATGCGAGAAGGAACTCACAGACGCGATGCTGAAGAGCGGAGCCGTTTGTCTGGCTTACGAGACAGTGCAGTTGCCTAATGGCTATCTGCCTCTGTTGCAGCCTATGAGTGAGGTGGCTGGACGTATGGCAACGCTTAATGGAGCCTATTATCTGCAGAAGACCAAGGGCGGAAAGGGCAAGCTGATAAGTGGTGTACCAGGAGTAAGTCCTGCAAAGGTACTGGTTCTTGGCGGTGGTGTCGTTGGTGAGGCTGCAGCGATGATGGCTGCTGGTCTTGGAGCCGATGTAACGATTGCCGATATCTCCCTGCCAAGACTGCGCCAGCTCGACATCGAGACGCCAGCCAATGTGCATACCCTCTATTCGTCAGAGCATAATATCCGTCAGGTGTTGCCAACGGTAGATATCGTTGTGGGTAGTGTGCTGGTGCCTGGCGACAAGACTCCACACCTTATTACTAAGGAGATGCTGAAACTGATGGAGCCAGGAACGGTGCTCGTGGATGTGGCTATCGATCAGGGAGGCTGTTTCGAGACATCAAGACCTACCACACACAGCGATCCTGTATATATCAAAGACGGTATCGTGCATTATTGCGTAGCAAATATTCCTGGAGCTGTGCCCAATACCTCGACATGGGCTCTGACAAATGCCACACTTCGCTATGCCGTAGCATTAGCAGATAAGGGTTGGCAGAAGGCCTGTAAGGATGATGCGGCACTGGCCAAGGGCCTGAATATTGTAGATGGAAAGGTGGTGTTCAAGGCTGTTGCCGATGTCTTTGGATTGCCCTACGAGCCACTGGCATTGTAAGATGGTCGAGGACTTCCCCATGAGTTAGTGCTTCTTATCAGCGAGGTACATGCCTACGAGGATAAAGAAGGTACCCAGGAGGAACCAGACGGTAATCTGTTCGTGGAGTAGCCACCAGGCAAAAAGAATGGTGGTGATAGGGTTGAAATAGACCCAATTGGTGGCGAGGACGGCTCCCAGCTTGCTGATGACCCAGTTCCAGAGGATGAAACAGATCATCGAGGCCACAACGCTCAGGAAAAGGAGGTTCCAAAGCACATCTGGACGCAGAAGGACATCGATCAAGGGGAATCCTGGCACGATGATATAATAAGGTATGATCGTGAGGAGTCCGTAGAAGAACACTTTTCGTGTAATAAACAAGGATGAGTAACGCTCTGTGGCTGGTTTCATCAGCAGGGAATAAACGGCCCAACACAGACAGGCAGCAAAGGCCAGCATATCGCCCAAAGGCGAAAGATGGAGCACAAAATGCCCATTCAGCACCACCACAGCCATACCCAAACAAGCCAAGACAGAGCCCAGGGCCTGCAGCTTGCTGATTCGCTCAGAGTGGCGATAGACAATGGCAAAGAGCAACATCGCGAACAACGGACAGGAACAGACGATGAGCGAGGTGTTGGTGGCTGTGGTGTAGAGCATGGCTGCATTCTCAGCCAGAAAATACACAGAACCACCCGTAACGCCCAACAACACCATCAGCAGCTCGTCCTTCCACGAGGAAGCGAAAAGCGAAAAGTGATAAGTGAAAAGTGAGTAACCCAGCAAAAGCACATAGGCAATGAGAAATCTCAGCGTAAAGATCTGGGCTGGCGACAAGCCGTTCTGGAGCAGCATCTTCGTGAAGACGAACGTGCTGCCCCAGATGGCCACCGTCAGGAAAGCGACGAGATGATAGCCTAAATTATTGTTTCTTGATTTCAATATCGCGCTTGACGTTGTTACGGATCTTCGTCAGGTAACCCTTCATACCCTCTGCATCCTTATTGTCTATAATCTCGAGCAGCTCCTTCAGTTCAGTACGGATCTGAGATACCTGGTCGTGGGTATAAGGGTTAAAGAGGATTTCCTGAAGCAGATAGTCGTCCTCATTGAGCACGCCCTTGGCAATGCGCATGTGACGCTTGAAGGTGGTACCAGGAGCATCCTGATGCTTCATCACAGCAGCGAAGACAAACGTCGATACAAACGGGATTGACAGCGAGTAAGCCACTGTCTTATCGTGCTCCTCGAAAGTGTACTCGTAGATATTGAGTCCTAGCTTCTGATAGAGATCCTTGAAGAAGATACGTCCCATGTAGTCGCCCTCGCTGATGATGATGGCATTCTCCTCGGAGAGTTGCTGCAGGTTGGCGAACGTAGGACCAAACATCGGGTGGGTAGACACATAGCGCATGCCAGTACTCTCATAGAATTCCTTCAGATCCGTCTTCACAGAGGCGATATCGCTGATGATACACTCCTTGGGCAGATAGGGAATCACTTCTTCAAATACAGGAATGGTATACTTCAGGGTTACTGCATTGATCAGCAACTCGGGCTTAAACTCCTTGATCTCGTCGTACGAGGTGAAACGCTGACAATTGTATGTAAAACGCATCCTTTTAGGGTCGCGTTCATAGACGGCCACCTCATGTTCGAAACTCAGCAGGTCGATGAAGAAACTTCCCATCTTGCCTGCACCCATGACTAATATTTTCATAGAATTCAAATTTTGAGTGATTAGGGGTTAGAGATTACCTCAAACACTCCTATTTTTCTGGGTTTACCAGCATTTCTCTAACCACTAACCTCTAACCCCTAACTACTTATTAATTATCTCAATTTGTTGGCGGACGCTCTCTTCGTGGATATTCTCGAAGACGTGGGCGACGAACTCTGGGTCCATGCCACAGAGCGAACCCTGGGCTCCACGCTTGTTCAGGATCTCATTGTAACGGTTGGCCTGAAGGACGGTCATGTTGTGCTCCTTCTTGTACTGACCAATCTCGCGACACACCTTCATACGCTTTGCGAGCAGGTCCATCAGCTGGTTGTCGAGCTCATCAATTTGCTTACGCAACTGAGTTATACCCTCTGTGGTGGTCTTCTCATCACGGATAACGAGCAGAGAGAGAATGTAGTCAAGTACATCAGGCGTTACCTGCTGTTTAGCATCGCTCCAAGCCTTATCAGGATCGCAGTGACTCTCAACAATCAGACCATCGAAACCAAGGTCCATTGCCTGCTGACAGAGAGGTGCAATCAGTTCACGACGACCTCCAATGTGAGAGGGGTCGCTGATGATCGGCAGATCAGGAATACGACGACGCAGTTCGATGGGAATCTGCCACATCGGAGCATTACGGTAGATCTTCTGCTCATAGCTGGAGAAACCACGATGGATGGCTCCCAAACGCTTGATACCAGCCTGGTTCAGACGCTCCAAGGCACCAATCCAGAGTTCGATGTCAGGGTTCACAGGGTTCTTCACAAACACAGGTACATCAACACCCTTCAGGGCATCGGCAATGGCCTGCATGGCAAAGGGATTGGCTGAGGTACGGGCACCAATCCACAGGATGTCGATACCATACTTCAGACACAGCTCCACGTGTTCAGGAGTAGCCACCTCAGTAGCGACCAGCATCTTGGTATCATCCTTCACCTGCTTCAGCCAGACGAGGGCAGGCTCACCATGACCCTCGAAGCCACCTGGTTTCGTACGAGGTTTCCATACACCAGCACGGAAGTTGTGACAGCCTTTCATGGCCAGTTCACGGGCTGTAGTCATCACTTGTTCCTCAGTCTCTGCAGAGCAAGGGCCTGCAATCACGAAGGGACGTTCATTGTCACTCGGTAAATTCAATGGTGCTAATTCCAGTTCCATAATTATATCGTTTTTTTAATTCTTTCTAATGCTTCCTTGATTTTTTCTTCTTTCGCACAGAGGGAGATGCGGATATAACGCTCGCCATTAGAGCCGAAGATAAAGCCTGGGGTGATGAAGACACGGGCTTCGTGGAGAACCTTTTCTGTCAGGTCTTCTACATTCTGGATGTCTGCAGGAATCTTTCCCCAAAGGAACATTCCCACCTGATTCTTGTCGTAGGTACAACCCAAGACATCCATGATCTTCTCAGCCCACTGACGACGACGGGCATAGGTTTCGATATTGAACTCGCGATGCCAAGCCTCATCATTCTTATATGCCTCAGCAGCAGCGAGTTGGATACCACGGAAGGTACCGCTCTCGATATTCGACTGTACCTTAAGTATCCATGAGATAAACTCAGCATTCGTAGCGCAAAGACCCACACGCCAGCCTGGCATATTATGACTCTTCGACATCGAGTTGAACTCGATACAGCACTCCTTCGCACCAGGCACCTGGAGGATACTAAGATGCTCCTCGCTGAGGATAAAGCTGTAGGGGTTGTCATTCACCACCACGATACTATGCTCTTGGGCAAACTTCACCAGTCGCTCATAAGTTGCACGCTGGGCACGACCACCAGTCGGCATATTGGGATAGTTGGTCCACATGAGCTTCACCCGTGAGAGATCCATCTTCTCAAGTTCCTCAAAATCAGGCTGCCAGCCATTATCCTCACGAAGATTGTAATTCACAATCTTCGCACCAAGAATCTTAGATAAAGATGTATAGGTGGGATAGCCAGGATTAGGCACCAACACCTCGTCGCCAGGATTCACGAAGGCGAGCGTCACATGTAGGATACCCTCTTTAGAACCAATCAAAGGCAAAACCTCCGTCTTTGCATCGAGATCGACACCATACCAACGCTTATAGAATCCACACATAGCCTCACGAAGCTCTGGTGTACCCTGTGTAGGCTGATAACCATGAGCATTGGGTTGACGAGCCACCTCACAGAGTTTCTCGATGGTCTGCTCTGATGGGGGCATGTCAGGACTGCCGATGGCAAGGCTGATGATGTCCTTACCCTCTGCATTCATCTGGGCTACTTCCTTTAATTTCCTACTGAAATAGTACTCCTGTACTAAACTCAATCTGTCTGCTGGTTGTATCATAACTTCAATTCTTCAATTCTAGTTTGTCTGTCTCCCGTCTTTATATTCTCCTAAAATCTTTAAGTCATTTGTAAGTGGAATAATCGCATCGATCGACTGACGGTATCGTGTCAGATCGTTGTACATCACATCGACATAGAACAGATACTCCCACTCTCGTCCGATAATTGGCAGCGACTGAATCTTCGTCAGGTTGATCTTGTAGAATGAGAGAATCGCGAGCACATGAGAGAGCGAACCTTCCTCATGAGGCAACGAGAAGACGATGCTCGACTTATTAGCCTCTGTCAGAGGACGCAGCATATCGGCCTTATTGGGATTCGACACCACGAGGAAACGGGTGAAGTTGTGCTTGTTGTCCTCGATATGGTTTTCGAGCACCTTCAGACCATAGAGTTTGGCGGCTTCAGCATGACAGATGGCAGCCCAACCTTTCTTCTGTCCCTCAGCAATCATCTTGGCAGAACCTGCTGTATCCTCGGCCTCCACATTCTTCAGTTGGGGATGCTGGGCCAGGAACTGACGACACTGCATCAGTGCCACAGGATGAGAGTGGACCTCAGTGATCGTATCCCAGTCATCCTCAGGCAAGCAGCAGATACAGTGCGAGATATGCAGTTTGTGCTCTCCAACGATTGTGGTTCCTGAGTCGCGCAACAGCTCGTAGTTGTGCAACAGCGAACCAGCAATGGTATTCTCGATGGCGAGCATGCCAATGGCGGTGGGATCCTGTTTGATGTTGGCAAAGACTTGCTCGAAGGTTGAACAACAAATCAACTGTATCTGTTCTCCTTCGAAATACAGGTGTGCCGCGATATCGTGGAACGACCCGATCAGTCCTTGTATGGCGATTCTCTTCATTTTCTTATTTTACTTTTTTACCTTTTTACTTTTTTACCTTCAATAAAAAACTCCGCTTTCACCTTGTTGTGAAGCGGAGCCTTATTTCAATTCTTCAATTTTTCAATTCTTCAATTTTACTTACGGCCTTCCGCTTCACAATTGCTTGCAAAGTAAAAGTAATAGCCGTAAAAGTAAGCGTTCAACTTTGACATAATTCTCGTTTTTGTCGTTATCGGCTGCAAAATTATCATATTTCTGCGAAACAAACAAATATTTTGCAAGAAAAATTGCATTTCTGCTTACATTTTTCTATTTCACAGCTTGAATCGGCGCCAAATCCACCTGGGAATGCGTCTCCAGAACATGGTCAGCAGATGGTATCGCCAATCAATCACAGCAATATGCTTCTCACTCTTGATGGCTGCCACAATATCCCTGGCCACCTGTTCAGGCTTCAGCATCATTGGATATTTAAAATCGCCTGAAAGTAGGGCTGTATCCACGAAGCCAGGACGGATATCCGTAAACTTAATGTTCAGTCCCCGTTGATGGGCCTGTTGCTCTAATGCCTGCAGATAGACATTCTGCATCGCTTTCGTCGCAGAATAGGCAGGAGCAGGTCCTAGTCCCTTCGTACCAGCTATCGAGGTGATGGCAGCGATATGTCCACCACCATTCTCCGCAAAGTAACGATAGGCTGCGCCAATCATCTTTGTAAAACCAAGGGCATTCGTGCGGACGGTGGCCAACTCGGGCTCCTCGGCCAACTCCCTATTCTGCTTACCAATACCTGATGCGTAGAAGAACAGGTCCATGCCACCTATCCTTTTTATTAAGAGACTCAGCTGGTCCGTAGCACTACTCGTCGTCACATCGATCTTAGCCACCTTCACTCTGTCGGGCGTCTCATGCATCGTCGCCAACAAAAGCCCTTCACGACGGGCTGCCAGTCCTACTGTCCAACCCTCATTGATCAGGATCCGAGCCAC
This sequence comes from Prevotella sp., assembly GCA_017443345.1. Taxonomy (GTDB): domain Bacteria; phylum Bacteroidota; class Bacteroidia; order Bacteroidales; family Bacteroidaceae; genus Prevotella. The sequence goes on from JAFSNR010000036.1 coordinate 20,731, forward strand.
TTCCTTACCAATACCAGAAGAGGCACCTATCACTATCGCCCTTTTCGTCATGCTCCCCATTGTTCTAACATCTCATCACGTTCCAAATCACTAATCAAGATCTCTGCCAATGCCTCAATCATCTCCACAGGCACCAGAAAACGCTGATCACTACTGTGGGGATTGATGGCCTGGAGGAAATGTCCCATCTCATCCTTATAGACAACCTTCATCCGATTGTCCCCTCCTTCATCCCCAGAACAAGAATAGGCTACATTCGCCAAACGGTCACAGAGTTTCACAAACGGGGCATAGGGCGTTTCGCGAATACCTTTGTAGTACTTCTCCCCTGCCCTCTCTGCACGTGTACGCCCTTTATCATTGGTCAGCGCATAGACTACCTCCGTAGCCATCAGGGCCTGTTCTTCCGTCAACACGTTCCTGGCCTGACGCATCACGTCGTTATAGGTCAGTCGCGCATCCTCGATACTGTCGTGAAAAAAACCTGCAAAGAACAAGGGCAACACGTCGTCCTCCACAGCACAGACCAGATGACCATACTCCCTGACACCTTCCACCACCATATCCAGATGGTATCCATAAGGCAGATTATCGCCATAAATCTGATTCACGCTCTGATGCAACTCATGGGCTGCTTTGCGCATCTGTTCAATCTTGTCCGCGTACTGATTCTGATATGTCTGAAACTCCTCTTTAGTCATAAAGATATTTGGTATTAACTATTTAACCACAAAACCGTTCTTAGTCCTGCGAAAGGCATCCTGACGGAGATCGCCTTTGACGAGGTCAAAGTAGGTGGCTGGATTCCTGGGATTCCCATTCACACGGGTTTCGAAATGCAGATGGGGTGTAGAGGCTCGACCTGTCTGCCCTGTGAGGGCGATGGCTTGTCCAGCTCGGACCCTGGCACCCTTTTTGACAAGGTTTTTCGAGTTGTGTGCATAGTAGGTCTCCAGTCCGTTGGCATGTTTGATACGTACCAGATTGCCATAGCCCGAGAAAGGGCCTGAAAAAACGACCTCCCCATCGAAGGCTGCATAGATCCTATCCTTGTTCTTCGTCTTGAGATCCACCCCCGTATGGCGCCTACCGTCACGTTGTCCATAGGGACTGATGACCTTCGCCCCTGGCAGAGGGAAGTACCACTTGCCAGTGTCTCCTGTTTCTGTCGGATAGTTGCGATGAGAGCAACCCGACAACAGCAACAGGAGACCCAGTAGTGGTAGAAGCCGTTTCATCAACAAAGCTCGTCTTTATTCGTCAGGCAGGAAGAGCGGATCCTCAGGCATCAGCATCACAGGCTTGCCGTCAGCTGCCTTCAGGATATTCTCTGGCACATACTTCTTGTCGACCACCAGACGGAACATATACTCACGGAACCAGCGATCAGTCATGATCAGACAACCCTGCTGTCCCCAGGTGGCACCCCATGAGTTCTCCACCTTCCACTTGATGGCTTTCCCACTCTCATCGAGATCGACTGCCGTCAGAGTCATCGCGTGGGTAGAGCCACTGTCGAACGTCGAGATACGCTGGGCTTTGTCCATACCAAAGGTGGTACCAAAGAGTGAACCATAGTCAAAGTTCTCCGTATCGGCATAGCCACGCTTACGATCGAGGAACTTACCCACATCGTAACTGCTATACATCTTACGACCATCCTTCAGGGAGGCAATGGCCATCTGCTCGATGTCCTCCATAGGCAGGTTCACGTATTTCCAGTTGTGACCATCGTAGGTATGACGATCGTACTCTACCTCGTAGGTCTTGTAATACGGACGACGAGGATCGTTCATCGCCATGATGAAAGTACCATTGATAGGACCTCCCACGACTTCCTTGGCAAACTGCAACGGGGTGTACTCCTTAGCTGGTGCCATGGCTTTGCCATCCTTATCCTTAAAGGCATAGGTGAACGTCTGGACAGGTTCGCCGATCGTGAGACTAAGGATGCGATAGACCTCAGAGAGCATCCGGGTCTTGGCCTTGTTGATATCAGTAGCCGATTTCTTCGCTGCCACCATATCTCGCAACTGGAGTCCGAACTCACGCAGTTTCGACGCAACGATCCTGGCTGCCATCGAGGTGTTGTCGCTGGAATACGACTCAGGCATCACCTCAGAGGGTACCAGACCATATTTGTCGACTAGGTCGGAAACGCCACAGAATGTACCACCATCGTTGATGGGATGATGGAAGAAGAACTGCACACGCTGATGATCGATGGGCTCCTTGGCCGTATCGATGGCACCCTGCAACATCAGATTGGCCTTCTCGAGCTGATCCCAGAAGAAGAGATAAGCCTGTGAGAACTCCATATTGACTGAATCGCGCTGGGCCAGATTGGAACGCAACACATTCAGTCCGCTGAACATCCAGCAGCGACCTGATGACTTCTGGTCTGTAATCGACTGCTTGGGCGTCTCTACACTGAAATAGGTATCGAGGGCACGGGCATTCTGATGATTCTTGGCCAGTGCGTCGATGCTGTTAGCGGCAATGGCATTGGCAATAGCACGGTTGACAGGCTGCTGACTACGCTGGATCTCACGTAACATCTCCTGTGAGATACCTCCCGTCTGAGCCTGAGCCGACACCAGAAAAGCCGACAGACAAGCTGTTAGGATCAAGTTTCGTCTCATTTCTTAGTCGTTTTCTTTGTGGTTATTGTCTTCTTTGTTGTTGTCTGCTTAGTTGTTGTGGCCTTGGCAGCAGTGGTAGTTGTCGTCTTGGGCTTGTAGTACTTCTGAGCCTCAGGCAACCACCCCTGAATCTGCTTGATACGGGTGGCATCTGAGGGGTGATCGCTCAGGAACTCAGCTGTCTGGTTCTTCGACGATGCAGCCATACGCTGCCAGAACGTGACAGCAGCCTGGGGATCATAACCAGCCATCGCTGCGAAGATCAGTCCCATGTGGTCGGCCTCACTCTCGTGATTACAAGAATATTTCAGGTTGCTGAAGTTAAAGCCCTGGGCAGCAACGGCCTGGATAATCGAGGTCGTGCTTGTTCCCAAACCCATACCACCAAGGACAGCGGCACCAATCTGCATACCATACTGCTGCTTCATCTGGGTACTCATCTGCTCAGCTGAGTGACGGGCTACGGCATGGGCAATCTCATGACCCAACACAATGGCCAACGAGGCCTCATCCTGGGTGACAGGCAGGATGCCCTCATAGACACAGATCAGTCCACCAGGCATACACCAGGCATTCACCTGATTGTCCTGCACGAGATTGAACTGCCACTTGTAGTACTGCAGATCGTTCTGCAGACCTGCCGAGGTCAGATAGTTGGTGACGGCATTGGCCAGGTTCTGGCCTACCCTTTTCACCATCGCCGTATTGGCGGCATTCGTAGAGAGTTTGGCACTCTTCATGAAATCCTGATACTGCTGAGTGGAGAGGCTGAGGATATCACCATCGCTCACCATCAGACTCTGCTGACGCCCTGTAATGGGCACTGTGTTGGTCGTACCGCAGCTGACGAGCACTGCAGCCACCAATGACATAAGAATAATCTTTAAACTTTTCATCTTTTTTGCTAATTATTGGTTTCTGACTGCAAAATAAGCAAAAAAAAATGAGACTGACAAATTTTAGGCATAAAAAGAGAGGCATTCCTCGCGGAATGCCTCCAAATTACAAATTTTCTACTAACTTTCTTATTTTACGAGACCACGGTTATTAAGCGTGGTGTTCAACAGTGTGAGATAAGTACGCATCTGCTTGTCGTTCAGCACGTAACGCATCCACTTAACATCGTTCTCGATGGCACGGTCTACAAGAGCCTTGCGATCGCTGCTACCATACTGAGCAGCAAACATCAGCTCAGAAGCAAACGTGTGGTGAATCTCAGCTACAGCTTCCTTCTGGTCGTCTGCCAGATTCAGTGCTGATGAGAGCTTATTCATATTTACATTCAACTCGTAAGCCTCAACGTTGTTAACACTGGCTGCGTTCTCACCTTCGGCAAATGCGGTTGTCATACTCAGCATTGCTACTAATGTCAAAAACATCTTTTTCATCTTTTTACCCTTTCTTAATTTTAATGTTACCCTAAAAACATGAGCCCTTTTGGCTTACGCCGCATTCCCGATTAACGGGACAGCTCAAATATCCTGTTTTATGTCTTTTGACGGTGCAAAGGTACGGTGATTTTTTGATTTGCGCAAGCGTTTACGTAAAATTGTGCGCGTTAACAGCCCTTTTGTTGACGCATATCAAATAAACGCGATAATAAGGTTTTTTTCATATTTTTTTTGCAAAGTAGCCCTTTTTTCGGGGAAAATGCGTACCTTTGTCCCCCAAATCAATATATTATATATAATAAGGTATATGGAAGAGAAGAAAAACAAGTTCATGTCGGTGGTTTACCAGCTTTACAGCATCACCGACGGTGAAAAGAATCTGGAGGAACAGACTGGCGACGAGCGTCCATTTGAGTTTATCACAGGCTTCAGCATTGCCCTTGACGCCTTCGAGCAGCAGGTGATGAAGCTGGACAAGGGTGCCAAGTTCGATTTTGTTCTCCAGCCATCAGAGGCTTTTGGAGAGTTTGAGCCAGAGGGCATACATAAGCTGAGTCGTGATGTTTTCACGATTAACGGTCATTTCGACCACGAGAATATCTTCGAGGGTGCCGTTATCACCCTGATGGACAATGAAGACCATCAGTTCATGGCAAAAGTCAAGAAGATCGAAGAAGACGGTGTCACGATCGATACCAACCACCCTCTCGCAGGCAAGACCTTGAATTTCACAGGAACGGTCATTGAGAATCGTGACGCCACTGACGAGGAGATACAGCACCTGATCAAGCATCTGACAGGCGGCTGCGGGCACCACCATGGGGGGTGCAACTGCGATGACTGTCAGAAAGATGGCTGCGAAGGCCATCATCACCACGATGAAGGCTGCGGCTGCGGACATTGTCACTAATTCAACTTATGAATACATTTGGTAACATATTCAGGCTGACCACGTTTGGCGAGAGCCACGGAGAGGCTATCGGAGGTGTCATCGACGGCATGCCCGCAGGCATCGATATCGATCTGGATTTCATTCAAAGCGAGCTTAACCGTCGTCGCCCTGGACAGAGCAAGATCACCACCTCGCGTCAAGAGGCCGATCAAGTGGAACTGTTGAGCGGTGTCTTCGAGGGGAAATCCACAGGATGCCCCATCGGCTTCATCGTTCGTAACACCAACCAGCACTCTCAGGACTACGAGAATATGCGCTGCCTCTACCGCCCCTCACATGCAGACTATACCTACCAGCAGAAATACGGTATACGTGACCATCGTGGAGGCGGGCGGTCTTCTGCCCGTATTACCATCAGCCGCTGCGTAGGCGGAGCGCTGGCCAAACTGGTGCTCAACCAACTGGGAATCAGTGTACAGGCATATACTTCGCAGGTTGGCGACATAGCCTTGGAGCGCGATTACCATCTGTATGACCTCTCGAAGACCGAGACGAACGCTGTGCGCTGTCCCGACGAAGAGAAAGCTGCCCAGATGGAAGCCCTGATCAGTAAGCTAAAGGCTGAGGGCGACACCATCGGGGGCATCATCACCTGTGTTGTCAAAGGCTGTCCCGCAGGTCTTGGAGAACCCGAGTTCGGCAAGCTCCATGCAGCCTTAGGCTCAGCGATGCTGAGCATCAATGCCGTAAAAGGATTTGAATATGGTGAGGGATTCGCAGGTGTCACCGCTCGAGGTTCCGAGCAGAATGATGTCTTCCGCTGCGTCAACGGTGAGGTGACAACAGATACGAATCATAGTGGAGGTATTCAGGGAGGTATTTCCAACGGCCAGGATATCTACTTCCGTGTGGCCTTCAAACCCGTAGCAACCATCCTATCAGAACAGGAGACCATCGATACGGAGGGCACCCCCACCCGATTCACTGCTCATGGGCGGCACGATCCCTGTGTTCTGCCTCGCGCCGTACCCGTAGTCGAGGCGATGGCTGCAATGACGATTTTGGACTATTATCTTGTTAACAAAATGTTAAAACGGTAACAAATGTATACGTTTTGCAAGAAAAGTTGGTTTTTTTTTTGGAGGATAGTCGAATAAATCGTATATTTGCAAAAGCATTGGTGGGTTTGTGAAAATCCCAATATGCTTTAGTTAAGTCTAGTTTAGTTTTTGTGTTGGTTGAGGGCTGTCAGTTGACAGCCCTCAAATTTTATGATGTTTGCCTGCGAAAAAGGGCTGCCAATTGGCAGCCCTAAATGTTATTCATTTTACATTCGCTTTGGCAGCGTTTCCTGGATTTTTAATTGAGATAATTCCATTCCACATACACGAACACGTGCAACTGTCGGTCAGGGCTGGCGTATTCTTCACCTTCATCTGCACACTGCCTGGCGCCCAAGCCGACGTGATGGCGGGAACACAGGGTTGCGGTGTCAATGTTCCCATAGCAGCAGATGTAGCCGAAGCCACCTGAGGATTTGTTATAGACTGACACATACCAAAAGTAGGAATATTCGTACCAGGCGCCATATCCTGAATCGTCGCCATTAACATATTACCACATTTAGGTCGCGTTGGATCAGCAACAGCCAGAGATGTTGGTGCCGTACCAAAACTACATTGGAGCATTGCTCCTGTCGTTACAAGCTTTCCCATATTACTTTTTTATTTTAGATTGTTATTATTATCGGTATCTGCTATAAAGATTGCCAGCATGGTGAGATCATCGCTCTGCTGGGTATCACCGACGAAATCATGAACGGCTTGTGCCATCCCCTCTATCAGTTCTTTCGGAGAAAGTCGCCCAGACTGAAGGGCACGATTCGCCTCTTCGAGAATGCCTTTTTCGCTGAACATCTTCTTGTCTGCATTGAAGGCCTCATTGAGTCCATCGGTATAAAGCAGGATTGTAGTCTGCGGTTCTATGATGACTTCCTGAGTCTTATACGAGGTATTACGAACAGCCCCAACGGGGAATATACGATTTACGGGCAGCAGACTGACCTCGCGATGGATGATAACAGGTGCCTCGTGGCCGGCATTGCAGTAGCGCAACAAGCCCGAACTGAGGTCGAGAACACCGACGAACAGCGTAACGAACATGTGCTGATGGTTATTCTCGCTCAGATTATGGTTCATCTGCGAAACGATGCGGTCGGGCATACACTCATCAGAAGAGTAGGCTCGAAACAGGCTCTTAGTCACCGTCATGAACAGGGCACCTGGTACACCCTTACCACTAACATCACCGATGCAGAAGAAAAGCTGATCATCGCGCACGAAGAAGTCGTAGAGGTCGCCTCCTACTTCCCTGGCGGGATCGATACTGGCATAGATGTCGAAATCCAGACGCTCTGGGAAGTCATCGGGCAACATCGACATCTGGATGTTACGGGCGATACGCAGTTCGCTCTCTATGCGCTCTTTCTGAGTGGTCACTTCCTCCAGCTCGTCGTAGGCCTTTTTCAGCTGACGCATCTGAAGCAGACGCCTATAGATATAGGCCGACAGGATCACGGCTATAATAAAAAGACCGCATACGATGACAATCAGCATCACCCGCTGATGGTGCAGCTGCAGGGTCGAAGTTTCATTCTCAGCACGAGCAACTTCAAGCTCCAGAGCATTCATCTCAGTGAGTTTGCGCATTTCCTCATTGTACTGTTTGTCTGTCCAGGCCTTATACACCCTGAATGAGTCGATAGCCTCCTGATTCCGTCCTAATCCGTCGTAGGCAGCTATCTTGAACATTAGCCTTTCTGCTTTATTCGTGATCTTCTCAGCCAGGTCCAGCAACCTCTGATAGTCGTGCGTGAACTCAGCATGATGGCACTCTGTGCTGGTGTTTACATCGCCTTTGTAATGGTTGCTTCTGATAGCGTCGTGCATCTGTCCGTAGTATTTCATAAACCTTGCAGTATCAAGGGGTTCTATTCCAGCTACAGCCTCGCACTTCATAGACAGCAGCGCTATACGGTCTTCACTACTCCATGCAGAATACTTCAGGGCGTTGTCTAAGGCCTGAATGGCTTTTTCCCCTTGACCTCTATCGTTATAGATATCTGTCAGGAAATCATAGACTTGTATCATCGGCTTCATCGCAGGGAGATTACGTTTCTTGTAATCGATGGATTGGAGCATCAATTCTTCTGCGCGTTCAGACAGTCCCATATCCTTAGCGATATGAGCACTGAGATAGGTCACCATGAAGAAACCGTATTTGCTGTCGTGCCTGTCAGCATAGTCTCTCATTTCGCCAATCATGTCGAGGGCTTTCCTGCTACTGACATTATCAAGGACATAAGTAATCTGATCATACCAGTTATTATAGAGCTGCTCTTCCTCTTCATCACTCTGAGCAGCCATCTGAGCTGAAAAGCACAGACACGATAAAAGCAAGATCAGATACTTCTTCATAAGGATTATTCTGGCTAAAGATCAGTCTTCCTGCCCCATCTTCATACTATAGCAGACCACATCGTTGTTCGCTGCAAAGACATCGAGACCCTTTTTCCGTTCCTTGGTAAACTGTCCGATTTCACCCAGTTCCAGATCACATAATTTTCTTTTCCGATACAGCTCTTTATTCCTGACGCTCTCTTCAAACTTGATGACAGAGGTCATCCCGACGTGATCAAGCACCTCATAGATCTCCTTGGCACAATTTACGAACACGATCTCCGGCTGCTGCCCCAGATCCTGAAAAGCATAGAAGATGCATCGGATGCCGCTACTTGAGATGTAGATCAGCCCAGTGACATCGAACACGACTTTTTCTATGCCTTGATTACGATATTTGGACAGCTCTTCCGTCAAAGCGGGGGCATTGCCGACTGAGAGTTCGTCATCCAGCAAGACGTTTAGCGTCGAGCCGTCTTTCTTCACTTCGAAGTTATTTTCCATCCTGTTCTATCATTTATTTCTAAATCATATTGATCTGATCCAGCCAGTTATTATGGGCCTCCTCGATGTCCTTCAACTTTTGGTCACGCAACTTGTCGCGATGTTCCTCTGTCTTCTGGGTGAGTTTATCAATGACTTTCTTCATACCATCGATATCTTCTTCAGGCTCACCTACCGACAGAATCGCAATCTCTGCCTTCGCCTTGTCAATGGCAGCCTCCATCAGCGTCTTACACTCCTGATAACAAATATCAACGGCATCCTTCAGGGCATCGTAGCGATTATCGTTCACATCCGGCATTGTCAGCTCGATGTAGCGCACGTCGTGCTCCTTCATCTCGATGTTCTCGTCAGGGCTCTGGATCTTAAAGGAGTCTATCTTCTGCTTGAACTCCGGATGCACCCGAGCGACGCCATCCATGATAGCCTTGATATCATCGTCATATTTTGGCACGATCCAGATGTGATAGTCGTCCTTTTTGGCGCACGAGGCCACCTGCTCCAGGTTCTTCGGTGAGCCTTCGATCATGACTTTGACGGGTATCAATGAGGCAGCTTCTGACTTGATACACAGATTGAGATAGCGGAAGTTCAACATTGCCACATAGCCTTTGAGCTTCTCGTACAACTGGTCATATTGATTGGATATAGCACGTTTCATATCTTTTTCTCTTTAAACTATAAACTATTCATTTTCACTCATCACTTTTCACTTCCTCGATGCTCAACTTGGCACTCAGACTGCCGCCGCCACCGCCGCCACCGGCAGCAGCACCGTCGTCGATACTTGGCGACTTGAAGGCACTCTTGGCCTCCAGGCCATCGAAGGATCCCTTCGGAGCCTTGAGTTCGCCCTTGACCTCAGTCTTGTCGTTGATAGTGGTAGCACCAAAGATTTCGGTCTTGCTGCCGCCCACAGAGGCGTTGCCGCCGTCGAGCTGTACCACAGCCTTGCCCTCGCCCTGCTGGGCCTCGAAGGTCTTGTCGGCAAAGAGTCCCATCTCTTCCGATACGGCCTGCAGCTTCTTCGACTTGATGTCTTTCGACTTCGAGCCTACGAACATCTTCTCGCTGACGAGTGTCATCGTGCTGCCTGCGGCGAGTGCAGAGTCTGTCAGCTTCTCCTTATCCACATCCATCGACTTGGCGCTGATGGCCTTTGCGTTCAGGTTGATGCTACCTGTAGCCTTGCCCTCGGCATCGGCTGCCAGCACGTCGGTCTTCTCGGCACGAATGGCAATCTTACCGTCCTTCGTCAGAGCCTTCATCTTCGGCTGACCGTCGGCCACCTCGTAGTCGAGGCTCTCTACGGTGAAGTTCTTCGACCTGAAGATCACATCGCCTTCAGCAGTATATTCGCCCTTGGTGACGTTACCATCGTCGTCATGTTCGATATTCTTCGGATTCGTGGTAGCCACCTCGATGGTCTTGGCGGTAATCGATACCTTGCTGTCGGCAGTCAGTTCCTTCTCAGTGAAGAGACCGTCCTTCGCCTCATAGTCGATCGCCTCAATGTTGACATTCTTCGAGGTGATGGATACGCTACCCGTCGCATTCTGGTTCTGACCTTCGTTTTCTGAACTGATGGCCATCAGGTTGATGTTCTCTGTACGAACGGAGAAGTTGCTGCCCTCCACGAGCTTACCCTCATCGTCCATCATCGACACACCCATTCTCGGCGTGCGAATCCTGATGCCTGCCTCCAGATTCGTGTGCAGGTTGCCGTCGCCGTCGGCAGTAGCTACGTTGATGCTCTCGGCCTTAATCTGAATCGAGGCGCCGGTGGTGTTCTGCTTGAAGTCGTCGCCTTCAGTGATGTTACCTTTCTCTGTCTCCAAGGCCTTCTTCTTTCTATTGGCCTCTGCCAGTTGGGAAATGGTGTTCACATACGTCATGGCGGTTCTGCAGAGCATGGGCAAAGCTGACTCCACCTGATCGTGAATATCAAGAATGTCGAGCGTGTTCACACGTCCTACCATCGCATCGTCGGAATCCAACTCATACTCTTTATCGAGCAGCGCCTGCATCGTAGCGAATGCGCCGTCCACCGCCTGTTTCTGTGTAGCTTTCTGCTTCTCCAAATCTGCAATCTGAGTGGTAAGGGCTGCTACAGAGTTCTCTATCTGTGTCTTACGCTTCTCACTGGATACTGCTGCCTCTATCTGCATCTCATTATCGGCATGGATACGGATACCGCCCTTGCCTGCCGATGCCGGATGCATGGAGAAGGCATCTGTGGCATCATCGCTCTCGAGCACGATGTTACAAGCCTGAGAAACAATCTCGGATGTGTCATATACAATATTCTCTACACCGTCGCTTCCCGGATCTACGGCTATCTGGCGGATGCTGGGAGCGCGGTTGACGATGTGACCGGTCTCGCCCACACCGTTGAGTTCCACCCCCTGACCCTTGATGATAACCTCACCCGTACAGCCTAACAGGTCGCCACTCTCATCCACATTACCGATAATCACTTTCGGTGCGGAGAGAATGAGACAGTTCTCGTCGCGATAGTACTTGAAGCCTTCCATCTCCTTATACAGGTCGGCCTTCATCTGCTGTATCTCTGCCTTCTGCTTGTGAATCTCTTCCAGGTCCTTCTGTACACAGTCCTGAAAATTGCCAAGCATGGTCTTCCAATCGTCAAATATATAGTCTGCCATAATTATTCTTTATTTAAATGTTATTCTGAATTAGATTCTCATCCACAACCGGTAACTCATCGCCAGCGTCGTTATTGTTATTACCGGGATCTTGATCGGCCGGCAACGCTTGATTGGCTCGTATAGTACTAAAGAGTTTATTCTGCACACTCTCGTTCAGTCTGTCATAAGCGCCCTGCTCCTTCTCACTGAGCAGTGCTCTCGTGATCTTACCCTGGTTGTGATGGGTTTCGAGCTTGCTGATGGTTCCGTCAGTCTTCATACTGTAGGTAGATCCTGTACCAAACAGTATCTGACCTGACTTAGCATTGGCCCATGAGTAGTATTCCCTGAATGGCGTAGCCAGGTTTAAATTGTTCAGGTTGAGTCCCTCTACCACATCATCGAGCAGACTGGTAGCCTTCGCCATCGGTTTGGTAAACTGCAGGCTTCTCACATACAGGTTCCACATGGCTTCATTCTCCAGATCAGCGTCGGATGCCGGCTTCTGAGGTGTGGCTGCTATCTTGCTCTCCACAATCTTGTTTCCATTAAGTTTGAACTTGATAGCCTTTGATTCCATTCCCCAGCCTTCAACAAGGTTCAAGGATATAAGGCGGATTAAGGCATCGCGATGGAATTTGTCATTTGTGATGGCACCATCTGTAAGATCTGCCCTCTCGTCAGTAATGGCGTCTTTGTCATCATAAGCGTACTTGAACATCGCAGAGTCCTTGCACTTCTCTGCCGAGATGGCGGTTTGTAATGCCTTGATATAGTCGGCTGGCGCATCGCTCTCTCTTGGACCTATGCCGTATGCCGTCAGGTCGCCCAACTTCTGAGGCTCCGTGCGCAGCTTGGCAATGCTCTCCAGCAGCTCATTGGCCTTCTTAACCACGTCTGCCTTACATTTTTTACGTCTCTTCAGGATGTAGTTCTTCAGAGCCTCCTGCGACTTCCTGCTATATTTCGAGGCATTCGCATCGTCACCATTCTCTACCTGGAAGATGGCGAAACCGTCAACGTCATTGATGCTGTCAGCTTTACAAGTATTTGTAAAGCCCATGTCTGCTTCCTCAATTTTCTTCGTCTGTGGATCCCAGAACTTATTCTTGAGATCACCATAATGTCTGCAAACCTCATCTGGGTTAATTGTGTTGCTGTAATCTCTAAGTTTGTTGATAGCCTTGTCCAATTCGTCTTCCTTAGAAATACATTTCTCATAACTCTTCTTATAATTGGTTATCATCTTGTCGACGATCTTAGGTACAGCGTTGATAATATGTACCATCGCCGGCCCCATCTTGAGGGTTTGAGGGATTTCCTTATCAGTCAGTTTCTTGTCTCTCTCCTCAAGTTTCTTCGGATTCAGGTAGGCTGCATCGGGATATCCCGGCAAAGCACCTCCGGCACCGAGCTTGAGGTAACGGTTCGACTGAATGGTAAGTGCACCCTCCTGAGGCTTCCAGTACACTTCGATGAGCGATCGGATAAGCGAGAGATCGATCACGCTCTCCACCATGCTGGCCAGCTTCTTGGCAACCATTGTCTCCACATCATACATAAAGCTGAGGATATTGAACGCAGCTCCGTCACCGTATGTCGAGGCAAACTTGTTCCTGATGTTAGTACCTGAGGTAAGGGTCAGATTGTTGCCCGCCTCGATAGAAACGTTTTTGCCCCTGATACTGATATTGCCATTGGGGGCATTGATAGAGATGCCCGTAAAGGCATTGATTGATACATTACCCCAAGGTGAGCTGATGTCGATAGCACGACGGTCGGTAGAGCCGCTGATTTTCCAGATGCCGTACTTGTCGCCCAGCTCCACACCTCCCTCGAAGGCTTTACTCATTTCATTGTCCGACCCAAAGAAGTCCGGTACATCAAGGAAACCGTTGACGAGACTCAGGCCTGGTGTGAAATTGGCCATAAAGGCGGTGGCGCCCTTACCTGTGCCCTCGTGTACCTTAATATATTCACCGTTGGGCGCCTGTATCACGGCAGATCCCGTCTTCAGTGAAACAGGAGTAGCCGTAGAGACAGCACCTACCACGAAGGGACGCTCCACGTTGTTGTTGGCATAGTTCACCAGCACTTTCTCGGCCAGATAATGCCTGCCGTGGACACCAGCCCCTGCAGGTCCTGATGAGGCAGCATAGATCAGCCAAGGGGTAGCATCCGACACATCTTGGCCTTTCAGGTCCGACGCCGCGATGGCCTCATACATCGGATTGACAGATGTGAGCTGCCAAGGATATTTCAGACGTACACGGTTCTTCTTATTCGGATCATTCACATCTACCACCACAGCCACCTGTGGACCACTGGTACGGATATGTCCCGATGGAATCATTGTGGGGTAGAACAGCTTGTCTTCATTCATGCCAATGGCATTCACATAGAATACGAGTTTCTTGGAGGGCACCACAATCACATCCGTATAATTCTCTATCTTGTAGGTATTGATGGTCTCCGACTTGGCAGTAATCCCACTGACGATATATAGTTTATCGTCTACCTTGATGAGCTGTCCGATGTGCAGGTTTGGTGCATAGGTGTCATAATCAATAACAATGTTATTACGCTCTGCCATCATCTCACCAGTCAGAATGGCTGCGTAATCCTTAGCACCGACAATGGGACTGGCTTCAGAGAACTGGTTTAAGGTCTTATTGCCATTACTATACTGCTCGTCAAGCATGGAGATATGTTCTTTCTTTTTCTTGAAATAAGCCTCATTGTGCTTATCGTTATATTGGCTGACCAAGGCCTCCTGTTGTGCCCACATAAGCAAGTCGTTGACAGCTGTGTCGAACATGAAGTTCATAATCGGCTTGTTGTTAGTAAGCACTTGGCCTACTTTACTTAACCAATAATAATCAGCACCGGCATCCATATCAGCCATGTTCTTGATGGTGGCAAAAACTTTGGCAGCACCGTCTTTCTTCACAGTACTGTTCAGCACGTTGTTATCGTAAGGTGCTTCACACACGAACGTACCTGCGTTTTCCTGTTTAGGCTGAGCCGACGTACAGTCGTAGTAGGATATCGACTTGTAGCCGTCGATAATCTCCACGGCCTTGCTCTCGTCGGCATCGTAGCCGATGCGGAGTTTGCCGTCATAATAGTACATAAACTCACCGTTGCGGTTAGTCGTACGCGCCAGCAGATCGTAGAAACTCTCGTTATACTGCACCAGATAAGGTATGATGTGCTCCTGCTTCCCTCTCAGCAAGTGTTTCATCTGGGTGGTGTCACACTTCACGCTCTCGTCCTTCACATAAGGCAACTTAAAGTTGGGCAACTCCTTCTTGAGGATGTCGCCGCCGAGCTTCTTAGCCGTGAATGAACGGCAGTACTGCGACAGCGTCAACAGCTTGTCGGGGCTGTAGATCTTCAGCATCACCTGCACCTTGTCGGGCTGCTTACAGGGGATGAACTCGTGCACGTAGAAGTCCTCGCCCACAGTATAGGTCACTTCCTCGCTGTTCTCATTCCTGTTGCTAAAAGTCAGCGCCACCCGCTTATTGGCAAACATATCGAAGAAGTCCACCTTGCTGAGGTTCACCTTCTGGGTAGTCCTGTCTATATTCGTCGGGGTGATCAGGATTTCAGCCTCTATCTCGTGAGGGCTGTACATCTTCTGCTGAAGCTGGAAGGTGCCAAGAGAGAGCGAGAAGTTCACATCCATAGTTCCTCCCTTTTCCCATTTTCCATCTTTGGAAGAAAGGTCCCTCTGTAGCAACGGCATCCGCTTGCTCAATTCACCATTAATCACGTCGTCTCCGACAGATATAGAGACGTCGGTCTTCTGCAACGGCATCCTGTTAATGATGACCCCATAGATTGTCAATGTCAATTTCGCCATAATATTTATATTTAGATTAGTCTACTGCAAAGGTACACACATTTTTTTTAAATACCATACATTTTTAGACTTTTTCGTTTTTTTAACACTTTGCATCGTCCCGCCATTGCCTTTTTCGCTGAAGATTTCAGTCGATTCGCTGAACAGATTTGCTGGAGCGGAGATTCCGCCGTACCTTTGCATCGTCAAAACACATGAGAATAGTTTTTTCATACATAAGAATTGGTTATTGTTAGTTAGTTAATTTTGGTTAGTACAAAGTTCAGGGCCTGCAGCGATGCAAGCCCTGAATGCTTTTATGCAGGAAATCAATCGCGCGCTCCAACGCTCCAACGCTCCATTTGGTGTTTTCTATATTCGCGCTTCATGCTGATGTATTATATATAAATAATTTATATATATTATAATATATATAAATTTAATAAGATACTATATAGCCACTCAATGCAACAACGGAATTCGCAGATGGAGCGTTGGAGCGTGGAGCGCACAGCCGATCGGCGGTCGTTGGGAAGCTGATTGCCAATCGTTGGGAAGCTGATTGCCAATCGTTGGGAAGCTGATTGCCAATCGTAGCCGACTTGTTTAGGTGGGGACCTCCATCGCAATTACAGGGCACCGATGATCTCCTGGACGGAATGGCAGCCGTGAGCGTCGAGCCATGAGTTGATGCCGTCACGCACTTTGATGCTGACGGCGGGATCGAGGAAATTGGCGGTACCGATCTCGATGGCAGTGGCTCCAGCCATTAGGAACTCGATGGCATCCTTGGCAGAGCAGATGCCTCCCAATCCGATCACGGGGATCTTCACCGACTTGGCCACCTGATACACCATACGAAGGGCTACGGGCTTCACTGCGGGACCAGAAAGTCCGCCAGTGCCTATCGACAGCACCTTCCGGCGCTTCTCAATGTCGATGGCCATTCCCATCAGCGTATTGATGAGCGACACGCTGTCGGCGCCCTCAGCCTCGACAGCTCGCGCTATCTCGGTGATATCCGTCACATTGGGAGAGAGCTTTACAATCAGCGTCTTGTGATAACGCTCGCGGACGGCCTTCACCACACTCGAAGCACCTGCACAGGTGACGCCAAAGGCCATGCCGCCATCCTTCACATTAGGGCAGGAGATATTCAGCTCGATGGCCGGAATCCCGTCGAGCGCATCGATGCGGGCGGCGCACTCGGCATAGTCATCGGGCGACGAACCACTGACGTTGACAATCATATTGGTATCAATGTCCTTGATCAGCGGATAGATGTGTTCACAGAAATAGTCGACACCTTTATTCTGAAGCCCCACGCAGTTGAGCATGCCGCTGGCAGTCTCAGCCATACGGGGGTAATCATTGCCCTCACGGGGACGAAGGGTAGTGCCCTTGACGATGATGCCGCCGATGCCGTCGAGGGGCACAAGGTCGGCAAACTCCAGTCCGTAGCCAAAGGTGCCCGATGCGGTCATCACGGGATTCTTCAGCTTTAAATCATTTATCTTTACTTCTAAACTTGCCATAACAACTTACGAATATTAAACACAGGTCCATCCTTGCACACACACAGATTGCCCTCGGTGGTCTTCTCTACGCAACAGAGACAGGCACCAAGTCCGCACGCCATCAGATTCTCAAGCGACACCTCGCACTCCACATCAGCCTTACGAGCGAAAGCGGCAACGGCCTTCATCATCGGTGTTGGACCACAGGTGGCGATACGGGAGAACGACTCCTTCTGGAGCAGCGAATGATTGGTGACAAAGCCTTTCTCGCCCTCTGAGCCGTCCTCGGTCGTCACGTACACGCGCCCGAACTTTTTAAAATTATCGAGCATCAGCAGATCCTTAGCGGTGCGTGCACCAAGCAGGAAGGTGGGCGCAAAGCCCCTGGCAGCCATCTCGGCACCCATATAGAGCAAAGGAGCCACTCCGACACCACCACCCACGAGCAGAATCTTCTCGTCGCTCGACGACGGCATCGTGAACCCATTGCCCAGAGGCAGCAGACAGTTAAGCAGGGCGCCAGGCTGCAGCTGAGCCAGCTTCTTGGTGCCTTCGCCAACGGCTGCAACCAGAAGCCACAGCTCGTTGTGCTCACGATCGACAAAATTGATGGATATAGGACGGCGCAGGAAAGTAGATGGGGAGCCGTCGACACGGATTTCGACAAACTGTCCAGGAAGCATCTCAGGCAGCGGCTGTTCGTCGGTTAGCCTGATCAGCACATAACGCTGATGAATCTGCTCTACAGACTTGACTCTCAGGTCGAGCAAATATTTCTTCATAAATGTTGTACCTTTGTTATTACGGCGACAAAGGTACAACTTTTATTTGAATCCACAAAATTTATTTCTTAGCAGGCACGAAAGTGTCCCAAGTCTGATCGTCATAGAACACACGGATTTCAATCACACGGCGCTGAGGTTTGTCAACGATTTTTACCTCTTCTCGAACGATTTCTGGTCGTGTATTTCTTACACTATTGGAATTCTGGTACTGTGAAGCGGCATTTATCGGGGCAGGCGAGGCTTGCGAATCAAAATCGAGCATCATCGATCTTGGTCGTTGAGACTCTGTTGAGGGTGCTGAAGGGGCATCGTCAGCATCTTGATCAGTTTGATACATACTACCAGATCCAAACATCAGCCAATCAGTATTGATGTTAGGAATTTTCTTTTTAATGGCTTCCACGATGTTGAGGGTAGGGCGTGTGCGATCGTTGAAGATGCTGCTAAGGGTTGCGGCACCTACACCGATATAGTCAGCGAAGACCTGTTGGGTCATGTGCTGAGACTCCATAATCTGTCTGATTCGATCCTTCATTTTATTATCGTATGTGTTTAAGGGGTGTTTTCACCCGTTTTTCTTTCAGTTTACAAAGGTAAAACAAAAAAATGAAACACACAACAATTGTAGAGAGATTTTAAGAATTAATAATTTTAGTTTGCAATTCAATATTTGCAAATCAAAAGATGGTAAATGTGAATATTCAGGTTTAGAATTACAAACACGAATTTAGATGATAAAACTCTTACAAAGGATTATTTGAATGGATTTCAGCTAACTAACTGGGTCTAAAATAGGTATTTATACAATTATATATCAAATATGGCGAATTATGCATCATTGTATATGTAAATCATCATTTATTTACGTGCAAACTGATGCACTTTTGCATAAAATGTTGGTTTTTAGATATTTATTATCCTAAAATAGCGGTTGTATATTTATTAGTATAGAATTTAAAATTGAAGAATTTAATAATACAAAGCAAAATTCCTTCTTTTAAATGGATGGTTTAGTATTTTAGATTTAGAATATGAAACCAAATATCTCGCGCCTTAAAATTCATATTTTAATATCAAAATTAAAAAAACAAAATCTTAAAGAAAGTGAAAACCGAATCGGAGGCTTCCAAAATCTCGTCATTTTGTCATTTTGCGCGTATTCTGTACGACGGGAAAGAATTCTGGAAATACGCGAGTTTCAGGGGCTCAGAAATGGCACGAAACGGCTGATATATGGGCATTTAGGCACAAAAAAAGCGCTCACAAAAAGCGCTGTTTTTTGAAATTCTAGCAACGAAAAAGTGGCGAAATTAGTGCAAAATGTAAAAAATCAGTTCCTTCATAAGCTCCCCTGGAGGGGTATTTGGGTTGTCCAGACCCTTACTTTTTGCATCTATTTCACGTATCTTGGAAATAATCTGCATCACCTTCATGGCAGAGTAGTTTCTCATACCATTCATATACTCCTTCGCGCCCCATGCATTTCGCAATTCCAACCACTCTGCGACAGATTCCTGACTCTTATTATTGGGGGCATAATAGGCAATCATCAGATTCTGGAAGTAATTAAAGAGCATTGGGAGAAACGAGTAGATACTACCTGCCTTAGGATTTTCGTCAAAATATTTGATTATCTGATTCGCCTTGAAGATATTTCGGTTCACAATGGCATCACGAAGTTCGTAACCATTGAACTCCTTGCTCACTCCAATCTGGTCCTCCACGATCTGAGGAGTCACTCTCCTATCCTTCTCAGACAACGACAGGATCACTTTATCGAGCTCACTGGTCAGACGACTCAAGTCGGCACCAATATTCTCTGCGATCATCTGCATCGATTTGGGGTCAATGCTGACCTCTCGGGCCTTCAGATACTTCTCGATGAAGCCTGGCAGCTCTCTTTCCTTCAGTTTATTGCTCTCGAAAAGCACGCCTGCAGCCTGGATATTCTTCACCAATTCCTTTTTCCGGCCGTCAATTTTGGCGTTTTTCAGGCACATCACGAGGATCGTAGAGCTCATTGGCGCCTTGAAATACTTCTCCAAAGCCTCCGTATTCTTGATATTCTGCGCTTCTTTCACAATCAGCACCTGATATTCGGACATCATGGGATAACGACGCGCCGCATCGGCTATCTGGGCTGCTGTCACATCGGATCCGAACAGGACCGTCTGGTTAAAATCACGCTCTTCAGGCTGTAAGACATGCTCTGCGATATAGTCGGCTATCTTGTCGATATAATAAGGTTCATCACCCACCAGATAATAGAGGGGAACGAACTTCCGCTCCTGCAAATCGTGCATGATACTCTGAAATGTGATATTTTTAGCCTCAGCCATGATGTTTTTTCGAATAATATGTGTAACTTTGCTGCAAAGTTACAAAAATGTATCGATTAAACCTACCCCCATACCCTATAAAAGTTGTTGAGAGGGACAAAAAACAACTGATTTTCGATTTTTTGCGTCGAAAATATGTGGCGTTGACTCCAGAAGAGTGGGTGCGCCAGCATTTTGTGCATTACCTGATTGACCATAAAGGATACCCCAAGGGACTGATGGGTAACGAGATTGAACTGCGGATCGGGGAAAAACGGCTCCGCTGCGACACCATATTATATAATAAGGAGACACAGCCAAGGATGATCATCGAATACAAGGCCCCTACGATACAATTACAGCAGAAGACGTTCGACCAGATCTCGGTCTACAATCTTCTGCTGAAAGTGGATTATCTGATAGTGAGCAACGGGCTCCAGCACTATTGCTGCAAGATGGATTATCCCAACCAAAAATATGAGTTTCTGGAGGAGATCCCAGACTATCAAATTTTATAACATTTCGACTATACCATATCGTTGGCGTCAGTTACCTTCTTAGAGGTTGCCGACTTACGAATGGCGCGCTTACGCGTGGTCTTCTTCTCCTCTACGCCAGTCACCTTGTCGATCTTAACGCCAGCAAGTTCAGGATCAATCATGATACGACCACAGTACTCACAAACAATGATTTTCTTGTGCATCTTGATGTCGAGCTGACGCTGGGGCGGAATCTTGTTGAAGCAACCACCACAGGCATCACGCTGTACATAAACAACGCCCAGACCATTGCGCGCATTCTTTCGGATACGCTTGAAAGAAGTGAGCAGACGACTCTCGATCTTCGACTCGAGATCCTTGACCTTCTCCTTCAGCTTATCCTCCTCGGCACGTGTCTCGGTCATGATCTCCTCGAGTTCGCTACGCTTCACCTCCAGATCGTCCTGGCGCTCCTTGATAGCCTCCTCGTTCATCGCCATCTCGTTCTGCTTCTCCTGGATACGGGTGTTGGCCTCACGAATCTTCTTGTTGCAGAGCTCGATCTCCAATGTCTGGAACTCAATCTCCTTACTCAACGTGTCATACTCACGATTATTCTTTACATCGTCAAGCTGGCTCTTATAACGAGCTACACTGGCCTCAGCATCGGCAATCTCGCCTTTCTTCTGCGATACAGCCTTCTGGAACTCACTGATGTCGTTCTTGATTTTCTCAACACGTGTTGTCAGACCTTCGATCTCATCTTCAAGGTCCTGTACCTCGAGAGGAAGTTCACCTCTCAATGCTCTCTTCTCGTCGATAGCCGAGAGAGCTGTCTGAAGCTGATAAAGGGTCTTCAGTTTCTCTTCAACTGACAAGTCTGTAGGATCTTTCTTTGCCATAATTCTTTACGTTTATAAATATAATATTGGATTTGTATTCGTTTCTGCGATAAGCGCCTTGACACCAGGACAAGCCTCCTGGATAATCGTCTGGAAGACCTCCGTCGTAAACTGCTCACTCTGATAATGGCCGATGACACAGATCTGGATTTTCTGCTCATAGCCGAAATACTGGTGGTAGTGCATCTCACCTGTGATAAAGGCGTCGGCACCCGTCTTCAGGGCCTCATCGAGCAGGAAATCCCCAGCTCCGCCACAGATAGCCACCTGACGGACAGGACGGCGAAGCAGTTCGTTGCACATGGCACACTCGACACCAAAGGCCTTCTTCACAGCCAGCACGAAATCATCGGCAGCTATCGGCTCTGGCAGCAAACCTGTCACACCACTACCCGCCTCGATGCCGTCGACCTGCTTTGAAGCAAAAAACCGCACATCACTCAGCCCCAGTTTCTCAGCGATACGGTAATTCACCCCACCCTTCGCATTGTCCATGTTCGTATGCATGGAGATGACACAGAGATGGTTCTCGATCACCTTCATCACCGTCCGCTGCACATCCGTCAGATCACTGATCGTCTTCAGTCCTCGGAAGAGCAGAGGATGATGGGATACAATGAGATTGCACCCCTTCATGATGGCCTCGTCGACGATACGTTCGTTGACGTCCAAACACAATAATGCCCCTGAAACCTCCGTCTCTGTCAGTCCAACTTGCAAGCCAGCATTGTCCCAGCTTTCCTGCAAGGGCAGAGGCGCGAAACGTTCAAGGGCGCTCAGCACTTCTTTTATTTTCACGCTGCAAAATTACAAAGAAAAGCCGAGACATCGCCTCGGCCCATGCATTTATTAAAGGTTTTTAACTTTTCACCAGTCACTGAGGTCGGCCTTGGCCTCTACCCTCGCCTCTACAGCGTCATCCAACTCCGGGAAAAAGTCCATCTGCGTCAGCTTCTCTATCTCGTCCACCGTGCGCACGGCATCCTCCATCAGCTGTTTCTTGCCCTCGTTGCGATAGATGAATCCGATGGCTTTCTCCTTGCCCTGGCGACAGAGAATGACCTTGAAGAAGGCGTCAGGCACCCACACATGGTTCTTTCCGATCGTCTTCTGCTGTCCTTTCTCTGAGAAGATCGGACCACAGACGATGTCGATGGCACCATATCGCTGCGCCCATTCACGACAGAGGATCTCCAGATCATTCCATTCATACTTGTTCAACCCGTGGTTCTGCGGACATATATTAGTGAAAAGGAACGTCTGGCGCATCGCCTCCTCACTCCACTTGTTGTCGCCTGCAGGACACATGTGCCCACGGTCATAACGCGAGTTATAGTAGTCATTGTTCGTCGCACGCTTGCCTATAATGTCCGAATCCTCGGTGAACACCTGCATATTACGCCTGGCCTCTCCCCTCGTATGGCGCTCAGTCAGGTGCCACGCCACCCAGTTGGGCGTCTTCGACTTGCTATTGTACGAGGTGGTATAGCCCGCTCGGTATAGTATCTGCTCAGGACGGTCCCTCAGCGGTGCAGGAATCTCGTACATCCTCACCGTCTTGGCCTTCTCACCACGGATTTTCTCGTTGCGAGCCTTTTTCTGTTCTGCCTGCTGACTCTGAGTTTCCGCATAGAGCGCATCAGCCACTTGAGCATTGGCCTCGTTCTGTCGACCCTTGCATGACAGCATCGCCATCATCAGGGCCATGATCCAAACCATATTCTTATTCATGACGTGAAAAACTTAATCTTTACCAATCAACTTACCGTACTGATCAAAGAGGACACGGTCGGAGAGAAACAGAATGATGGCAAGGGCGAGGACGGATACAGAGACACACGCCACTGCCATCAGCAGCATCACGACGAATGCGTTGATGGGTGACAGTCCGCCCATGAACAAGCCAACGAGCAACAGGGGCATCGCAGTCAGCGCGAGCACCCGCAGATTGGCCACTGAGGGCGAGACGACAGCTGCCAGCGCACGACAGAGGAAGGGTCGCAACGCCTTGAAATGGGGGGCACCATTACCACGCAGGAACTCATACTGCTGTTCATCGGCCTTCAGGGCAGTGAGATAAGTACTCAGACCACGGATGGTCATCGCCGTGGCATGACCCATCAGGAGGGCCGTAACGGGCACGAACCAACGGGGATCGAACACCCTGACGGGCAGGGCGAGAGCCAGCAGCCACAGGGCCACGAAGGCGACACTCACCAACAGTCCGCCACTGACAGCCGGCAAGAGGTGCAGACCTTTCTGACTGCATCGCTTGAGCACAAGCCACCCTGACCCGACAGCTATCACCACCAGCCACGCGATGAGCAGCCAGGGACTGTCGACCTTATACAGAGCCCATACCACGAGACAGAGCACTAAGAGCTGGGCACCCATACGAGCCACAGACAGAATGAACGTGCGGAGCATCTTGCGCTCCAGCAGATAGAGTGCCCCGGCAGGTATCAGCAGCAGGAGCAGCCCGACAATCGTATGTAGTATCATTCCTTGATTCATATTCTAAAGTCTTTTCAGATGGATGACTTGGTCGGCATAGTCGATGAACTGAGGCTTGCGGCTGGCCACCAGGACGGTCTTGCCCCCAGCAGCCTCACTGCGCAGCAGCTCCAGCATGCGGAGCGTCAGGTCAGAAGGGAGGAAGGCGGCTGGTTCATCGGCAATGATGATGGGTTTGCCACTGCCCTCGCTGAGTGTCTTTTCCGTCAGACGGAAGATCTCCTCTGGCGTGAGGGGCTCTGGTTGCTCTTCCTTACAGGCACGAGGCAACAGCTGATTCCAGACGGCATACTCGACAGCCTCACTCTCTGGCCACGAGGGCTCATTGAGCTGATGGGCCAACGACCTCATCTCCTGAGGCAGATAGACCATCAGACAACGGAATGCCTGAGATGAGTCAATGGTCAGCAGTTCGCCATCGACGCTCACAAAGCCGTCCGCAACAGGCAGAAACCCCATCAGCGTGCGCAGAAGCGTGGTCTTCCCCACCCCTTCATCGCCCGTGATACAGGTCAGCTGACCGTCCTTCGCCATGAAGGACAGCCTCTCTGCCAGCGTCTTTCCGCCGATGGTTATCGTTGCGTTCTTAACCTCTAACATCGTCTTTGTTTTTGCAAAAGTACAAAAAAAACTCTATTCACCATCAGTTTTTGTGCTTTTTTTCGTACCTTTGCGCCAAAATTATGAGTTTCGACAATAAACAACAATCTTCCCGATGGCGCCTGCCAGCAGAATGGGAGCTACAATGGGGCGTACAGCTGACATGGCCGCATGCTGGTACAGACTGGGCGCCGATGCTCGATGAGATCACGGCTACCTACGAAGAGATGGCCCGTGAAATCGCCAGACGAGAGCAGCTGTTGGTTGTCGGAGAACCGAACAACGACACCTGGGCGCGCGATCATGGTTTCATCACCCTCGTCGACGATGAGGGGAACGCCCGCCTACTCGACTTCTGCTTCAACGGCTGGGGGGAGAAATTCCCTTCAGAACTCGACAATGCCATCAACCGCCGGATTTACGAGGAGGGAAAAGTAAAAGGCGAGTATAAGGACTGTCTCGACTTCGTACTCGAAGGCGGCTCCATCGAGAGCGACGGTAAAGGTACGGTGTTCACTACGACAGGTTGTCTGCTGGCCCCCCATCGCAACCAGCCTATGACACAGGCTGAGATCGAAGAACGTCTCAAGCGTGAGCTCCATGCGGAGCGGATCGTCTGGATTGACTACGGTCATCTGACCGGCGATGATACCGACGGACATATCGACACCCTGGTACGCATCTGTCCTGATGACACCCTGTTGTATGTTGGCTGCAACGACCCTGACGACGAACAGTATAAGGATCTGCAGCTGATGAAAGCGCAGCTGGCAACCTTCAGGACGCTCGACGGCAAGCCCTACAGACTGATAGAACTGCCCATGCCGAGACCCATCTACGATGAGGACGGTTACCGTCTGCCTGCCACCTATGCCAACTTCCTCGTCATCAACGGGGCCGTACTCTGTCCCACCTATGCCCAACCCGACCTCGACACAGAGGCACTACGGTTGATTGGTGAGGCATTCCCCGACAGGGAGATCGTGGGCATCGATTGTAGAAGTGTGATCAAACAGCATGGCTCTCTGCACTGTTGCACCATGCAGTTTCCGATAGAAGTGAAAGGTGAAAAGTAAATAGTAAAAAATGAATAGTTGAGATGAGAGAACTGAGAATAGGATTCCTGCAGCAGCACAACACTGCTGACACCAAAGACAACTTGCTCCGACTCGGTGAGGGCATACGCGACCTGGCAAAAAGGGGTGCACAGCTCATCGTACTACAGGAGCTGCACAACTCACTCTATTTCTGTCAGACAGAAAACGTCAACAACTTCGACCTTGCGGAACCCATTCCCGGGCCCTCGACAAGCTTCTTTGGCGAACTGGCACAGAAATTCGGGGTGGTCATCGTCGCCTCACTCTTCGAGAAACGCGCACCAGGACTGTATCACAATACAGCCGTCGTACTCGAGAAGGACGGACAGATTGCCGGCATCTACCGTAAGATGCACATCCCCGACGATCCAGCCTACTACGAGAAGTTCTATTTCACCCCTGGCGACCTCGGATTCCACCCCATTGAGACGTCCGTAGGCAAACTCGGTGTGCTGGTCTGCTGGGATCAGTGGTATCCCGAGGCAGCCCGCCTCATGGCCCTTCAGGGAGCTGAGATGCTGATCTACCCCACAGCCATCGGCTACGAGTCGAGCGACACGCCCGAGGAGCAGCAGCGTCAGCGCATGGCCTGGCAGACCGTCCAGCGCGGACATGCCGTAGCCAACGGCCTGCCCGTCATCACAGTCAACCGCGTGGGACATGAGCCCGATCCCTCTGGTCAGACGAACGGCATCCAGTTCTGGGGCACCTCCTTTGTGGCCGGACCTCAGGGCGAGCTCATCTATGAGGCCTCGACCGACGAAGAAGAGAGCATCATCGTCGAGATGGACCTCGACCACTCAGAGCAGGTACGCCGCTGGTGGCCCTTCCTGCGCGACCGACGCATCGACGAATATACAGACATACTTAAAAGATACATAGATTAAAAAGGATGAAAAAACTACTATCAGCACTTCTGGCGATTCTGCCACTGACAACGATGGCTCAAGACAAGCCCAAACCTTATATCGATGCCGCCCTCGTCAGTCACTACATGTGGCGCGGACAGGACCTTGGCAACGTGTGTTTCCAACCTGAGATAGGTATCGGCTGGAAAGGATTCGAATTATCTGCCGAAGGCAGTACAGGCTTTACCCGTAACGAGTTTGAGGAACTCGACATCCACCTGACGTATAATTACAAGGGGTTACTTGTCGGCCTCTCCGACATGTGGGTTGAAGATGCGACAGATAGTCGTTACTTCGTCTATCGCAGTAAGGAAACTGGTCACACGTTTGAAGGCAAGATCGGCTATGGATGTGACTATGGCTCGCTCACATGGCATACGATTTTCGCCGGCAACGACTTTAGGGTCGACGGCAAGCGTGCCTACTCTACGTTCATCGAGTTGGCCATTCCTTTTAAGTTCTTCGACCTCGATTGGGACTTCCGTACTGGTCTCTGTCCGTGGGAAAGTTCAGGCGCAGTTCTTTACTATGAAGACCACGATGACAAAGGCAACGAGATCACCAGCAATTATACTGCGTATAGCTATAACAGCGGTTTCGGTATCAATATGATATCTCTGCGCGCCACGAAGAATTTCCCGTTGGGCAAGAACTGGAAACTGCCAGTGTTCGTCGAACTCCACACGAACCCTGCCGCTGGGAGCGCCCGCATCCTGATGGGTATCAGCCTGGCCACCTTTTAAAATTGCAAACTTCAAACAACCATATTTATGTCATATCTACTTAGATTCCAAGTCGTTGAAGAGGCCTTCAAGAAGAAGGCCGTAGAGGTAAATGCACCCTCAGAGCGACCTTCAGAGTATTTCGGAAAGTATGTATTCAATCGTCAGAAGATGTACAAATACCTGCCTGCCGAAGTCTATCAGAAACTCATCGATGTCATCGACAACGGTGCCCGTCTGGATCGCGGCATCGCCGACGAGGTGGCCATAGGCATGAAGCAATGGGCGCTGGAGATGGGCGCCACCCACTATACCCACTGGTTCCAGCCACTCACCGAGGGCACTGCCGAGAAGCACGACGCCTTCGTGGAGCACGACGGCAAGGGTGGCATGATCGAGAAGTTCTCGGGCAAGCTGCTCGTCCAGCAGGAGCCTGACGCTTCCAGCTTCCCCAACGGTGGCATCCGCAACACCTTCGAGGCGCGCGGCTACTCCGCCTGGGATCCCACGTCGCCCGTGTTCATCATCGACGACACACTCTGTATCCCCACCATCTTCATTTCCTATACGGGTGAGGCCCTCGACTACAAGGCACCGCTGCTTCGCTCCATCCACGCCGTAAACAAGGCTGCCAAGGAGGTGTGCGACTACTTCTACGACGATGTCCGTAAGGTACAGGTGAACCTGGGTTGGGAACAGGAGTATTTCCTCGTTGACGAAGGCCTCTACTCTGCCCGCCCCGACCTGCTGATGACAGGCCGTACGCTGATGGGCCACGAGAGTGCCAAGAACCAGCAGATGGACGACCACTACTTCGGGACCATCCCCGATCGTGTGCAGGCCTTTATGAAGGATCTGGAGATCCAGGCTTTGGAACTGGCCATCCCCTGCAAGACCCGCCACAACGAAGTGGCTCCTAACCAGTTCGAGTTGGCACCTATCTATGAGGAGTGTAATCTCGCCGTCGATCATAACATGCTGCTCATGTCACTCATGAAGCGCGTGGCCCGCAACCACGGTTTCCGCGTGCTGCTCCACGAAAAGCCCTTCGACGGTATCAACGGCTCGGGTAAGCACAACAACTGGAGTCTGACTGCCGATCGTACGGCTGCCGGCGAACATGGTGTGAAGGGCGTCCTGCTCCATGCCCCTGGTAAGACCCCTGAGGAGAACCTCCGTTTCGTGACCTTCATCGTCGAGACGCTGATGGCCGTCTATCGCCACAACGGACTCCTGAAGGCCTCGATCATGAGTGCCACCAATGCCCACCGTCTGGGAGGCAACGAGGCGCCCCCTGCCATTATCAGCTCCTTCCTCGGCAAACAGCTCACCGAACTGCTCGACCATATCGAACTCTCTGACAAGGACGATCTGTTCGTGCTGAAAGGCAAACAGGGCATGGAGATCGATATCCCCCAGATTCCAGACCTCATCATCGACAATACCGACCGCAACCGCACGTCGCCCTTCGCCTTCACGGGTAACCGTTTCGAGTTCCGTGCACCGGGTTCGTCGGCCAACTGCGCCTCGGCCATGATTGCCCTGAACTCAGCGATGGCAGAAGCCCTGCAGAACTTCAAGAAGCGTGTCGACGAGCGTGTGGGTAAGGGCGAAAGCAAGCTCTCAGCCATCATCGACGTGCTCCGCGAGGATATCAAGACCTGTAAGCCCATCCGTTTCGACGGCAACGGCTACAGCGATGAATGGGTGAAGGAGGCTGCCCGTCGTGGACTCGACGTCGAGAAATCCTGTCCGAAGATCTTCGAGCACTATCTTGACGACTCAAGCATCGAGATGTTTGAGGCCACCAAGGTCATGAACCGCAAGGAGCTCGAGGCCCGCAACGAGGTGAAATGGGAGACCTACGTGAAGACCGTCCAGATCGAGGCCCGTGTGATGGGCGACCTCTCGATGAACCACATCATTCCCGTCTCCACCCACTATCAGTCACAGCTCATCAAGAACGTACAGGGCATGAAGGCCGTCTTCCCTGAGGATCAGGCCAACCGCCTCTCTGCCCGTAACATGAAGCTCATCCGTGAGATTGCCGAGCGCACGGAGCGCATCGAACAGCTCGTCGAGGACCTCACAGAGGCCCGTCGCGTCGCCAATCGCATCTACAACATCCACGAGCGGGCCATCGCCTACCACGACACCGTCTGTCCCAAGATGGCGGCCATCCGTTACGAGACCGACCAGCTCGAGATGATTGTCGAGGACGGCCTCTGGTCACTCCCGAAGTACCGTGAGCTGCTGTTCATCCGATAAACGATTTTTCAACATTAAAACAAACGACTTATGAAAAGACTAACTACTTGTATTTACTGTGCGTTCGTGGCTATCAGCCTGAACGCACAGATGTTGCCTTATCAGAACGCAGAACTGTCGGCAGCCGAGCGGGCCGATGACCTGCTCACCCGTCTGACCCTCGACGAGAAGGTCAGCCTCATGATGGATACCTCACCCGCCATCCCCCGTCTGGGCATCCCCCAGTTCCAGTGGTGGAACGAAGCCCTCCACGGTGTAGGGCGCAACGGTTTTGCCACCGTTTTCCCCATCACCATGGGTATGGCCGCCTCGTGGGACGACGCCCTGCTCCATCAGGTGTTCACCGCCGTCAGCGACGAGGCCCGCGTGAAAGCCCAACAGGCGAAACGCTCTGGCGACATCAAGCGCTACCAGAGTCTCTCCTTCTGGACGCCCAACATCAACATCTTCCGTGATCCCCGTTGGGGACGCGGCCAGGAAACCTATGGCGAAGACCCCTACCTCACTGCCAAGATGGGCCTTGCCGTGGTCCGCGGCCTCCAAGGCATGACCTACGACGGTCAATGGCTTGATGGGCACTACAAGAAGCTCCTCGCTTGCGCCAAGCATTTCGCCGTACACAGCGGCCCCGAGTGGAACCGCCACACCTTCAACATCGAGAACCTGCCCGAGCGCGACCTCTGGGAGACCTATCTGCCTGCCTTCAAGGCATTGGTACAGGAAGGTAAGGTGGCCGAGATCATGTGCGCCTACCAGCGCATCGACGGCCAGCCCTGTTGTTCGCAGACCCGCTACGAGCAGCAGATCTTGCGCGATGAGTGGGGCTTCGACGGACTGATCACCAGCGACTGCGGTGCCATCCGCGACTTCCTGCCCCAGTGGCATAACACCGCCAAGGACAACGCCGAGGCGTCGTCTCAGGCCGTACGCTCAGGTACCGACCTGGAGTGTGGCTCCGAATACAAGAGCCTGCCCATGGCCGTCCGTCGGGGTGACATCCAGGAAACCGATCTCGACCGCAGCCTGCGCCGTCTGCTCATCGCCCGCTTTGAGTTAGGCGATTTCGACAGCGATGACCTGAACCCTTGGACGAAGATTCCCGAGAGTGTCGTGGCCTGCGATGCCCATAAGCAACTGGCCCTCGACATGGCCCGCAAGAGCATCGTGCTCCTGAAGAACGATGGTGTCCTGCCCTTGTCAAATAGTAAATTGTCAAATAGTCCAATTGCCGTGCTTGGTGCCAACGCTGTCGACTCCGTGATGATGTGGGGCAACTACTCCGGTTTCGCCACGCAGACCGTCACGGCCTTCGAAGGCATCCAGCAACTGGCTCCTCAGGCACGCTTCATCAGTGGTTGCGGACTGACCCGCAACGAAGTCTTCGAGAGTCGCTTTGCCGAACTGAAGACACCGCTGGGCGGCCGTGGCATCCAGGCCACCTATTATAACAATACCGAGATGAAGGGCGCCCCCGCTGCCACCATCGATCTCACCTCGCCCATCATGCTCAGCAATGGCGGCAACACCGTCTTTGCCCCTGGCGTGAACCTTGAGAACTTCTCTGCCCGTCTCGACGCCACTTTTATCCCTACCCGCGACGAGACCGTCATCTTCAACATCAATGGCGACGACAAGGTACGCCTTATTGTCAATGGCGACACCATCGTCAATATTTGGAAGATCAGGCAGCGTATACAGGGAGAACGGAAGGAGATGACGGTTAAGGCCGGACAGCACTATCGCCTTCAGATCGACTATGTCCAGGAGGGCGGCTTTGCCTTCCTCGGTTTCGACATCCAGCATAAGGTAGCCCCCAGCTTCGAAGAACTTCTGGCTCAGATAGGTTCGACGGAGACCGTCATCTTCGTGGGGGGCATCTCACCCAAACTCGAAGGCGAGGAGATGCGTGTGAACGAGGAAGGTTTCAAGGGAGGCGACCGCACCAGTATCGAACTGCCTAAGGCCCAGCGCGAAACGCTCGCTATGCTCCACAAGGCAGGCAAACGAGTCATCTTCGTCAACTGCTCAGGATCGGCGATGGCCCTCGTGCCCGAACTCGAATCCTGCGATGCCATCCTGCAGGCGTGGTACGGCGGCGAGCTGGGTGGACAAGCCCTCGCCGAGGTACTCTTTGGCGACTACAACCCATCGGGTCGTCTGCCCGTCACGTTCTACAAGAGTACCGACGACCTGCCCGACTTCCTCGACTACACGATGAAGAACCGTACCTATCGCTACTTCAAGGGCGAGCCGTTGTTCCCCTTCGGCTTCGGTCTCAGCTATACCACGTTCGAATACGAGAAGCCTGTTTATAAGAACAATCAGGTACAGGTGCGCGTTAAGAACACTGGCACCAAGGCAGGTCTCGAGACCGTGCAGGTCTATCTGCGCCAGCTGGCAGATCAGGAAGGCCCCCTGAAGAGCCTCCGTGCCTATAGTCAGGTACAGCTGCAGCCCGGTGAGACGAAGACCGTCAGCATCGACCTGCCTCGCAGCAGCTTCGAGTTCTGGGATCCCCAGTCCAACACCATGCGCGTCCAGCCAGGCCGCTACGAACTGATGGTCGGCAAATCCAGCGCCGACAAGGATCTCAAAAAGATTCTCGTCACTATCAAATGATCATCAAATAGCTAGTGTAATAATTATCCCCAACCGATTGGCTGGGGATAATTTCATTTAGGCTGTATGTCAACATACTCCTGGGCGACGTTCTCGATGCAGGGACAGTCCTTGAGGGGGTTGAGGTCGTGGTGGCCTAAGATCAGGGCGCGGGGGTAACGCCGGTGAAGATCTTCGAGCAACTGTCGCATGGCAGCCTTCTGTTCAGCCGTTCGTGTGTCGGCGGGTTGACCACGGATGTCGAGCCCGCCCTCGTAGCAGACGCCGATCGAGTGGGCGTTGTGGTTCACGCAGTGGGCACCGACCATCCATTCCGGACGTCCTGGCTCAATCGTTCCGTCACGACGGATCACGTAGTGGTAGCCGATACCGAGGTGGAATCCCCTCTCGCGGTGCCAAGAATCGATCTGAGCCGCCGAACTCATCTGGTCAGGCCTCACTGCCGAACAATGAATAATAATCAACGTTATAGTTCTCATTTCATGCAACTCTGAACAAAAAATGTTGTAATCACGAGTGTGATGAGCGACCCTGTAAACTTCAGGATCTTTCCAATCTGTGAACGTTTAAACATAGTCATCTATTCTCTCTAAACTATAAACTCAGAATTCTTCATTCTTAATTCTTCATTTAATTGCCGAGGTCAAATCCACCGCTCTCGCCACCCTCTGAGCCGGAGCCGCTACCACTCTCTGAGCCGGATTCTGAGCCCGTCGAAGAATCCTCCTCCGGCTCGACATTCATCGAGTTGTCGTGGGTCTCCTCGAAGACAACGTCCTTCACCAGGGTCTTGGCGATGACGTACTTCTGCTTGATGGAGCCGTCGGGCTTTTTCTCCTGACCTACAACCACACGCTCGGTCTCGGGCTGGAACAGCACGCGACGTGTGGTGATCGTGGCCGCAGAACAATCCTCCTTCTTCAGGACACCGATGGCGGAGAATCCTACCTTGAAGATGCCGATACCGTTGAGGTGGATCTTCTGGCCCAACTCGAAGAAATGCTTCATCGCCTCACCCAACTCCTGCAGCACGGCGATGATGTCA
>JAFSNR010000037.1 GCA_017443345.1 Prevotella sp.
GTACTACTTCTGTCTATGTAAATCTTTCAAAGAACTCTTTCTTTTTGCCTCACTCGAAACACCGTTTCTTGTTTAGCGGGTGCAAAGGTACAACTTTTCCGCAAACCAACAAAACTTTTCAGAAGAAATTTTCAGTTTTTATGCATCTTTTTCGACGCTCTTGATTCTTGTCAATTACAAAAACAACATACACCTTATTATATAATTATAAATGTACCCTTCCTACTACATACTACCTACCCTCTTGCTACTGTCTCGCTACTGTCTTGCTACTGTCTTGCTACTGTCTTGCTACTGTCTTGCTACTGTCTTGCTACTGTCTTGCTACCCCCTAGCTACGTTAATTTCTGATAAAACGATGATTATTGACAGAAAATTGAGTAACTTTGCACCCTAAATAAAAGATGTACGCAAGAATATGTCGACAATACTACATATAGAAACCAGTACGGACGTGTGTTCCGTAGCCGTATCGGAAGACTCACAAGTGATTTTCCATCAGGAAGATCAAAGCGGACCGAACCATGCGGAAAGACTGGGTACAATGGTAGACGAGGCACTCTCCTTTACCGATAATCACGCCATCCCGTTCGATGCGGTAGCTGTCAGCTGCGGACCCGGATCCTACACAGGATTGCGCATCGGTGTCTCAATGGCCAAAGGTATCTGCTACGGACGGAACCTGAAACTGATAGCAGTACCGACACTGGAACTGCTCTGCGTTCCCGTATTACTGCGCGAGATCCCTGAGGAGGACGCCCTACTCTGCCCAATGCTCGACGCCAGAAGGATGGAAGTATACGCAGGTATATACACCCGTGCACTAAAACCTGTCAGAGAGATTGGTGCAGACATCGTGGATGCTGACACTTATAAAGAATTCCTGGATCAGCATCCCGTCTACTTTTTCGGCAATGGCGCCAAGAAATGCATGGAGACCATTAATCACCCGAATGCTCACCTGATAGAGGGGATAGTCCCACTGGCTAAGTGGATGCAGCCTCTGGCTGAAAAGCGTCTGCTCAACAACCAGACTGAGGACGTGGCCTACTTCGTGCCCTACTATCTCAAAGACTTCGTAGCCAAATTACCCAAGAAATTACTATAGCACTATGGATATAAAAGGATTAGATTACAACACCAAACGTGAGAAACTGATGATGCCGGAATACGGCCGTGAGATCCAGAAGATGATTGATCTTGCAGTCAGCTTGCCCACCAAGGAAGAAAGACAGAAATGTGCCAACACCATCATCCAACTGATGGGGACAAAGGTACCACAGCTGGCAGACAGCAGCGACTACGAACAGACACTCTGGGATCACCTGTATCTCATGAGCCACAAGCAACTGGATATAGACTGGCCCTTCGACGTATCTGAAGCAGAGAAAATCCTCAGCAAACCGCAACCGATGCAACTGCCCAAGGATGAACTCAAGCTGCGTCATTATGGCAAACTCGTCAGTGAGCTCTTCGAGAAACTCAAGTCAATGCCAGAAGGAGAAGAGCGCGATACATTGGTTTTCTATACGGCCAACCAGATGAAGCGCGACCTGGCCACATGGGGACATGGCTCCATCGAAGACGAGCGAGTGGCTAACGATCTGGCACGCTATACAGATGGTGTCATCCAACTGGACCTGAACACCTTCAAGTTCGAGAAGGTCTCCGTTGCCGAAGAAACCAAGAAAACTAAGAAAAAGAAGTAAACAGAATGGCATCATTCATCATCGAAGGCGGACATCTGCTGAAAGGAACCATCACCCCACAGGGCGCAAAGAACGAGGCTCTACAGGTGATCTGTGCTACCTTGCTGACTGATGAAGAGGTCATCATCCGCAACATTCCCGACATCCGTGATGTTAATAACCTCATACAGTTACTGCGCGACGTAGGCGTCAAAGTGACAAGACTATCTACAAATGATTATGCCTTCCAGGCCGACGAACTGAAACTAGACTATCTGGAAAGCGATGAGTTCGTAAGGAACTGTGCCGAACTGCGTGGGAGTGTCATGATGATAGGTCCCCTACTCGCCCGCATGGGCAAGGCCATCATCACAAAACCTGGTGGCGACAAGATAGGACGTAGAAGACTTGACACCCACTTCCTCGGTTTCCAAAAGTTGGGCGCTAAGTTCAACCATGTAGAAGGCAGGAATGTCTACGAGATAGCGGCTAAGAAACTGAAGGGCACCTACATGCTGCTCGACGAGGCCTCTGTCACGGGAACCGCTAATATCATCATGGCGGCTGTTTTCGCAAAAGGGACCACGACAATCTACAACGCAGCCTGCGAACCTTATCTGCAGCAGCTCTGCAAGCTACTGAACCGCATGGGTGCCAAGATTACGGGCATTGCCTCGAATCTGTTGACCATTGAGGGGGTGCAGAAACTGCATGGAGCAGACCACAAACTTCTCCCTGATATGATTGAGGTGGGCTCTTTTATCGGTATGGCAGCCATGTGCGGCGACGGCATCCTTATCAAAGATGTCTCCATCAACGACCTTGGAATCATCCCTGACACCTTCCGCAGACTAGGCGTGAAAATCAAGGTAGAGGGCGACGACCTCTTCATCCCCCGCCAGAAGCACTACGAGATACAATCTTTCATTGATGGCACCATCATGACACTCGCCGATGCCCCATGGCCTGGACTGACTCCCGACCTGCTGTCTGTGCTCATCGTCGTAGCTACTCAGGCACGTGGCAGTGTACTGTTCCATCAGAAGATGTTCGAGAGTCGCCTGTTCTTCGTTGATAAACTCATCGACATGGGAGCACAGATTATCCTATGCGATCCCCACCGTGCAGTCGTTGTAGGGCATGACCGCAAGATCACACTCCGTGGTGGACGCATGTCGAGTCCCGATATCCGAGCCGGCATCGCCCTTCTGATTGCTGCTATGGGTGCCAAGGGCACGAGTCGCATTGACAACATCGAACAAATAGACCGTGGTTATGAACATATCGAGGCGCGCTTAAATGCCTTGGGCGCCAGCATCAAGAGAGTATGATCAGGAGAGAAGAGGTATACAAGATAGGCCGTCTTGGTAAGGCTCACGGTATCAAAGGAGAGATTTCCTTCCTAATCGACGATGACGTGTTCGAACGTGTAGATGCCGACTATCTCGTTCTCGACATCGATGGTATCCTGGTGCCGTTCTTTATCGAGGAGTATCGTTTCAAGACCGATAGCAATGTCCTGATGAAGTTCGATGGCATCGATACACAGGAGAGGGCCCGTGAACTGACTGGCTGCGACGTGTATTTCCCCAGGGCTCTGGCTGAAGATGACGAGGACACCCTCTCATGGGCTGAAATGATCGGTTATAGTCTGATAGATGCCCAGACAGGTCAGGATATAGGGATTATCGCCTCCGTCGACGACGCCACCATCAATATCCTCTTCGAACTGGAAGACGGGCGGTTGATTCCAGCCTCAGAGGAACTGATTACAAACATAGACACCAAGAAACATCAAATAGAAATCAACTTGCCGGAAGGCATCTTAGAATTATGAAAAGACAAATCGCAATTCTCGGCTCTACGGGGTCGATAGGTACTCAGGCACTCGAAGTCATCGAGGAACATGCAGACCTGTATGAGGTCTATTGCCTGACAGCTAATAATAAAGTAGAACTGCTGGCAGAACAGGCTCATAAGTTCAAACCCGCTGCTATCGTCATTGCTAACGAAGCCCGTTACGATGCTCTGAAATCGCTGATGAGCGATATGCCCGACGTCAAGGTCTATGCTGGTGCCAAGGCACTCGACGAGATCGTAGAGGCAGGGCCCATCGACATGGTGCTGACGGCTATGGTTGGATTCTCAGGACTGAATCCCACCATCCATGCCATCAAGGCAGGGAAAACGATCTGTCTGGCGAATAAGGAGACACTTGTAGTAGCTGGCGAGTTGATTCTGCAATTGGCTCAACAGTATCACACACCGATTCTGCCTGTAGACAGTGAACACTCAGCCATCTTCCAGAGCCTCGTAGGCGAAGACCAGAACCCCATTGAGAAGATTCTGCTCACAGCCAGTGGTGGACCATTCCGTCTGAAGTCGATGGAGGAGATTGCTCATGTGACAAAGGCAGATGCCCTCCGCCACCCAACATGGGATATGGGTGCCAAAATCACGATTGACTCGGCTTCGATGATGAACAAGGGCTTCGAAGTGATAGAGGCCAAATGGCTCTTCGGCGTAGATGCCAAACAGATCCAGGTACTCGTTCACCCACAGTCTATTGTGCATAGTGCCGTTCAGTTCCAGGATGGTAGTGTAAAAGCCCAACTTGGCGTACCCGACATGCGACTGCCAATCCAGTATGCCTTCTCGTTCCCACAGCGTCTGCATCTCAGTGGTGAGCGACTTGATCTATTCAAGGCCCAACATCTGGAGTTCTTCGAGCCCGACTTGAACAAGTTCCGCTGTCTTGCGCTCGCCTTCGAAGCTATCGACAAGGGGGGCAATATGCCTTGTATCGTGAATGCAGCAAACGAGATCGTGAATCGTGGCTTCCTTGAAGACAAATGCGGTTTCCTTCAGATGGGCGACATCATCGCCGAGACCATGCAGCGTGCCACCTTCGACAAGAATCCCACCTACGAAACATATATCGCCACTGATGCGGAAGCGCGCCGCATCGCTAGTGAGCTGATGAACAAATAGATTAGAATAAGGTAAAAAGATTATGGATATTTTTTTAATTAGATTGCTTCAATTCATGCTGGCCATCGGCCTGCTGGTGCTGCTCCATGAGGGTGGCCACTTCTTCTTTGCCAAACTCTTTGGCGTTAAGGTCGACAAGTTCTATCTCTTCTTCGACCCCTCCATCTGGAAATGGGATGGTAGTCTTTTCAAATGGAAACCAAAAAACAGTGATACACAATATGGCATAGGCTGGTTGCCACTGGGCGGCTATTGTAAAATCGCTGGTATGATCGACGAGAGTTTTGATACCGAACAGATGAAACAGCCTGAGCAACCTTGGGAGTTCCGTGCGAAACCTGCCTGGCAGCGATTGCTGATTATGATCGGTGGTGTACTTGTCAACTTCCTCCTGGCCCTCTTCATCTACTCGATGATACTCTTCCATTGGGGCGAGACCTATATTCCCGTGAAGGATATGACACTGGGTATGAAGTTCAATGCTGAAGCCAAGGCCCTCGGATTCCAGGATGGCGATATCCTCGTAGGAACAGAGAAAGGCGAGTTCAAAGAGTTCTCTGCCGACCTCTACCGCGACCTGAGTGAGGCCAAGCGTGCCGATATCATCCGTGACGGAAAGGCCATGAGTCTGCAACTTCCTGGCGATATCAATCTGCTGGGCATGCTGAAGGCTGAACCTTCTTTTGTCCGACCACTTATCCCTGCAGAGATCGATAGTGTGATGGCTGATACTCCTGCAGCCAGCATCGGACTCCAGAAGGGCGACCGCATCGTGGCCATCAACAACAAGAGCGTTGACTCCTACAATGAGTTTACAGACCAACTTGGCATCTTGGAAGATATGATGACAGCTGCCAAGACACCGGGTGACAGTCTGAAAATACGTACCACCACTATCGTCTATGCTCGTGGTGAACGACAGGATACGGCTAGTGTCGTACTGACTCCTGAACTAAAACTCGGATTCTTCGTGAAGTCCATCACAGGACTCTACGAACCGATCACCAAGGAATACGGATTCTTCGAGAGTTTCCCTGCAGGCATCAAGTACGGTTGGAACGTGCTCGCTGGCTATGTAGGCGACATGAAGTATGTCTTCACCGCTGATGGAGCAAAGTCACTAGGCGGCTTTGGTGCCATCGGTAGTCTTTTTCCACCAATGTGGGACTGGTATCTGTTCTGGAAGATGACAGCCTTCCTTTCCATCATTCTTGCATTCATGAACATCCTGCCCATCCCCGCTCTTGATGGTGGACACGTGTTGTTCTTGCTCTACGAAATGATTACGCGCCGAAAACCATCTGAAACCTTCATGATCCGTGCCGAATATGTAGGCTTTGGCATCCTGATCCTTCTGATGGTCGTCGCGAACCTCAACGATATCCTACGTTGGCTAGGTTACATGTAACAACGGCTTTAGCCTCAACAACAACAGATAGACAGCCACGATGATCACATAGATCATCGTGGTTTGTATTTTAGTGGGATGTAGTCCCTCAATACTCGCCCCAGGAATCGCTGCCAGATAAAACAGACAGGTATTCAGTTGTTTGACTATATATATTAATAGGTACGCGAATCCTGGAATAAGGAGTGCCGGCAACGACAGATAGAGAATGAATGTCGCAGCAGGCACTACGATGAAGTTAGACAACAGGAAATACGTTGAGAAACGACCGAAGTAGTAGGCTATCAGTGGAGCCACACCGAGTTGCGCAGACAGTGACACACCTATCATACCCCATACCCATTTCACCAACCGGTGATCCATCAGATAGGATTCCGAGAAGACACTCATGAATACGGGCAACCACAACAGAATGGCGCCCACAGCCATAAACGACAATTGGAAACCAATATCAAAAAGCGAACGAGGATTTACTATAAGCATCAAGATTGCCGTAAATGCCAATGTGTTCAATGACATCTTGTCCCTATGTCCTAACGACAACAATGCATATACCGTCAACATGATAGCAGAACGGACGACACTGGCTGACAGCCCCACCAGGAAGGCGAAAGCCCAGATACCCAAGATGCAGATGATTTGTGACAACGTCTGCCATCGTTTACCAACCACAAGGAACGACAGTAAGGTATAGATGATGCCTAGATGTAGGCCACTCAATGCCAACACATGCGAAGCCCCTGTGACGGAATACACTTCCCTGACATGCTTCGTCAATGCCGACTTATCACCAAGTGTCATGGCAGCGACCACAGCATACTGTTCTCCTTCAAGACCTTGAGCCTCGTAGCGTTCCAATAGCTTCTGACGCCATTGCAGGCAACGCTGTCTCGTTCGTTCCACTCTCGATAGCTGGTGCGTTTCCGACTTTCCATAAGGAGAAGTATCTGGCTGTCTGGTGATCAGCGTAATTCCCAACGCCACAAAACACAGGGCAATGCCTGCTGACTGCCAATATTCGTAACGCCAGAGCAATAAAGTGCAAATCACCAGTCCTGCTAGCACCAGCCACCAATACACTTGTCCCGTCAGCTGCTCACCCACAACAATCCCAACCATCAGACAGATGGCTAATCGTACCAAAGGCATACGTTCATGAAAATTGCTTCCCATTCGTCTCAGATTTAACGTTTTCGGCTACAAAGATACAGCATTTTTCCGAAACCAACAAATAATCCTGTAAAAAAATGCGGCAATCTCTCATCAAGGAAATTTGTTAAAAATCGCTTATTATTCGGTTGGATGAATCCTTTTGTTTATCTTTGCAGTCAAAAGATATCAGACACATGATTCATAAGAAGATCATTGTAACATTACTTTCACTATTGGGCGTACTTGGAATGAATGCCCAAATGGTAGATCCTGTGCATTTTACCTCCGAACTCAAGACTGGTAATGGAGTAGAGGCAGAGATTATATTCCATGCAACGATTGATCATGGCTGGCATGTCTATTCTACCGAGATTGGTAATGGTGGCCCTACTGAGGCAACATTCAACGTCGTGAAGATGGACGGTGCTGAACTCGTTGGTAAACTGACACCGAAAGGCAAGGTCATCAAGAAGATGGACAAGTTGTTCGACATGGAACTGAAGTACTTCGAGAACGAGGTGACGTTTGTCCAAAAACTGCGATTCACCAAACCCGACTATGACATCGATTGCTATCTGGAATATGGTGCCTGTAGCGATGCCAGCTGCCAGCCCCCGTCGGAGGTGGAACTGAAGCAGAAGGGGAAGAGTCCTGTCGCTGCCAACAGTTCTCAGGAATCTAATGATCAGACAGACACGAAACAAAGCACTGTTTCGGAATTATCCAAGGACTCTGCCCTGATAGTGCCAGAGGAGAAGCCAGTTGTCCCTGATTCCGTAGTCGAAAAAGAATCCGCAGTCGACCTATGGGCTCCCGTCACAGAGGAATTACATACGCTTGGATCAGGTGAGGACCTGGCTAAACAGTCTTTACTCTGGTTGTTGCTCATGGGGTTCGTAGCTGGTTTGTTGGCAGTCTGCATGCCCTGTATCTGGCCAATTATCCCGATGACCGTATCCTTCTTCCTGAAGCGTTCGAAGGATGACAAGAAGAAGGGTATCCGTGATGCATTTACATACGGACTCTCGATCATCGTGATCTATCTTGGTTTGGGACTGCTCGTGACGGCCTTATTTGGCAGTGACACGCTGAATGCCATGTCGACGAATGCCGTCTTCAACGTATTCCTGTTCCTGTTACTCGTAATATTCGCCCTCAGTTTCTTTGGCTGGTTTGAAATCACATTGCCTGAGGGATGGGCAACGGCCGTCGACTCAAAAGCCTCAAAGACCAGTGGACTCGTCAGCATCTTCCTGATGGCTTTCACACTGGTACTCGTTTCCTTCTCCTGCACAGGTCCCATCATTGGCATGCTACTGGTACAGACCACAACCACAGGCAACTGGCTGGCACCTGCTGTCGGTATGCTTGGTTTCGCTCTGGCACTGGCCCTACCGTTTACACTCTTTGCCATGTTCCCCTCATGGCTGAAATCAGCGCCAAAGTCTGGCTCGTGGATGACCACACTGAAGATTGTTCTGGGCTTTATCGAACTGGCTTTCTCATTGAAGTTCCTCTCCGTTGCCGATTTGGCTTATGGCTGGCATATCCTCGATCGCGAGGTGTTCCTCTCACTGTGGATTGTCATCTTCGCCCTCTTGGGAGCTTACCTTTGTGGTTGGCTGAAGTTTCAGGCAGACGAGATTGGAGGTGAACAGAACAAGCCCAAACCCGTGCTCTGCATCATGGGAGGTCTGGTTTCACTGGCTTTTGCCGTCTATATGGTGCCTGGTCTATGGGGTGCCCCGTGTAAGGCTGTCAGTGCCTTCGCACCACCAATGAACACTCAGGATTTCAACCTGAACCAGAAAGTCGTAGAGGCTGAGTATCTTGACTATGAATCAGGTATGGCCGTGGCCCGTGCCCAAGGGAAGCCTGTATTCATCGACTTCACGGGTTTTGGCTGTGTGAACTGTCGTAAGATGGAGGCTTCGGTATGGGCTGATGCCCGTGTAGCCGATAAACTGAAAAACGACTACGTACTCATCTCCCTCTACGTGGACGACAAGACACCACTGAAAGAGCCCATGGTAGTGACTGATGAAACAGGTAATAAGAAAACGTTGCGCACTGTGGGTGCCAAGTGGAGCTATCTGCAAAGCCATAAGTTCGGTGCCAACGCACAACCGTTCTATGTGGCTATCGACCCTGCTACTGGCAAACCTCTCACTGGTAGCCGTGGCTTCAATGAGGACGTTGCAGCCTACATGGATTTCCTCAACCAAGGACTCATGAACTATAAGAAATAAATCATATCAACATAAACTTGCTATGGATATTAAGGACTATACAAACGATGCGGTGGCGCTGTTGAAGGAGTTAATTGCCATTCCTTCAATCAGCAGAGACGAGAAAAAGGCAGCTGACAGGCTGTCGCAGTATCTTGACATGTGGGACCTGCCCTATGGACGTGAGGGTAACAACCTCTGGG
Source organism: Prevotella sp. (assembly GCA_017443345.1). Taxonomy (GTDB): domain Bacteria; phylum Bacteroidota; class Bacteroidia; order Bacteroidales; family Bacteroidaceae; genus Prevotella. The sequence goes on from JAFSNR010000037.1 coordinate 9,671, forward strand.
TGGGCTGTCCTGACTGGGACAACAACCGTCCTACAGTGATGCTCAATGCCCATATCGACACGGTGAAGCCTGTGTCATCATGGACACGCGACCCTTTCACGCCAACACAGGAGGGCGATACCCTCTACGGCTTAGGTTCCAACGACTGTGGTGGTGGTTTGGTGGCCTTGTTGCAGGTCTACCGTATCATGTTGCACCGTCAGCGCAACTACAACCTGCTCTGGGTGGCATCTTCTGAGGAAGAGGTGTCAGGCGAGAATGGTTTCTCGCGTGTACTCCACCGCCTACCGCCTATCGACGTGGCCATCGTGGGAGAGCCCACCTGTATGCAACCAGCCATTGCCGAGAAGGGGTTGATGGTCATTGATGGCTATGCCCATGGTAAATCAGGACATGCGGCCAGAGAAGGTGGGGTGAATGCTATCTATGAGGCACTCGACGATCTCGTATGGTTGCGCGACTATCAGTTCCGCAAGACCAGTCCTCTGCTGGGAGCTACAAAGATGAGCGTAACTGTCATCGAGGGTGGCACACAGCACAACGTCATCCCTGATACACTTCATTTTATCATAGATGTACGCACGAACGAATTCTATCAGAACGAGTTTGTCTTTGAGTTCCTCCGTAAGAAGATGACGAAGTGCGAGCTCCATGTCCGTTCGTTCCGTCTTCACTCCTCCAGCATCCCTGCTGAGCATCCACTGATCAGAAGATGTATCGAACGGGGCATGCAACCCTTTGGCTCACCCACGTTGAGCGATCAGGCACTGATGCCTTTCCCGTCGTTCAAACTTGGTCCTGGCGATTCAAACCGTTCTCATTCAGCTGATGAATTCATTCGGATTTCTGAGATAGAACAGGCGATAGACACTTACGTGGCACTGCTTGAAGGTCTCACGTTATAAATCAGAAAAGGCATCCGCTTTCGGATGCCTTTCTTGTTTTATCTGGCGAGCCAGGACTCAGGATTCAGTAGGGTGTTACCTTTTCGCAACTGGAACTGCATGACACCCTCAGAGCCCACACGTCCCAACGTCTGACGTGCACTTACTTTCTGTCCACGACTGACACTCACAGAGGCCAGATCGCAATAGACAGAGAGATAACTGCCATGACGCACAATAATCACCGTCGTACCAGAATAGCTGAATACGGCACTCACCTCACCATCAAAGATACATCTCACAGCAGCCCCTGGCTGACCTTTGATATCGATACCTTTCTTGTCGAGGGTCACGTGTCCTTTCACATCTGTCACACTATTCGTACCAAAACGGTTCATGATACGATAGCTACCAGTGATGGGGAACGGCAATCGTCCACGGTTGCTCTCGAAATTGCCACTCAACTGACGATCTACTGTCGACACCGAGTACTCAGCCTTTGATTCCTCTGCACGCTTCTTGGCTTCAGCTTCCAGTCTGCGTTTCTCAGCAGCCTCACGCCTGTTGGCCTCAGCCAGCTCCTTCTTGCGTGCCTCAGCATCAGCCTTGGCCTTACGCTCCGTCTCCAGTCGGGCACGTTCTGCCTCACGGGCTGCACGCTCAGCAGCAGCCTTGGCCTCCGCATCCTTCTTGGCAGCTGCAGCTCTAGCCTCAGCCTTAGCTTTCTCTTCCTTGGCCTTCGCCTCGGCAATCCTACGGGCATTCTCCTTAGCAGCAGCTTCGGCAGCAGCCTTCTTCCGTGCCAGTTCCTCAGCACGCTTCTTAGCCGCAGCAGCCTCTGCAGCTTTACGACGGGCTTCTTCCTCTGCACGTTTCTTAGCAGCCTCTTCAGCAGCCTTACGCTTGGCCTCAGCCTCTGCACGGGCTTTCGCACGTGCAATCTCCTCTTCAATCAGTTTGTCGATACGGGCATTGAGTTCTGCATCACGCTTCTTCTGCTTGTCGATGATGCTCTGGATGGTCTTTTGTTGTTTCTGTAACGAGGTCACCACCTTCTGCTGCTCCACCTGCTTGTCTTCCAACATACGTTGCTCTTTTTCTCCAAGGGTAAGCAGGGTATCTTTTCTGTACTTTGAATCTGTCAGTTCGTTGAAGGCTTCTTGCACCTGTGCCTGCATCGACTTCACGGCTTCACCCTGAGTCTGCTGGTATGAGGCGTACTCACGCATGAACCTCAGTCGCCTGTACATCTGCGAGAAGTTCTTGGCACTGAAGATGAACATCAGCTTACTCTCGATGTTCCTGTGCCCATGCATATATCTCATCGACTTGATATAACGCTGCTTACGCTCTTCAAGTTCCTGGTCGAGCATCTTCATCTGTGCCTCGAGTACCTGGATATTGCCCTCCAGTCGTGTGATGTCCAGACGGATATTGTCGATAGACTTGCGCTTGTCGGCAATCTCGTTGTTGATCACCAAGAGGTTTTCCAGACGTTTCTTCACGTTCTGCTCGTTGGCCTTCAGCTTACGTTCCTGTTCCTGGATCTGCTTGCGCACCTGTTGCTGTTCCTGCTTCAGGCCCTTCACAGTCACGGGCTGCTTCTTTTGGGGGGTGGTAGTTTTTCTAGTCTGACTAGTTTTGCTAGTCTTTCTAGTCTGACTAGATTTACTAGATTTACTAGATTTACTAGATTTAGTGGTGGCTGTCTTGCGCTGGGGCGACGATTTCTTCGTCGTCTGGGCAGGGACAGCCGCCACTAAACATATCAATAGAAAAAGGACGGATAGTCTCTTCACTTGCTATTTTCAGGTTGTTTAAAGTGCCATGAATCGACGGAGGATCTCGTCAACAGTCACCTCACGATACTTGTTGGAAACCTCTGTACGAGTCTCCCACTCCGATTCATTACCAATATAGTTGAGGGTCATGCCCAACTTCACTTCTTTCTCAGGAGTGGTCAGCGTGATGGTGTGCTTCTTGGGGAACATGGTCTTACCCACGAGGTCGAAGTCGTTGTAGTCCCAGTTCAACTGCGCATTGCCATGGAAGCGGTCCTTATAGAGCACATTGGCCATACGGATCAGAGCCGACTGCTTGCTGGCCAGCCAACTGTAGTCCATCTTACCCTCCTCGCGACTGATGATCATGTCGTCACCACTTTCGATGATGGAGTAGATCGTAAGATCCTCCTTTGCAGGCAAAGTGGTCTCTTTATCCTTCTTTTTCTTGTCTTTCTTGTCCTTGTCATCAGCCTCGTTCTTGGCACTGACCTGGTTTGGACGGAAAAGCTCGTTCCAGAAGAGGGCCTGGAGCGTATTGAAGTTCAGACCGCTGTTACGCAGGAAGTCCACTGAGATATATGGTGCCTTCAGATACTGCTTGTTGATACGGTCCATGATGAGCACATACTCCTTGGTGAGTTCGATGCGGCCTGCCTCCACAAATCCGAAGGCCATGAGCTGCAGACGGATCACGTCGTCGCGCTTCATCTTCAGGTTACCAGTCAGTGTCAGCTTCTGCGGACCTACCTCCACAGAGAACTTTACCTTTGAGGTGATAAACTTGGCTGTCTGTGCATTTCCATGCACATGTTCGATGAAATTCGCTTTGTCCACCGTGCCTTGAGTCATCGGCTGGGGCTGAACGGTTTTCTTCTTGGAACCACAAGATGCAAGCACTAATGGCATTGCCAAAACGGCTACTCTTAAAATACCTGATAGTCTCATTCTTTTTTATTTTTAAGTTTTATTTTCTCTGCATGTTCCAGAATCACGGAGTTGTCCTGTGACTCGTCCATGTTCTGAATGGCTTGTTCGATATATATCTGTGCCTCGGCATAGCGCTCCTCCATATAGAGGATCCATGCGTAGGTGTCGAGATAGGTCGAGTTCTTCGGTTCGGCCTTGATGGTCTTGAAACTCATCTCCTCGGCCTTGGCCAGTCTTTCGCCTCGTTCACTGAGGTAATAGGCGTAATTGTTCAGACAGCCCATATTATCATCCTTCCACACGAGGCATGAGTCATAGGCTGCAAAAGCCTCCTCGGCCAGACCCTTCTGATGGAGGATGTCGCCCATCACGGCATAGAAGTCCGACACGATGATCGGATCACTGTCTTCCTTGATGACACCGATGCCGTTCTTGAAGGCTGAGAGGGCTGCATCCAGACTGTCGCGCTTATAGTAGGCGATACCCTGATAGTAGTAGAACGCCATATCGTCGGGCGTATACTGACGGGCGTCCTGACAGAGGGTGATCACTCGGTCCATATCGTCGCTCTCCCAGGCATAGCCCAACAGTTGCAGGCGTGCCGGGGCATTGTCCGGGGCAATCTCCAGCACCTTCGTCAGTACTGTCGAGATACTGTCCTTCGGCATCTTCTTCGCATTCATATACGAAGCACAGAAGAGAGCCATGTGTTCGTCGCTTTGTGGCTGGGAAAGCATCTTGTGGAAAAGTTCCAGTACCTTCGTACTGTCTCCCCCAGCCTGCTCACTGGCTGCGATCTCCTGTCTCAGCAGGTGTATCTTCTCCTCAGCAGTCGAATTACGGTTCAGCAGCACACGCTCCGTCAGCGAGTCGGCCTCCGTCTGATGGCCCAGTGCCTGATGATAGGTACGCAGCGACATCAGCACTCGGTTGTTGTCGGGCTCCGTCTTCAGGATTTCATCATAGACCTTCAGGGCTTTCTTTATCTGTCCGTTCATCATCAGCGCCTCCCCGTACATCGCCTGATAGTTCTGGTCGTTGGGGAACTGATGGGCCAGGGCTTTCATTTCTGCAATAGCTGCCTTCTTGTCGCCCTTGCGGTTGTATATCTCACTCTTCGCCATCGAGATACGCTCGTTCTTACCGTCGATCTTCTCGATTTGGTTCAACACACGGATGGCCTGATCGTAATTCTCCTCCTGCTGATACAGTTGGAAGAGCATCTCGAGCATATCCTCACGATCCTTGTTGCGCTCATAGATGCCCTCTACCACGGGGATGGCTTCAGCGTAGTTCTGCTGAGTGATATAGAGCTGTGCCAGGGTCTCCATATAGGTCAGGTTCTCAGGCGCTATGGCAGCTGCCTTCTTTATACAGGCCTGCGACTTCTCCTGATCCTTCAGCGCATTGTAATACTGCGCCAGGAAGTACCAGGCCTCAGCAGCCTCAGGATTCAGTTCCACACAATGACGCAGCAGGTCGAATGCCGCATCGTTGTTGCCTTTCTGACGCTGTATCATCGCCTCTAGGAAGAAATGGTCGTATTCCCGGGCCAGGGTGTCGTTGATAGCTGATGACTGAGAATCGATAGATGATATGTCCTGAGCACCGACCTGTCCTAAACACGCCAGCATCAAAACCAACAACAAAAATCTATTCCTCAAAGTAATCATCTGTAAACCGTAAACTCTCAACTCACTTCGTCCCCGTATGTCCATATCCACCTTCACCACGCTCCGTCTCGTCGAGCACCTCCACGAGTTCGAAATCGGCCTGCTCATGACGCGCAATCACCATCTGGGCGATACGCTCGCCATCCTCTACGACGAAATCCTCCTGCGAGAGGTTGATGAGCACCACGCCCACCTCACCGCGATAGTCAGCGTCCACTGTACCAGGTGTATTCAGCACGGTGATGCCTTTCTTCAAGGCCAGACCACTACGTGGGCGCACCTGTGCCTCGTAACCCTCAGGCAGGGCAATATGGAGCCCTGTCGGTATGAGTCTGCGTTCCAGTGGTTTCAGCGTGATGGGCTCGTCTATATTTGCTCTCAGGTCCATGCCCGCACTGAGTTTTGTGGCATACTGTGGCAGTGGCTGGTGACCCTTATTTACAACTTTTATCTTCAACATGCTTTAAAATTTCATTTTAATCAGTGTGCAAAAGTACTCTTTTTTTCCTAATCAACAAAATTTTTTCCCAAATTTGTGTCATCATGGCCGATTTTTTGTACCTTTGCACCTTAGTATGATGAATTGGCAACAACTGATATCCAATAAGCGACTGGGGCAGGAGGATCGCCACCCCGAGCGTCACGATGACCGTACGGAGTTCAAACGCGACCACGATCGTCTCATTTTCTCGGCCCCGTTCCGTCGCCTGCAGAACAAGACACAGGTGTTCCCCCTCCCGGGTAGCATCTTCGTTCATAACCGTCTGACTCATTCCCTCGAGGTAGCCAGTGTGGGCATGTCGCTGGGCGACGATGTAGCCACCCAACTCACACGCAAGCACCCCGAACTGAAGGACACCCTCTTTCAGGAGATCGGACAGATTGTCTCCGCGGCCTGTCTGGCTCACGACCTGGGCAATCCTCCCTTCGGACATAGTGGCGAGAAGGCCATCCAGGCTTTTTTCCTCGAAGGCCCAGGCAGCGACCTCCAGCGTCAGGTGAGTCCCATCTTCTGGAACGACCTGATCCACTTCGAGGGAAATGCGAATGCCTTCCGACTGCTGACCCATCAGTACAAGGGTCGTCGGGCAGGTGGATTTGTCATGACTTATTCTACACTTGCCAGCATCGTCAAGTACCCCTATTCCTCCTCAGCAGCAGGCAAGAAGGGAAAGTTCGGTTTCTTCGATTCCGAGAAGAACTTCTACCTCCGCATTGCCAAGGATCTGGGCATTATCTGCAAGTCCGAGGTAGGCGAGCCACTCAAGTTTGCCCGTCATCCCCTCGTCTATCTGGTCGAGGCAGCTGATGATATCTGCTACGAGATCATGGACTTGGAGGATGCCCATAAACTTAAAATAATTTCATTTGAAACGACCATGGATCTGCTGCTCAGTTTCTTCGATGAAGATATCCAGCAGCGCATCCGTCAACGGATTGTCGACGAGGGGGTTACCGACGACAATGAGAAGATTGTCTACCTGCGTGCCTGTGTCATCGGCAAACTCGAGAACGAGTGCGTCCGTGTGTTCGTCGAGCACGAGGAGGACATCCTCAACGGCACCTTTGAGGGTAGCCTCATCGACCATGTCAGTCCCATGACCTCCGAGGCCTATAAGCGTTGCTGCGAACTCTCCCTGAAACGCATCTACAAGAGCAAGCCCGTGCTCGACGTCGAACTCTCTGGTTACCAGATCATGCAGACGCTTCTCGAGCAGTTCATCGGTGCCGTGGTCCATCCTGAGCGTTTCTACTCCAAGCACCTCATCAGTCGTGTCTCTGGCCAGTACGAGATTGAAGCCCCTGAGCTCGAGACGCGTATCATGGCCATCATCGACTATATCAGTGGCATGACCGATGTCTACGCCCTCGACGTCTACCAGAAGATCAACGGCATCTCCCTGCCGATCGTATAAATATAAGAATGATGAAGAAACTATATATTGAAACCTATGGTTGCCAGATGAATGTGGCTGACTCCGAGGTGGTGGCCTCGGTGATGCAGATGGCTGGCTATGAGACCACCGAAGAACTGAACGAGGCAGATGCCGTGTTCCTCAACACGTGCTCTGTAAGAGATAATGCAGAACAGAAGATCTATCACCGTCTGGAAGCCCTCGATGCCGAGCGCAGACGCCGATTGAAGGCCGAAGCCTCGCGACAGCCGCTCATCATCGGTGTCCTGGGCTGTATGGCCGAGAGAGCCCAACAGGAGCTGTTGGAGCATCACCACTGCGACCTCGTGGCTGGCCCTGATTCCTATCTGTCGTTGCCCGACTTGATCGCACAGGCTGAGACAGGCCACAAGGCGATGAACATCGAACTCTCGACCACCGAGACCTATAAGGACGTGGTGCCCCAGCGCATCGGACTGGGACATAAGATCGGAGGCTTCGTCAGTATCATGCGTGGCTGTAACAACTTCTGTCACTACTGCATCGTGCCCTATACCCGAGGCCGTGAGCGCAGTCGCGACGTGGAGAGCATCCTGCGCGAGGTGCGCGACCTGCGCGACCGTGGTTTCAAGGAGGTCACCCTCCTAGGCCAGAACGTCAACTCCTATAAACTAGAAGGACTAGAAAAACTCGATTTCCCCCAGCTGCTTCGTCGCGTCGCCGAGGAAGTGCCCACGATGCGCGTCCGCTTCACCACCTCGCATCCGAAGGACATGAGCGACGAGACGCTGAAGGTGATTGCCGAGGTGCCCAACGTGTGCAAGCATATCCACCTGCCCGTACAGAGTGGCAGTGATAAGATCCTGAAGCTGATGAACCGCAAGTACACCCGTGAGTGGTATATGGACCGTGTGGACGCCATCCGGAGGATCATCCCCGACTGTGGTCTCTCGACGGACATCTTCGTGGGCTACCACGACGAGACGGAGGAGGACCACCAGCTCAGTCTCGACCTGATGCGCGAGGTGGGCTACGACTCGGCCTTTATGTTCAAATACTCTGAGCGCCCAGGCACCTACGCCTCGAAGCACCTGCCCGACAACGTGCCCGAGGAGGAGAAGATCCGTCGACTGAACGAGCTCATCGCCCTCCAGACGGAGATCTCTGCCCAACAGAATGCCAAGGACGTGGGCAAGACGTTCGACGTGCTCGTCGAGGGATTCTCGAAGCGCAGTCGCGAACAGCTCTGTGGACGCACCGAACAGAATAAGATGGTGGTCTTCGACAAGGGTAGCCGTCACATCGGTGAGACGGTGCGCGTACGTATCACTGGCGCGACGAGCGCCACCTTATTAGGTGAAATAGTCCAATCGTCAAATAGTCCAATTGTCAAATGAAAGAGTTCATCAATGTCCTGCGGCGATTCGTGCCACCTTACAAGAAGTACCTCGTTTTGTCGGTCGTGTTCAACATCCTCTCCGTGATCTTGAACATCTTCTCGTTTGCAGCCCTCATCCCCATCCTGCAGATTATCTTCAAGACCGACGATGCGAAGACGGCCACGGCCCTGATGGACTGGGACTGGGAGCACGCCCAAGAGGTGCTGATGAACAACATGAACTACTACGTCAACGGTCTGATCGCTGATATCGGTCCCACGACGACCTTGCTCATCATCGGTGTCTTCCTGGCTGTGATGACGGCTCTGAAGACGGGTGCCTACTTCCTCTCGTCGGCCACGATCGTACCCATCCGTACGGGTGTGGTCCGCGACATCCGCAACCAGCTCTATCAGAAGATCAACGCCCTGCCCCTGGGCTTCTTCTCCGAGGAGCGCAAGGGCGACATCATCGCCCGCATGAGTGGCGACGTGCAGGAGATCGAGAACTCCATCATGTCCTCGCTCGAGATGCTCTTCAAGAACCCCATCCTCATCATCGGCTACTTCGCCATGCTGCTCTTCATCTCGTGGCAACTCACGGTGTTCACCCTCGTCATCGTGCCCGTCATGGGCTGGTTCATGGGTTGGGTAGGCCGTAAGCTGAAGGCCCAAAGCGTGAAGGCCCAGAGCCTGTGGAGCGACACGATGAGTCAGGTCGAGGAGACCCTCGGAGGCCTGCGCATCATCAAGGCCTTCTGTGCCGAGGAGAAGATGAACCGTCGCTTCGACACCATCAACTCGGCCTATCGCAACGACATCATGAAGGTGAACATCCGTCAGTCGATGGCCCACCCGATGTCCGAGTTCCTGGGCACGGTGATGATTGTCATCGTCCTCTGGTTCGGTGGTGTCCTGGTCTTGAACAACCACACCCTCTCTGGTCCTATCTTTATTTATTATATGGTGATGCTCTATTCGATCATCAACCCCCTGAAGGACTTCTCCAAGGCCGGCTATAACATCCCCAAGGGACTGGCTTCGATGGAGCGCGTCGACAAGATCCTGATGGCCGAGAACACCATCAGGGAGTCGGCCAACCCCAAGCCCATCAAAAGTTTCGACCACGAGATCGAGTTCCGTCATGTCTCGTTCAAGTATGGTGAGCAGTGGGTGCTCCGCGATATCAACCTCGTCATCCCCAAGGGCAAGACCATCGCCCTCGTCGGACAGAGTGGCTCAGGCAAGTCGACGATGGTCGACCTCATCCCCCGTTACTACGACGTGCAGGAGGGCGAGGTGCTCATCGACGGCATCAACGTGAAGGACCTGGGCATCTACGACCTGCGACAGCTGATCGGCAATGTCAATCAGGAGGCCATCCTCTTCAACGACTCCTTCCGCAACAACATCTCCTTCGGTGTCGACAACGCCACCCAACAGCAGATCGAGGAAGCAGCCCGCATCGCCAATGCCTACGACTTCATCATGGCCTCGGAACAGGGCTTCGACACGAACATCGGCGATCGTGGCGGTCGACTCTCAGGCGGTCAGCGCCAGCGTGTCTCCATCGCCCGTGCCATCCTGAAGAATCCCCCCATCCTCATCCTCGACGAGGCCACCTCGGCCCTCGACACCGAGAGCGAGCGACTGGTGCAGGACGCCCTCGAGCGACTGATGAAGACGCGCACGACCGTGGCCATCGCCCACCGTCTGTCGACCATCAAGAATGCCGATGAGATCTGTGTGCTCCACGAGGGGCGCATCGTCGAGCGTGGCACCCACGACGGCCTGCTCGCCCAGAACGGCTATTACAAGAAACTCCACGATATGCAAAGCTGATGAGACAGAGACTGATCTACCTGTGCAAGTTCTACCTCTTCACTGTGGTGCTGTTCATCATAGCGAAGATCATTTTCATGCTGGTCAACCACGAAGGCCAGAGCTTCCCCGTCGGCGACGTGCTCAACGTCGTCTGGCACGGCCTGTCGCTCGACCTCTCCACAGCCCTCTACGTCCTCATCGTCCCCTTCCTGGCGACGCTGGTCTCCCTGTGGTGGGATGGCAGGTGGCTCACGCGCATCCTGCACGCCTACAACCTCCTGGTGGCTATCATCCTGACGCTGGCCTTCGTGGCCGATACCAGCCTCTACCCCTTCTGGCACTTCAAGCTCGACTCCCTCTGCCTGCAGTATTTCGACTCGCCAGCCGAGATGCGCGCCTCGGTGTCGGGCCTGTACATGACCGTCCGTCTCATCGTCCTCATCGTGGGCGTCGCGCTGGTCTACAAGCTCTATCAGCGCATCCCCCTGTGGCACAAGGCTCCCACCTACCGCTCAGGGGCCACTGCCGGTAGCATCCTGCTCATCCCCCTCTTCGTCATCGGCATCCGTGGCGGTCTGGATGAGAGCACGACCAATGTCGGACAGGTCTATTTCTCCCAGAACCAGTTCCTCAACCACTCAGCCGTGAACCCCCTGTTCAACTTTGTCACGTCGTTCGAGGAGACATCCTTCTACGTGCCCGACTATGAGTTCATGAGCGAAGACGAGCGTCATGCGGCGATGGAGGGTCTCTACTTCACCCACAGCATCGCCCCCGATAGCCTGTTGCGCACGCAGCGCCCCAACATCGTGGTCATCCTGCTCGAGAGCTGCGGAGGCATCTTCACCGAGGATATCGGCCACCGCAAGGATGTGATGCCACAGCTGAACCAGTTGACGAAAGAAGGCGTCTATTTCGCCAATTTCTATGCCAATTCCTTCCGCACCGACCGAGGCACGCTCTGTACCTGGAGCGGTTTCCCCTCGTTTCCCCGTTCGTCGATCATGAAGATGCCCGCGAAGGTACGCTTCATGCCTGGCATCGCCATGTCGCTGAAGAATGCCGGTTACAGGACCTGGTATCTCTATGGTGGCGACATCAATTTCACGAACATGCGAAGCTACCTCGTGACCATCGGCTTTGAGGAGCTGCATTGGAAGAAGGACTACTCGACGGAGGAGCAGAGGTCGGCCAAGTGGGGCGTGCGAGACGATATCACCTTCGCCACCCTCAGCGACTACCTGAAGACGCAGGCACCCACCGACCCTGCCGACGCACGAGGTCCCGTGCTCGCAGGCTACTCCACCCTGAGCAGTCATGAGCCCTGGGACGTACCCACCCACCGGCTCGACGATGAGGTGCTGAATGCCTTCAACTACCTCGACGGATGCATCGGCGACTTCGTCAGCGAGATGAAGCAGTCGCCCCTGTGGGAGAACCTGCTGATCATCCTCCTGCCCGATCACGGCTACTCCTATCTGGGAGTCGAGCCGACTCACCCCGAACACGACCATGTGCCCATGCTCTGGTTGGGTGGTGCTGTGAAAGCGCCACGACGCGTAGAACAGCTCTGCAACCAGACCGACCTGCCAGCCACGCTCCTCGGACAGCTCGGCATCGGGCACGACGAGTTCAAGTACAGTCGCGACGTCATGAGCCAGGGCTATACCTACCCCTTCGCCATCCACACCTATAACAATGCCATCACGATGCGCGACAGCACCGGCTTTGCCGTTTTCGACCTGAATGCCGATCGTACGATCGTCGACGAGAGCACCGACAGTGAAGCCCTCCTGAAGAAAGGCAAGGCCATCCTTCAGACAGCAGCAAAAGACTTTAGAGAAGCCAAATGATAAGATACGAACGACTGCGACTGCTTGCCCCCCTGGGTGCCACCATCTGCAACCTGCTGATGCTCTACCCCGTGTATGTCCTTTCACGCGTGGCCTACCTCGTCGTGAACTACAGCTTCTTCGGACAAGACCTGACGTGGAGCCACCTGCTGGAGATGATGGGAGGTGGACTCCTGTTCGACACCGCAGCCATCCTCGTGACCAACATCCCCTACATCGTGCTGATGCTGTTCCCCCTGCACCTGAAGGAGACCAAGGTCTGGCAACAGGTCTGCCGCTGGGTGTACCTCGTCATCAACGGTGTCGCCCTGGCGATGAACCTCGCCGATGCCGTCTACTTCAAATACACGATGCGACGCACCACGAGCACGGTGTTCAGTGAGTTCTCCAACGACAACAACCTGGGCCGTATCATCCTCACCGAGGCAATGAACCACGTCATCCTCATCCTCCTCTTCGGCCTCGTGCTGTGGGCCTTCTGGAAGTGTTACGTCCAGCCACGCCTGCTGACGAACGTCCGTCGCTGGTGGCACTACGACCTCGCGATGCTGCTCTCGCTGGCCGCTGTGGCCCCCTTTGTGGTGGCAGGCATCCGTGGCGGTTTCGCCACAGCCGTGCGCCCCATCGCCATCTCGAATGCCAACCAGTTCGCCAACCGCCCCATCGAAGCAGCACTCGTGCTCAATACCCCCTTCGCCATCTACCGCACCATCGACACCAATGTCTTCACCCTCCCCGACTACTTCGACAACCCCGAGGAGCTCGCGACGATCTACAGCCCCGTCCATGCCGCTCCGGGCGACAGTCTCATCAGGAAGAATGTCGTCGTGCTCATCATCGAGAGCTTCGGACGCGAGTATATCGGTGCCCTGAACGCCAACCTCGAAGGCGGTCTCTACAAAGGCTACACCCCCTTCGTCGACTCCCTCGTCGCCCAGAGCATCACCTTCAGCCGGTCCTTCTGCAACGGGCGCAAGTCCATCGACGGCATGCCCAGCATCCTCTCGAGCATCCCCATGTTCGTCGAGCCCTTCTTCCTCACTCCCTCCTCGATGAACCAGGTCAGCGGCATCGCCTCGCTCCTGGCAGCCGAGGGCTACTCTACGGCCTTCTTCCACGGCGCCCAGCGAGGCTCCATGGGCTTCCAGGCCTTCGCCCGCGCTACGGGCTTCCAGGAGTACTACGGCCGTGAGGACTTCGAGGCCGACGACCGTTTCGAGGGCGCCGACGCCTTCGACGGCACCTGGGCCATCTGGGACGAGCCCTTCCTCCAGTACTTCGCCACGAAGATGTCCGAGATGCGCGAGCCCTTCATGACATCCGTCTTCACGGCCAGCAGCCACCACCCCTACATCGTGCCCGAGAAATACCAGGACCGCTTCCCCGAGGAAGGCATCGAGATCCACAAATGCATCCGCTATACCGACATGGCCCTTAGCCGGTTCTTCAAGAAAGCCCGTCGCCAGGACTGGTTCAAGAACACCATCTTCGTGCTGACCAGCGACCACACGAACCTCTCCGACCACCCCTATTACCAGACCGACCTCGGCGGATTCTGCTCGCCCATCGTCATCTATGAGCCCGGTAACCCCGAGCGCCAGCCGGAGATCATCGACAAGATAGCCCAGCAGATCGACATCCTGCCCACCGTGCTGGGCATGCTCCACTACCCGAAGCCCTACTTTGCCTTCGGCATCGACCTGCTGAACACCCCTGCCGAAGATACCTGGGCCGTGAACTACCTCAATGGCGTCTACCAATATGTCAAACACAACTATCTGCTACAGTTCGACGGCCAGAACACCATCGGCTTCTATAGCCTCAACGACTCCGTGATGAACCGCAACCTCGTCGGCAAGATCTCCGAGCAGCCCCAGATGGAGCGCGAGCTAAAGGCCATCATCCAACAATACATGGAACGAATGATCAACGACCGATTGACAGTAGACGAAACGGAATAAGCTAATCTTAGCGGTGGGGATTTTAAGGAAATTTAATTTGAAGATTGTTTTGAATTTCGCGCGGTTTTCGTTAACTTTGTAGCCGAAAAAGAATAAAACCGGACAAAATGACGATTAACGAGATACAAGACGAGATTATAGAGGAGTTCTCTGGTTTTGATGACTGGATGGACAAGTATCAGCTGCTCATAGACTTAGGTAACGAGCAGGAGCCTCTGGAGGAGAAATTCAAGACGGAGCAGAACCTGATTGACGGGTGTCAGAGTCGGGTGTGGCTGGTAGCTGATCTGGAAGAGGTGAAAAGTGAAAAGGTGATTCACTTCCGGGCTGAGAGCGATGCGCTGATCGTGAAGGGGATCGTGGCACTGCTGATCCGCGTGCTCAGCGACCATACACCTCAGGAGATTCTCGACGCTGACCTCTACTTCATCGAGGAGATCGGACTGAAGGAGCACCTATCGCCTACTCGCAGCAACGGCCTGCTGGCCATGGTGAAGCAGATGAGAATGTACGCTTTGGCCTATAGCCAGAAGTGAGAAGTGAAAAGTGAAAAGTGAAAACAAAAACCTTTAAAATGATATGATTCAAACAGTAGTTAAGCGCGACGGGCGCATTGTAGGATTCAACGAGCAGAAGATCATGGCCGCCATCAGAAAGGCCATGCTCCACACCGAACAGGGCGAGGATGACCGCCTGCTCTATCAGATAACAGACCATATCGCCCAGCGCGGTGACAGTCAGATGACTGTCGAACAGATTCAGGACGCCGTGGAGCTGGAGCTGATGAACTCGAGCCGCAAGGACGTGGCACAGAAGTACATCGCCTACCGACACCAGCGTTCGGTGGCCCGCAAGGCCAAGACAAGAGAGGTGTTCCTCGACATCGTGAACATCAAGAACAACGACGTGACGCGCGAGAACGCCAACATGAACGCGGACACGCCGGCTGGTATGATGATGAAGTTCGCCTCGGAGACCACGAAGCCTTTCGTCGACGACTACCTGCTCTCGGAGGACAGCCGTCAGGCCGTGGAGCACAACTATCTCCACATCCACGACAAGGACTACTACCCGACGAAGTCGCTGACCTGCGTGCAGCATCCGTTGGACAACATCCTGAACTGTGGTTTCGTGGCCGGACACGGGGCTTCGCGACCGGCGAAGCGCATCGAGACGGCATCGGTGCTGGCTTGTATCTCGATGGAGTGCTGCCAGAACGAGATGCACGGCGGACAGGCCATCCCGGCCTTCGACTTCTACCTGGCACCCTACGTCAGACTGACCTATATCGAGGAGCTGAAGGCACTCGAGGAACTGAACGGCGAGAGCTACAAGGACCTCTACGACGAGCCGCTGATGGACTATCTGAAGAAGCCCCTCGACGGACTGCAGGGAAAGGAGCGCGCCCAGCAACATGCGGTGAACAAGACGGTGAACCGCGTGCACCAGGCGATGGAGGCCTTCATCCACAACATGAACACCATCCACTCGCGCGGTGGCAACCAGGTGGTGTTCTCTTCTATTAATTATGGTACGGACACGAGCGCGGAGGGGCGCTGCGTGATGCGCGAGATCCTGCTCTCGACCTACGAGGGCGTGGGTGGTGGCGAGACGGCCATCTTCCCCATCCAGATCTGGAAGAAGAAGCGTGGCGTGAACTACCTGCCCGAGGATCGCAACTTCGACCTCTACCAGCTGGCTTGTAAGGTGACGGCCCGCCGGTTCTTCCCCAACTTCCTGAACCTCGACGCGACGTACAACCAGGACAGTGAGTGGCGTGCGGACGATCCCAAGCGCTACCTGCACGAGGTGGCCACGATGGGCTGTCGCACCCGTGTGTTCGAGAACCGATTCGGACCGCAGACGTCTATCGGGCGTGGTAACCTCTCGTTCTCGACCATCAACATCGTGAAGCTCGCCCTCGAATGCCGCGAAGAGCAGGATCAGCAGAAGCGCATCGACCTCTTCTTTGCGAAGCTCGACCACATGCTCGAGGTGACGGCCAAGCAGCTCGACGACCGTTACCAGTTCCAGAAGACGGCCTTCACGAAGCAGTTCCCCCTGCTGATGAAGAGCCTCTGGATCGGTGCCGACAAACTGGGACCCAACGATACGATCGAGAGCGTGATCAATCAGGGAACGCTGGGTATCGGCTTCATCGGACTGGCTGAGTGCCTCGTGGCCCTCACGGGTAAGCACCACGGCGAGAGCGAGGAGAGTCAGGAGCTGGGACTGAAGATCATCAGCTACATGCGTCAGCGGGTGAACGACTTCTGCAACGAGTATCATCACAACTACTCCGTGCTGGCCACGCCTGCCGAGGGTCTCTCGGGTAAGTTCACGAAGAAGGACCGCAAGCAGTTCGGCATAATCAAGGGTGTGACCGATCGCGACTACTATACCAACTCGAACCACGTGCCCGTCTACTATAAGTGCAGTGCGCGCCACAAGGCAGAGGTGGAGGCGCCCTATCACGAGATGACGCGTGGCGGACACATCTTCTACGTGGAGATCGACGGTGACGCGACGCACAATCCGCAGGTGATCATGAGCGTGGTGGACATGATGGACCAGCTGAACATGGGCTACGGATCGGTGAACCACAACCGCAACCGTTGTATGGACTGTGGCTACGAGAATGCTGCCGACCATCTGGAGAAGTGTCCGAAGTGCGGTTCGACGAACATCGACAAGCTGCAGCGCATCACGGGTTACCTCGTGGGTACGACCGACCGCTGGAACAGTGGCAAGCTCGCTGAACTCAACGACCGCGTGACGCATATCGACCACGGCAGTCAGGATTTGTTTGGATGATCAGAGTACTAGATATCATCGAAGATACAATGGTGGATGGTCCGGGGTTCCGGACCTCCATCTATTGTGCGGGGTGCCGACACAAGTGCCCGGGGTGTCATAACCCCCAGTCGTGGGATTTCAATGGCGGACGGTGGATGTCGACGGAGGAACTGCTGAAGATCATCCTGGCCGACCCCTTTGCCAACGTCACCTTCACGGGTGGCGACCCGATGTATCAGTGCGACGGCTTTGCCGAACTGGCACGGGCCATCCACAAGCACTCGAACAAGGACATCTGGTGCTACACGGGCTTTACCTTCGAGAGTCTGATCACGCGGGCACAGCGCGAACTGCTGGAACTGCTCGACGTGGTGGTCGACGGTCCCTTCATCGAGAAGCTGCGCGATCCCGACCTGCTCTTCCGAGGCAGCAGCAACCAGCGCCTCATCGACGTGCAAGCGTCGCTCTATGCCCAAGAAGTCATCCTTTGGCAACCGAATATCGACGTCTGAAAACGCTTATTCCTGATAAGAGTTGAGTTTGTTGATGTAGAACTCGCGGAAGTCCTTCCAATGGTAGTAGGGCTCGCAGTCCGTGGGGATGGGTAGCCATGCCTCCTTCTCGTTGAGCAGGATCTTGAAGAGCACGTCCTTGTCCTTCGGGTTCTTGCGATAGAAGATCCACTGGATATTGGCGGCCATGGGGAAGACATCGAAGTTGATCCACCCGTTGACATCGAGCTTCTCGAGGTCGTCGAACTGACGGTCGAAGCCGTTGAGCCCCAGCAGACAGGTGAGTGGCAGCACGATGGTCTCGTGGCCGAAGCGCAGGGTGGCACCGTTACGCGGACTGGCGATGTTGAAGTCGGCATCCTCGATGATCTTACGGAGCAGGTTGCGCTGGGTGAAGGGTTGTGTGCCTCCGTTCCAGGGACTGTTGCCGAAGAGCAGATACCAGTAGGCGTTGTATTGCATCCAGTTGGAGTAAAGCTCATCGGCCGTGTAGATGTCGAAGAGGTTGAAGTGGTAGCGCATCTCCGTGCCCTGCACGCTCGAGGCGAGCTTGAAGATGGCCTTGTTGAGCTCGTAGGCATCGATGCTGTCGCGATAGAAGATGGAGTCGTTGAAGAGTCGTCGCATGGACGGTTCGTGGACGGCATGGCGCTTGCAGAAGTCGGCATAGACATCAAGTGCGGCCTTGGGCAGGCGTTTCTTGAAGAGGAGGGTGTCCTGCAGGTTCATATAGTACATGTCGTGCTGACTGGCATCGGAGCGTACCACGAGGCTGGGATTGTTCTTCGTCAGCTGCAGCAGGGCGTTCTCCATCGAGATGATGCAACGGACAACCACCGTACTCTTGGCGTCGACGATGGCCATGCCCTTGAACACCTCAGGGAAGTTGTTGTACATGCGTTGGGCAATCTTCCGATGCTGCGAGGCGCCCAGGGGGGTCAGCTCGCCGTAGCGGTCCTTGGCTTCCTCACGGAGAATGGCCAACTGCTCGAGCACCTGCTTGCCCACCTCACTGAGTTTCCCCTGTTCACCGGCCTTCTTCATCACCTGGTAAGGCCACTCATATTCCTTGGCCCTGATGAGGTATCGCGAGCCATGACGGGCATAGGTGCTGATGTAGAATGGTTTCTTCCCCTTCGGCGCTGGCGACAGTGGGGTATCAGGGTCGGGATAGGCATAGTAATTGCTGCCTGCCCTGAGGAGGTCGTCCTTCAGTTCCTCGCGTATTTTTTGACCCCATGCGACGTGACTGAAGAGTATGAATAGTATGAATAATAACTTTTTTCGCATCTTTTTTGCTAATTCGGTTGCAAATATACGAAAAAAGCCGTATTTTTGCAAAAAAATCGCGAGGAATATGGCAAAAAATTCAAAATGGCAGGATGATTACTGGCTTTTGCTGATGCAAATCTACCTTCAGCGACCTGTCGGCGTGAAGCCTATGTACAGTAAGAAAATGGTCGATCTGAGCCTCGAGCTCCACATCGCACCCAACGTGCTGCATAACAAGATGAGTCAGATTGCCAATCTCGAGACGCCACGCATCGAGCGCATCTGGAACACCTATGGCAACAACCCCCAGAAGCTGTCGCGCGCCGTCAGCCTGTGGCGAAGCATGAACGGCTTCAACAATGCAGGCGACTTCTACGACGGTGTGGAAGTGACGGAGAGCTTCGAGAAGGATTTCCGTCCGGTGGCCGACGATACGACGCTGACACCTGTCATGCTCATCCTGATCCTCGACCTCTACTTCCGACTGACGCCCAACACGATGGTGACCGACACCCCCGAGGTGCAACAGCTGGCCCGTCTGATGAAAATAAAAGCCAGTGAGGTGGTCGACGTGTTGGAGGTGCTGCAGCACTGCGACCCTTACCTGAAGCGTAAGGACGTGACGTTCAGTCCGCTGCTCCTCCCCTGCCAGCAGATCTGGCGCCGTTACGGCAATGCGAATACCGAGGACCTCGCCTCCTACGCAGAACAGTTGAAAGAGTATTTTAAATAGTGGATAAGTACGGACAGATACAGGAACAGACGCAGCAGCAGAAGCAGGGACAGATATTCTCCCACCAGCAGCTGTTGCAGGCCTCACTGGTGGAACTGCCAGTGATGCAGCTGATAGACCGTATCAATACCGAGATGGACGACAATCCTGCCCTCGAGGTGGCAAGCCCGGGTGAGGAGGATTACGCTGACAATATGGACTATCAGGACAGTCAGGACGCCCTGAGTCCCTCGGAGGAGGACTTCGAGACGCGCAACGAGCGCGAGGAGCGACAGTCGGCCCTCGACGAGGCCCTCAGTTCCATCGGGCGCGACGATGAGGATCTGCCCGTCTATCAGTCGGGTGGCGCCATCACCGAGGAGCGCGAGGAGATGGTCTACGGGGATAGCATCTCGTTCTACGACCAGCTGAAGGAACAGATGGGCGAGGTGGACATGACGGACCGTCAGCGCTATATCCTGGAATATCTGATCGGCTCGCTCGACGACGACGGACTGCTCCGCAAGGAGCTCTACGCCATCAGCGACGAACTGGCCATCTATCATAACCTCGATGTCACAGAGCACGAGATTGCCGAGGTGCTCACCATCCTGCAGGAGTTCGACCCTGCCGGCATCGGTGCGCGCAACCTCCAGGAGTGTCTGCTGCTCCAGATAGAGCGTCGCGACCCCTCGCGCCTGAAGGACCTGATGAAGCGTGTGGTGAACGACCACTTCGAGGCTTTCACGAAGAAGCACTGGCAGAAGATCCAGGCGTCGCTCGGTCTGAACGACGAACAGGCAGCAGCCCTCTTCCGTGAGCTCCGTAAGTTGAATCCGCGACCTGGGGCCTCCATGGGTGAGACGGTGGGCAGGAGTCTGCAACAGATCACGCCCGACTTCATCGTCGACACCCAGGACGACGGCACCGTCACCTTCACCCTCAACAATGGTGAGGTACCCGAGCTGAAGGTGTCGCAGTCGTTTGCCGACTCGATGAAGGAGTATCAGCAGAACAAGGAGAACATGAGCCGCCAGACGAAGGAGGCACTGCTCTATATCAAGAAGAAGGTCGATGCCGCCCAAGGCTTCATCGAGGCCGTGAAGGTGCGCCGTCACACGCTCACCGTCACCATGCGGGCCATCATCCAGCTGCAGCACCAGTTCTTCGTCGATGGCGACGAGTCGTCGTTGCGCCCGATGATCCTGAAAGACGTGGCAGAGAAGACGGGGCTCGACCTCTCCACCATCTCACGCGTGAGCAACTCGAAGTACGCCCTCACGCGCTGGGGCACCTTCCCCCTTCGCTATTTCTTCAGCGACGGTATCACAACAGAGAGTGGCGAGGAACTGTCGACGCGCCAGATCAAGGTAGCTCTGCGCGACATGGTGGACGGTGAGGACAAGAAGCATCCGATGAGCGATGATATGTTGAAAGAGAAACTGGCAGAGATGGGATATCCCATAGCCCGTCGCACGGTGGCGAAGTACCGTGAGCAGCTGGGGATTCCCATAGCGAGACTGAGGAAGTGAGAAGTGAAAGGTGAGAAGTGAAAGGTGAAAAGTGAAAAGTGAGTAACGGAAGAATACGAGAGAAGAGCGTAATCCTGGCAGCAAGGGTGGTGAGCATGCTGTTCACACCGTTTTATCTGCCATTGGTGGGACTGATGGCCCTGTTTGCCTTCAGTTACCTCGGACTGATGCCTTGGGGCTACAAGCTCCAGGTGCTGACGATGGTCTACCTCTTCACCATCCTCCTGCCTACGATACTCATCCACCTCTACCGCCGTCATCGTGGATGGACGCTCATCGAGCTGGGGCATAAGGAGCGGCGTGCCGTGCCTTACGTCATCTCCATCCTCTGCTATTTCTTCTGCATCTACCTGATGGACCAGCTCCATATCCCCCACTTCATGGGGACCATCCTCTCTGCTGCCCTGTTCATCCAGGTGATCTGTGCCCTCATCAACGTGTGGTGGAAGATCTCCACCCACACAGCAGCCATCGGAGGTGTGGCAGGTGCCCTCTTCGTCTTCGGTGAGCTCTTCAACTTCAACCCTGTGTGGTGGCTTTGTCTGGTACTCATCCTGGCAGGCATCCTCGGCTCCAGCCGTATGATCCTGCGCCAGCACACCCTGTTGCAGGTCGTTACCGGCTTCCTCGTCGGCATCATCTGCTCCGTTCTTGGATTGCTGTATTTATAGTTTAAAGATATGAAACCACTAGTCAGTATTATCATGGGCAGTACGAGCGACCTGCCCGTTATGGAGAAAGCCTGTAAGTTGCTCGACGAGATGCAGGTGCCCTTCGAAGTGAATGCCCTCTCAG
Organism: Prevotella sp.; assembly: GCA_017443345.1. Taxonomy (GTDB): domain Bacteria; phylum Bacteroidota; class Bacteroidia; order Bacteroidales; family Bacteroidaceae; genus Prevotella. The sequence continues at coordinate 31,469 of JAFSNR010000037.1, forward strand.
CCCATCGCACGCCTGATGCTGTGGAGGCCTTCGCGCGTACGGCCAAGGATCGTGGCATCAAGGTCATCATTGCTGGTGCCGGTATGGCTGCTGCCTTGCCAGGAGTCATCGCCGCTTCCACCACCCTCCCCGTTATCGGTGTACCCATCAAGGGCATGCTCGACGGTCTCGACGCCATGCTCTCCATCATCCAGATGCCCCCGGGCATTCCTGTTGCCACCGTGGGTGTGAATGGTGCTCAGAATGCAGCCATCCTCGCCGTGGAGATGCTCGCTCTCGCCGATGCCGAACTGGCTCAGCGTCTGGCCGTCTATAAAGGCAACCTCCGCATCAAGATCGAAAAAGCCAACGACGAACTATCACAGTTGAAATATGAGTACAAGACGAATTAGCAGTGAAGCCCGTGTCGGGAATATCGGCATCGGAGGCACCAACCCCATCCGCATCCAGTCGATGGGAACGGTAAACACAAATAACACAGAGGGCTGTGTGGCCCAGGCCAAGCGCATCATCGATGCTGGTGGCGAACTCGTACGCTTCACCACCCAGGGCGTTCGTGAGGCCGAGAACATGAAGAACATCTCGGCACGCCTGAAGGCCGACGGCTATACGACACCCCTCGTGGCCGATGTCCACTTCACGGCCCATACAGCCGATGTCGCAGCCCTCTACTGCGAGAAGGTGCGCATCAATCCGGGCAACTATGTCGATCCCGGACGTACGTTCAAGCACCTCGAATATACCGATGAGGAATATGCCGCCGAACTCCAGAAGATCGAGGCGAAGCTCGTGCCCTTCCTCAATATCTGTAAGGAGCACCACACGGCCGTGCGCATCGGAGTGAACCACGGTTCCCTCTCCGACCGCATCATGTCGCGCTACGGCGACACCCCTGAGGGCATCGTCGAGAGTTGTATGGAGTTCCTGCGCATCTTCCGTCGCGAGCAGTTCAACGATGTGGTCATCTCCATCAAGGCCTCCAACACCGTCGTGATGGTCACCACCGTGCGCCTGCTCGTCAAGACGATGGACAAGGAGGACATGCACTATCCCCTCCACCTCGGCGTCACTGAGGCTGGCGAGGGCGAGGACGGTCGCATCAAGAGTGCTGTGGGCATCGGAGCCCTGTTGACAGAGGGCATTGGCGACACCATCCGTGTCTCTCTCTCAGAAGAGCCCGAGTGCGAGATTCCCGTAGCCCGCAAGCTCGTCGATATGATCCCAGAGTGTACCCAACTACGCGCAGAGGCTGAGGCCGGCATCAAGGACGATACCATCACCCTCGCCATCGACGCCCCAGACTGGGAGACCCTCCAGCTGAAAGCCGCTATGGCCGTAGGAGCCCTGCTCATCGACCGCAAGGCCACGAAGCTGGTCATTACTAGTAATTCAAGTATTGCTAGTCCGACTAGTCTAACTAGTCTCGCCGATGGCATTCTCCAGGCTGCACGCATCAAGTTCACGAAGACCGAGTATATCTCCTGCCCTGGCTGTGGACGCACGCTCTATAACCTTCAGGAGACCATCGCCAAGATTAAAGCGGCCACAAAGGACCTCGTGGGTTTGAAGATCGGCATCATGGGCTGTATCGTGAACGGCCCGGGTGAAATGGCCGATGCCGACTATGGCTATGTGGGTGCAGGCCGTGGTAAGATCTCGCTCTATAAGGCGAAGGAATGCGTCGAAAAGAATATCCCCGAGGAAGAAGCCGTCGAGAAACTTCTCGAACTCATCCGTAAGGACCGCGCATAATACGAATCATCCCCGCCAGCTGGCGGGGATGACTATTATTTCTCGAGAATCTTCATCAGTTCCTTCATACCTTCCGAGGCACCCTTCTGGATCTGGGTGACACGGGAGCCTGCACTGATGGGATTAGGATCGATGAGGTAGATGGGTACATCGGGACGAGCATAGTGCATCAGACCTGCAGCAGGATAGACCACGAGAGAGGTTCCAATAATCACGAGGATATCAGCCTCCTGCACTTCCTCAGCAGCGACGGTGATGTTGGGCACAGCCTCACCGAAGAAGACGATGAAGGGTCGCAGCAGTGAACCGTCGCCAGCCTTCGTGCCTGGCTCTATCTCACAGTTCTCGGGCGTCAGCTGGATCTGATAACGGGGATCGTCGACGTTATAGCTCGAGCAGACCTTCATCAGTTCACCGTGGAGATGGATGACCTTCGACGAACCTGCCATCTCGTGGAGGTTGTCGACATTCTGCGTCACGACGGTCACATCATACTGCTCCTCGAGTTTGGCCACGAGCTTATGGCCCTCATTGGGCTGTACGCCCCAGCACTTCTTACGGAGCATGTTGTAGAAGTTCGTCACAAGTGTAGGATCAGCCTCCCATCCTTCGTGGGTAGCCACCTTCGATACGGGATAGTTCTCCCAAAGTCCATCAGCATCGCGGAAAGTCTTCAGTCCACTCTCCACCGACATGCCGGCACCAGTCAAAACTACAATCTTTTTCATCATACTTATGTTTGAATTTGCTGCAAAGATACAAAAAAAGAAGAGTAAACCGTTAAGAATTAAGAAAAATTGTATCGCAGTAGCAAATTTTTCACTCTTCACTTTTCACTTTTCACTTTTTTATTGTACCTTTGCGCCCGATTTTAGAGTAATACACATTATTAATATATAGAAAATGGATAAATTAAGCTACGCTTTAGGTCTGGGCATCGGACAGCAACTGGCTCAGATGGGAGCCCAGAATATCAGTGCCGAGGACTTCGCTCAGGCCATCAAGGATGTGCTCGAGGGTAAAGAGCTGCAGGTGTCTCACCGTGAGGCTCAGGTGATTGTACAGGACTATTTCCAGCAGCAGGAGAAGAAGATGCAGGCCGCCCGCGAGGAGCAGGGTAAGCTGCAGAAGGAGGCTGGTGAGAAGTTCCTCGCCGAGAATAAGAACAAGGAGGGCATCGTGACCCTGCCCAGTGGTCTGCAGTACCAGGTTCTGAAAGAGGGTAATGGCAAGAAGCCGACAGCCAAGGACACCGTGATGTGCCACTACGAGGGTACGCTGATCGACGGTACGATCTTCGACAGCAGCTATCAGCGTGGCGAGCCCGCCACCTTCCCCTTGCAGCAGGTGATTGCCGGTTGGACTGAGGGTCTGCAGCTGATGCAGGAGGGTGCGAAGTATCGCTTCTTCATCCCTTACCGTCTGGGCTACGGCGCAGGTGGTGCCGGAGCATCGATTCCTCCGTTTGCAGCGCTCGTCTTCGACGTGGAGCTGATTCAGGTAGTTTAGAGTTTAAAGTTTATAGTTTATAGTAATATGAAGAAATTTACATTTGCTGCAATCGCAGCAGCAGCCATCATGATCGCATCATGTGGCAACCAGACTCCCAGAGCGAGTCTGAAGAGTGACGTCGACACCTTGAGCTACGCCATCGGTATGGCTCAGACTCAGGGTCTAAAGGAGTATCTCGTTGGCAATCTTGACATCGACACAGCCTACATCAACGATTTCATCAAGGGTCTCAACGAGGGTGCCAACGCTGGCGACAACAAAAAGAAGGCCGCTTACTATGCAGGTATCCAGATCGGTCAGCAGATCTCTAACCGTATGATGAAGGGTATCAACCACGAGGTATTCGGCGAAGATTCTACGAAGACCATCTCACTGAAGAACTTCATGGCCGGATTCATCAGTGGTGTGACTGGCAAGAAGGCCCTGATGACCACCGACTCTGCTCAGGAGGTTGCTCAGCGTCTCATCCAGAGCATCAAGGCCAAGGAGCTCGAGGCTACCTATGGTCCCAACAAGGAGGCTGGTATCAAGTTCCTCGCCGAGAATGCCAAGAAGGACGGTGTGGTAACCCTGCCCAGCGGTGTTCAGTACAAGGTCATCAAGGAGGGTACAGGTGCCATCCCTGCCGATACCTCTCTGGTAAAGGTGAACTACGAGGGCCGTCTGATCAACGACTCTATCTTCGACAGCTCTTACAAGCGTGGCAACCCCACCACCTTCCGTGCTAACCAGGTGATCAAGGGTTGGACTGAGGCTCTCTGCCACATGCCTGCAGGTTCTATCTGGGAGGTATACATTCCTCAGGAGCTGGCTTACGGCGAGCGCGAGCAGAACATCATCAAGCCGTTCTCTGCCCTCATCTTCAAGATCGAACTGCTCGAGGTTAATCCTAAGAAGTAATGAAGAAGCTCTATATCCTGGCACTCGCTCTCGTGGCGAGTGCCTCTTCGTTTGCACAGCTGCGCACCAGCTCCGACTCCGTGAGCTACGCAGCTGGTATGTCGGTAACCAACGGTCTCATCCCTTTCCTGGTGCAACAGCAACAGATGGACACGACCTATATGGCCGATTTCGTACGTGGCTTCCGCGAGGCCGTGAAGGGTGTTGATCCTGCGCGCAAGGCTTACCTGACGGGTATGTCGATTGCCCAGCAGCTCAACGAGCGCATGCTGCCCGGTGTCACCCAGGAGTTCAAGGACTCACCCGACTCGATCATCCCCCAGCAGTTCTATGAGGGATTCGCAGCTGCACTCCTGAAGGATGCCACCTACTTCACGACCGAAAAGGCCGAACAGTACTTCATGGCAAAACGCGAGGCCGACAAGGCTGCCCGCGAGGAGAAGCTCTACGGAGCCAATCGCACGGCAGGCCGTCAGTTCCTCGAGGAGAACGCCAAGAAGGAGGGTGTCATCACCCTACCCAGCGGTCTGCAGTATAAGGTACTCGTGAAGGGCGATGGTCAGGTGCCCCTCTCGTCTGATCGTGTACAGGTGAACTACGAAGGTCGTCTCATCGACGGCACCATCTTCGATGCCTCGAAGAATCACGGCGACAAGCCTGCTGAGTTCACACCCACCCAGGTGATCAAGGGCTGGACCGAGGCACTGACGATGATGCCAGTGGGTTCGAAGTGGCAACTCTACATCCCTTATGAGCTCGCCTACGGCGATCGCGACACGGGTAAGATCAAACCTTTCAGTACGTTGATTTTCGACATCGAACTGGTAGGAATTTCTGAGAAATAAGCAAGTGTGTCACACAAAGTGACACACTTTTTTTATTTTTCCCATTTAAAAGTTGCATTATTCAATTAATTTGCTTACTTTTGCTGACAAATTGTTACTAATCATGAATAAAAATGGAAAAAATTGATTTTCTGGACAAGAAGATACTGAGCATTCTGTCTAAGAATGCGCGTATTCCTTTCAAGGATGTAGCCGCTGAGTGTAATGTGTCGCGTGCAGCAATCCACCAGCGTGTACAGCACCTGATTGATGCCGATGTCATCACGGGCAGCGGCTTCGACGTGAATCCTAAGAGTCTTGGCTATTCCACCTGTACCTACGTTGGCATCAACCTCGAGAAGGGTTCGATGTACAAGGAGGTGGTTCAGCGCCTGCAGCATATCCCCGAGGTGGTGGAGTGCCACTTCACTACTGGCCCTTACACCATGCTCGTGAAGCTCTATGCCAAGGACAACGAGCAGCTGATGGAGTTGCTCAACGGCAAACTGCAGGGCATCCCCGGCGTGGTGGCCACTGAGACACTCATCTCCCTCGAGCAGAGTCTGAAGCGTGAGATTCCCATCGTGTTGGACGAAGACGAGCGCCGATGAACCATTTCGACCTGAAAACCCATCTCCGCGATGCCTATATGCGCTTCCCCGAGTCGGATCCGCGTCCTGTCATCGGCATCACGGGTAACTTCGAGGACGGTCAGCTGCGACTGGGTCGCGGCTATTACGACAGCATCGTCGCCGCTGGTGGCGTGCCCCTCGTCATTCCCCCCGTCGCTGATACCGATGTCATCATCAACAGTCTGAGTCGCATCGACGGACTTCTGCTGAGTGGTGGTGGCGATGTCAATCCTCTTTGGACGGGCGAAGAGCCCTCTCCGCTGCTCCACGGCATCAACCGTGAGCGCGACCTCCCCGAGCTGCTCATCACGCGTCTGGCTTTCAACCGTCAGCTCCCCATCCTCGGCATCTGCCGTGGTATCCAGGTGCTCGCCACTGCCCTTGGTGGTAAGGTGGCACAGGACCTTTCGGAAGTGAAAAGTGAAAAGCCAGAAGTGAAAAGTGAAAAGCCGGAAGTGAAAAGTGTGAAGCATTCACAGGATGCAGATCGCAGCGAGCCCACCCACAGCGTGACCATCGGACGAGGCACCATCCTCTCCCAGATCTACGACGCGCCTAAACTCTTCGTCAACAGTTTCCACCATCAGGCCGTGTCCGATGGCGGCCCCCGTCTCCGTGCCACGGCCGTAGCTGCTGACGGTATCATCGAAGCCGTCGAGAGCAGCGAGTATAAATCCATCCTCGGTGTCCAGTGGCATCCCGAATGTCTTGCTGAGGGAGCACCTCTCTTCCAGTGGCTCATTAGTCGTGCCAAAGCATGGCGCCAAGCCCAGCAGGTCCACGACCGTATACTCACCCTCGACACCCATTGCGACACCCCGATGCTCTTCCCCCAGGGTGTGCGCATCGATCAGCGCGACACGCGCATCCTCGTCGATCTCCACAAGATGGACGAAGGACGACAGGACGCCACCATCATGGTTGCCTACCTCCCCCAGCCCACGGAGAATCCCACTGAGTATGCCGATCATATCTTCGACCAGATCGAGGAGATGGTACAAGCGAATGCCCATGCAGTGGCCATCGCCCGTACCCCCGCCGACCTCTGGCGTAACAAGCACCAGGGTCTGAAGAGCATCATGCTCGGCATTGAGAACGGCATCGCCCTCGATGGCTCCATCGAACGGCTGCGACACTTCGCTGAACGTGGCATCGTCTACATGACCCTCTGCCACAATGGCGACAACGATATCTGCGACTCTGCCAAGGGCAATGCCACGCATGGAGGCGTCAGCGCCTTCGGCCGTCAGGTTATCGCCGAGATGAACCGTCTGGGCATCCTCGTCGATCTCAGCCATGCTGCCGAGAGCAGCTTCTACGATGCACTCGACATCAGCCGTGTGCCCATCGTGTGCAGCCACAGCAGTTCGCGCGCCCTCTGCGACCATCCGCGTAACCTGACCGACGACCAGATGCGCGCCCTCGCCGCTAAGGGCGGTGTGGCACAGACCACCATCTATAACGGCTTCCTCCGTCGCCATGGTGAGGCCACCATCCTCGACGTCCTCGACCACCTCGAGCACGCCATCGAGGTGATGGGCATCGACCATGTAGGTCTCGGTACCGACTTCGACGGTGACGGTGGTGTCCGCGGTCTGGCCAACTCCTCCGAGCTCATCCACTTCACCATGCAGCTCCTCGCGCGCCGTTATTCCGAGGCCGACATCCAGAAGATCTGGGGTGGCAACTTCCTCCGCGTGATGACTCAGGCACAAACCCAGAAGGCATAACGGTAAAAAAGCAAAAGAAGAATTATGAAAAGATTTTGGGTTTACCTTTTGGGCTTTTTACTTTTATCCTGTGCCTCGCGCAAGCAGACCAGCGAGGACACCAGTTCGCTACAGCCCCTGGGTCCTGCCTTCAATGCCGACAGCGCCTACGCCTTCTGTGAGGCCCAGTGCGCCTTCGGTCCCCGTGTGATGAACAGTTCCGTCCACGACCAGTGCGAGCAGTGGATTGTCTCTAAGTTCCAGTCCTATGGCCTCAGCGTCACCACACAGAAGACCACCCTCAAGGGCTACAACGGCACACCCCTGCACGCTACGAACATCGTGGCCAGCTATCGTCCCGAACTCACGGAGCGCATCCTGCTCTGTGCCCACTGGGACAGCCGTCCCTGGGCTGATAACGATCCCGATCCCGCCAACCACCACACACCCGTGCTCGCCGCCAACGACGGTGCCTCTGGTGTGGCCGTGATGCTCGAGATAGCCCGGTTGCTTAGTTTACAGATGACTGTTGACAGTTTACAGATGAATACCTCTGACACATCGACTGTAAACCGTAAACCGTCAACTGTAGACAATCTTATAGGTGTCGACTTCGTCTGCTTCGATGCTGAGGACTGGGGTGTTCCCCAGTGGAGCGATGCCACCGATACCGGTGACTCCTGGGCCCTTGGTGCCCAGTATTGGGCTGCACATCCCCATGTCGAGGGCTACAAGGCCCGTTTCGGCATCCTGCTCGATATGGTAGGAGGCGAGGGTGCCCAGTTCTATCAGGAAGGCATGTCCATGCAGTATGCCAGTAGCGTGGTCACGAAAGTGTGGCGCGCTGCTCAGGTAGTCGGCTTCGGCAGTCTGTTCCCCATGCAGAAGGGCGGTTATATCACCGACGACCATCTGCCCGTGAACACCGTGGCCCATATCCCCTGCATCGACATCATCCCCTACTATCCCGACTGCGCCCAGAGCAGCTTTGGCCCTACGTGGCACACCGTCAACGACGATATGTCGCACATCTCGCGCAACACGCTCCAGGCCGTCGGCCAGACCGTCATCCAAGTTCTATTCTCCGAATAACAAAATCTCACAACGGGGCTGTCCCCGTTGTGAGATTATTCGACGTAGAGATTATAGCGACACCTCTTTCAGCGACGAGGTGATGTCGGTGCCGTTCACGCTGATCGTAAAGGAGTTGTAAACGTCATGAGTGACCGTCCAGAACTTGTAGGTGTTCTTCACGACGTTGAATTTGATCTCGAGATTACGGTCATTACTGTCAAACCAATCATTATTTTTGGCAGAGAAAAAGAGTTCGTTGCTCTCCAGCCTCAGGAAGGTATCGAACTTATCAGCATAGGCACCTGCTTTAGTGCCGGAGAAGGTTCCACCATCATTGGTGAAAGTAAAGGTGGTTGTATTTTCGTTATTTTGCCACTTGTATACAACCTCCACCTTGGCACCTTTCACGAGTGCGTCAGTCAGGGTAACGCCTTCGCCTTTCTCCTTAATCAGGTTGGTAATCTCGACGTTGGAGACCTTCATCTTAACACCTGTCACCTTGTACTTCGGGTCGCCTGGTATCACCTCCATGGTGCTCTCCTTGATGTCGATGAAAGCGGTCAGCACAAGGTCGGAAGTGTTTTTCTCAGTGACTGTGAACTTGATCACGTTGTTAACCTTGTCGTGCTCCATCTTAAAATTGCAGTCCTTCTCTGTGATGGTCGGTTCGTCACCACGTGTCTGCGCCTTGTCAAAGTCCAGCAACTCATAGGTATCGCCCACCCTCACGAAGGCGACATAGAAGTCCTCGCCGTTCAGGTTGAAAGTCAAAACCACAATAGTCCCGTCGTTCAGGGCATCCTCAAGTGTGACTTCCTTTGTAACAGGGGTTGTTGGAACCGGCTTGTCTTCAGTGCCCAGAACAGCATCGACAAACCCCTGACAAGAGGTCATTGTAAGGCCAAGAATCAGAACACCGGCCTGCATCCATTTATTCATTTTTCTCATAACAATATTATTAATCATGATTACTTCTTACATAGAGAATACCTTTTTGCCCTCGAAGTAGGTGGCTTTTAGCTGTTTGCAAAGATAAGCAAATTCCTCCAAAAAAAGAGCCCGAATGACGTTTATATGCAAATTTTGCATATTTTGCAACGATTTTTGCAGATTTTGAAAGTCGAAAGCACAAAAACAGGCACCTGTTTCCAGATGCCGAGGACCAGATGCCGGGGCGCAGATGCCGGGGCGCAGAGGTACCTGTCACTTTTGTGCCTTGTAGTGCTCCGCCCATCGGCATTCCCGACCTATAGGTCGCCTACCCGTAGCCTTTCCGTCCTGCCCATAGGACATCACAGCCACATCGGGCAGATGCAACTGCAAAATTACAAATTATTTTGGAATAAAGTGCCACTAGAGCAAAAAATCTGCAAAAAGATGGGAATTATTTGGAAGATAAGAGAAAAATGCTTATCTTTTCAACATCAGAACAATTGGGGAGATGCCATGTATAATTATTCATCTTTCGAGGGCATAGCGAGGTTACGGATCGAAGGGAGCGAGAATACTTTTCTCCATAGCCAAGCAGTAATTTCTTCATAGGCAAGGAGCAATTTCTCTTAGGCCTACGGGAAAAACCAGCCTTTCTGTGTATAATTATGCACAACCGAATGAATATGCAATGACTATTAATGGTGGCAATTGCTACCATTAATAGTAGCAATTGTTAGACTTAATGGTAGCAAACGCCAGTATTCGACGATGCATATTTTTGCATTTTTGACGCTAACCTCACTCAGATGGCTGACACGCCTTTGTAGAAAGGGATTGGGGCGAGTGAGGTTGACGGTTTTAACCTCACTTCAACCTCACTCAGACCTCACTTGAACCTCACTTCAATCCCACCCCATACTTATCCGGCTGTTATGAGGCCAAATGTTAATTCGCACGATTTTAATTGTTAAAACGTGTCTTTTTGGGGGAAAAACTTGCAACCGCAAAAGAAATGCTGTACCTTTGCATTCGAAAATTAAAGAAAGGAAAACGATTGAAGGAAAACAAACGGTAAAATTTAACTAAACATCTTTTTTATGGAAAAAAATCTTCTCATTAACGGAGAGACTCTTGGAGCCTCTCAGGAGGGAATGCTCGCTATTGAGTTGTACCTCATCAGTCATTATTTGTTCCGCCGAAACGTGCTGAACGGAAAGGTGGAATTCGCAGGGAAACCTGCGGAGGAGCAAGAGCCTCAGTGGAAGCCTTTGACACAGAGCGCCCTTAACAGTATCATCATCCGCGCCAAGCGTGATAACATCTGCGAAAGCGGTTCACCGAAGTCAGACATCGTAGAGTATGTCAACTCTGACGAGGTGGACACCTTCGACCCTATTGCCGACTACTTGGAGCATCTGCCGCAGTGGGACGGCGAGAATCATGTGGCAAGACAACATTCATCGTGCGACTGCTGCCTCCGCATCTGCGTGAGTACTATCTGGACCACCTGAACCTCTCAAACAAGTTCGACAAGGAGATGGCTCTGACGAACAATCTGCTGGTGAACCTCGATGAGTTGGAAGCCATTCGACCCAGTCAGCATGCATCGTTGAAGCAGACGCTGTCGAAGAGTAAGGTGAACGGAAGGCCCATCTATGGTGCCTCACAGGAAGACCGTCCACGCTATGCCTCGTTTGTGGCAACGACGAACAATCCGCATCCGCTGACGGATGTCACAGGCTCGCGCCGCTATATCTGTCTGACGATTCCAAACGGGAAGTTCATCGACAACACGGGTGAGATTGACTACAGCCAGCTCTATGCCCAAGTGCTCTACGAACTGAGGGTGCTGAAGTCGCCCTATTGGTTCAACAACGAAGAGGTGGAACGTATCCAGCAGCTGAACCAGAACTATCTGGAACAGAAGGATATAGCAGACATCATCCGTATCTGTTTTCGCAAGCCGGAAAATGGTGAGCTGGCGCAGTCGATGAATTGCGAGAAGTTGTTGCAGATTATCACCCGTGAGTACCCGTCGATAAAGGCCACTCACGGCACGAAGGTCTACTTGGGCAAGGCCATGCGTTCGCTTGGTTTCGAGAGTACTGATTGTGGTCATGTGGCTCATTACAAGGTGATTCCGTTAAAGGCTGCATGAGCATCGAGTGAGGTTCAGGTGAGGTTGGAAGTGACGTCTGAGTGAGGTTAAAACTTCCAACCTCACTCACTCGAAACCCGTTCTGCAAAGGCATTTCAAGAGATTCAAGTGAGGTTAAGGGGCAACTACAGGTTGTATTAGCCTGGATTGTTTTTCGAGAGAAAATAACTGTCACACGCGTTTTAGAATTCAGCGGGAGGAAAAGTTACATGAACTTCTCAACGAATTCTGCTGGAGAAAGGATTTCCATCTTCGCGGTATCAGCATTGGCATAATCGCGGAGATTGATTGTGACGAGTACGTCGCATTTATTCTGAATGGCACACTAATACTGGAAACTGTCTTCCACATCGTCGAAGGCCAGGTCATTGATACCTTGCGACAATTGTTTATGACTCAGCCCAACGGCCGTAACCATCGACATCACAGTGTTAAACGTAGAGCGCAGACGTAGGGTCTGTTCCGGCCGATGGATGCCCTGACGTTTCAACTCTACACGAACAAGATACGCCAATGTATAAACGCAACCAACCGAAACGACAGCTTTCAACTTGCCGTCCTCAACAGCACTTAACAATTTGTCAACGGCCTGATATTCGCGTCTCCGTTCGAAGTATTCGAGGAAGATGTTTGTGTCGAGGAATACTTTCATAGCTTATATTTCTCCTGAAGATAATCCTCGATAAGCTGATCCTCTGTGGCTTCTGAGTTGAAGATACCGCATAGGGCTTCGTGACGATAGGGGCGCTTTGCCTTTGCTGTGGGCTTTGCCGCTGCTATAAGTTGCTGGGCGTAGGCAGTAAGTTGCTCTTTCAGCAAGTCTATGCTGTAATATTTGGGCACGTTTACCGGCACCTTGATTGTCGTTGTTGTTTCCATATCTTCTATTGTTTTATCCTTTCGGCTGCAAAGATGCAACTTTTTTCTTATTCATACACATTTTCATCCGAAAAAGTATTTTTTCGTATCACCCCCCTCATCTTACCGTGTGAGATGCGGTAGTTCGAAATCAAACGCACACCACTTCTGACTTGTGCGACGGGATTCAAAAGTTTAGGACGGTTGCCCGTCCTAAACCTATAGAGTTTACTTAGTGAACTCAGGGGACTCCATGAGTCTACTATATTACATAGAAAAGACCTTCTTTCCCTCGAAGTAGGTGGCTTCGGGCTTGGCCTCGTGGATCTCTGTCACCGGGCATGTCAGCACATCCTTGTTGACCAGGAGGAAGTCGGCAAATTTGCCTTCCTTCACGCTGCCGCGCTCATTTTCAAGGAACATCTGGCGGGCGACGTTGATGGTAAGAGCCTGGAGTGCCTGCTCGCGGGTGAGGCATTCTTCCGTCCACCAAGGTTTCGCATTCTCAAGATGGTAAACACCCGTAACTACGATCTCCATGATGCCGAAGGGATCATCGGGAGCGCCGCACAATGCAGGGAAGTCAGAGTGTGAGGAAAAGTTGATGCCGTGGTCGAAGAATGATTTCATCGGATAGCCCTTGTCCTTCATGCCTTCAGGGAGAATCTGCATCAATTCTTTCTGCAACGCAGAGTCGGCATGATGCCAAAGCATACCCGAGGTGACATAGATATTATGGTCGGCCATGCGCTTGTAATCCGCCTCTTTGACACCATACACATGTACCAGCGTGTTGCGCATCTCATCCTTTCCACCGTTAATGAAGGCACTGACAATACGCTCGACACCCTTGTTGCCCATCACGTGGACGTGCATGGTGATGCCCTTTTCGTTAGCCTTGCGTGTGATGTCCGTCAGTTCCTCTTCCGACCAGTTGGGAATGCCCTGATGTCCGTCCGCATAGAGTGGATCTACAAATCCTGTGCCGCTTTCCACCGTGCCGTCCATGAACATTTTGAGCCAGTTCGTCCGGATATGCGTAGATTCGTATTTCTTGGTGGCAGCAGCCTTCTCCAGCGTCTTGTCCACATCCATCCAGCTGTCCATTTCCCATGCCGTGCCCAGGACGAAGTGCATATCACCAGCCTGGTCCATCTGCTGGGCAGCCTGATAGAAACTATCGTTGAAGAAAGGGGAGGAGTAGCCGTCCTGATACATCGTGTAGCCCTCCGACAGCAGCTGTTCCTGAATTTTGGGCATATTCTCTTTTGCGATGTCAACGGAGAAGAGGTTATCATTGTCTAAGAAGGAACGCACATAAGTGCCAGCCTGTTCTTTCACATAACCTGTGGGCATACCATCGGCATCCAGTACAATCTCGCCACCGCGCACTTCTGTCTTGCCTGATGTGCCGTCCTCCTTGATGATGCCAGCCTTTTTCAGCAGGATGGTGTTGGCAATGCCCTTATGGCCTTCCTCATCGAAGAAGTAGATGGGGATATCACTGCACACCTCATCTAACAGCTTGCGATAGCACAAGTCTTTGGGGAATTTCATCATCTCCCAGCCGCTGCCGAAAACGAAATTGACTCCTGCGTCCTTTGCCTTCTTGACAGCAGCAGGAACGATCTCCTTGATGAACTGGTCCACATCAGTTTCCCGGCTCATCACTGTTCCTACGCTTTGGATGGCATAGCCAAACGAATAGTGCGCGTGACCATTGCCGCAACCGGGCATGACGAGTCCCTTACCAGTGTAGTCAACCACCTCAGTCTTGCCTTCCTCAATGTAGGCTTCGGCTCCTGCCTTGTCACCTACATAAACATATTTGCCGTCCTTCACAGCGAAGGCTTCAACAATCTGATTGCCCTCGGCGGTGTAAATCTTGCCATAGACCACGAGGTCGGCACTGTTATTACTCTTGCAGCTGACAAGGAATAATGCCAAAAGGCAGGCATTCAAAAATGCAATAAATTTCCGTTTCATCGTTTTAGTGTTTATTTTATTGAATATTGTTTGTTGTCTTATAAGCGGCGATACGTTTTGCCACATTAGCTTTGATGTTGTTGTAGTAGAACGTATAGTCATCTTCGTGGAAGCTGGCTGGACCGAAGTATTCCGGCATCTCCATGTACTTTGCATTAGCATTGGTCACAATCACTCCACGCGCCAGATTAATCTGGGCGTCGGCTCCTACATCGGCAATCTCGTTCTCGCCGGTTTCCTCGTTCTCTATGAGCGACCCCAGGTTCAGACTGTCGGGAGCGTATGTCTCGTCAAGCTTCCAGTTCAGCGGATTGATGCTAATGGCTCCAGGCAGCACCACGATGTTCTTGGCATTTTCCTCCACGTTCTGCTTTCCCTCGGTGTTCCAACTGATGATGACTCCAGTATCGGTTTCGCCCGTTGCGAACTTCAGGTGCGGATAGTCCTTGAGATCATCCTTCGTGATGGAGTAGCCAATAGCATAAGCTGCCACCATGCGCTTGTAGTAGTCAGGATGCTCCTTGAAATAGTGCTTCAGCACGTATCTGACTATCGCCGAGCCCTGGCTGTGGCCTGCAATGATGAACGGGCGACCTTGGTTGCAGTGCTCGAAGTAGTAGTCGAGCGCTGCCGTGATGTCTGAGTACAACACGCCCGCTATGGCTTCATCCAGACTCCCCGTCTTCGCCATCACTTCACCAGCATATCGCATGCCGAACTGCCGATACCAGGGTGTGAAGACATTGCATGACTCCTCGAACACAGTGGCATGATCAACATATTCCTGCTGTGCACCCTCGCGCATCTCAGCGTTGTCGAGCGAAGCATAGTCGGATGCACCCTTCTCAAAGCTCGACTCGAAGTAGGACGTCGAGTAGATGTAGAACGCGTCGACATCCTTGGTGATTTCCGGCTGGTTGAGCCAGTTGGACTTTTGGGAATAGTCGGTAGCCTTTTCATTGCACGAAGTGAGCACCATTGCTATGACGCATACGATGATGCCCGTCAACTTCCATTTTTTCACTTTTCTCATTGCATAAGTTTTTTGTTAGGAATGTCGGATCTTCTTACATCGAGAACACCTGCTTTCCCTCGAAGTAGGTGGCTTCGGGCTTGGCTGTGTGAATCTCTGTCACAGGGCATGTCAGCACGTCTTTATTGACCAAGAGGAAGTCTGCATACTTGCCTTCACTGATGCTGCCGCGCTCCTGCTCGATGAACATCTGCTTGGCGCAGTTGATGGTCAGGGCGGTGAGGGCCTGCTCACGGCTGAGGCATTCTTCCGTCCACCAAGGTTTCGCATTCTCAGCGTGATATACTCCTGTCACCGCAATCTCCATGATGCTGAAGGGGTCGTTAGGACTGCCACCTGTTGCCGGGAAATCGGAATGGGAGGACACAACGATACCGTTGTCGAAGTAGGACTTCATGGGATACGCCTTGTCCTCCATGCCTGCGGGAACGACTCCTTTAAGACCTTCTTGTATCCAGTCGGCATTATGATGCCAGAGCATACCTGCGGTAACATAGATGTTATGGTCGGCTATACGCTTAAAGTCTGCTGCATCAACGTTGCGAACGTGTACCATTGTATTACGCATCTCGTCCTTTCCGCCATTGATGAAGGCGTTGACAACGCGGTTGACGCCCTTGTTACCCATCACGTGAATGTGCATGGTCAAGCCATTGGCATTCGCCTTGCGCGTGATGTCGGTCAGTTCCTCTTCAGTCCAGTTGGCACTGCCCTGGTGCCCATCAGGATAGAGTGGATCCACAAATCCTGTGCCGGTTTCCACCGTGCCGTCCATAAAGAGCTTGATCCAGTTGGGCTTTACGCGGGTGGAGGCATATTTTTTGGCATCGGCTATCGTAGCCATAGTTTTGTCGATATCCATCCAACTCTCAATCTCGTAACTCAGGCCCAATACAAAGTTCATATTACCAGCCTGGTCCATCTGCTGAGCAGCCTGATAGAAACTAGTGTTATAGAAATAGGAAGACCATCCATCGATATACATCGTGTAACCCTCTGACAACAAATGCTCTTGAATTCCTGACATATTGGCTGTTGCGATCTCGACAGAAAAAAGGTTCTCATTGTCCAGGAAAGAGCGTGTATAGGTTCCTTCCTGTTCTTTCAGGAACCCTGTAGGTGTTCCGTCGGAGCCTATCTGAATCACACTTCCGCGCACATCTTTTTTAACAGGTGTGCCGTCTTCCTTCATGATGCCAGCCTTGACCAGCAGGATGGAGTTTGCCAGACCTTTATGGGCCTCCTCATCAGCAAAGTACATGGGAATGTCACTACAAATGGCATCCAGCTGTTGGCGGGTAGGCATATTAGACTGGAAGTTCTCGAATACCCAGCCGTAGCCAAAGATAGCCGTTGATCCATTTTCTTTTGCCTTTTTGACAGCAGCGGGAAGGATTTCCGTCAGGAACTTATTCGGATCAACATCCCCACCCACAATTGTTCCTACTGTCTGGATGGCAAAGCCTGACGAATAATGTGCGTGGCCGTTTCCGCAGCCTGGCATCACCAGTCCCTTGCCGCTGTAGTCCACCACCTCGGTCTTGCCTTCCTCTATGAAGGCTTCGGCTCCTGCCTTGTCGCCTACATAGATATACTTGCCGTCCTTCACGGCGAAGGCTTCTACAATCTGATTGTCGTTAGATGTAAATACTTTGCCATAGACCACGAGGTCGGCTGTTTGTTTACTGTTGCAACCAGTAAGCATACCCATGCCGATGATAACACTCATCACTGCGATGAACGATAGCATCTTTTTACAAATTGTTTGTTTCATCATGCTTTATTTGTTTTAGGATTGATAAAAAATGTTTTTGCAAAAGTAACAAAAATCCCGCAAACCATGATGACATCATTAGCTTGCGGGTCTGATTT
The DNA here is from genome assembly GCA_017443345.1 of Prevotella sp. Lineage (GTDB taxonomy): Bacteria > Bacteroidota > Bacteroidia > Bacteroidales > Bacteroidaceae > Prevotella. The sequence goes on from JAFSNR010000037.1 coordinate 48,712, forward strand.
TGCAGATTTTGAAGTAAATATTGTTATTTTTGAAGTTTAGACCATGCATTCACGGTCTGTCCCATGCGCTGTTTGAAGGCGAGATTGAATGTACTGTAACTCCGGTAGCCGCTTTCGTTAGCCAATTCCTGGATAGTGAAGGAGCGGTGGGAAGCTACTGCTTCACGGTAGAGACTAACGAAATAATTGACGCGGAGATCGTTGATATAAGTATTGTAATTCATGCCCTTGCTGGAGAAATACTTGCTGATGTAGAAACGGTTGGAACCGATAGCCTTGGCAAGTTGGGGAAGAGTCAACTCGTGCTGCAGGTAAAGCCGTGTGTCGACGCAATACTTCTGTAGCAACGGTTCGATATTGTCGGTGAGGTCATTTGGGCTTACGTTGTCCTCCTCCTTGTCGGGATTATCCAAATCCGCAGGAAGGTCCTGCTCCTGGTAGATACTCAGATCGCTTAACGTCTCTACACGCCACACGAGAAAACAGGTAAGTAAAATGGCGTTTACCTGTGCAGCGTATTTGTAGAAGAGCCCCTGAAATTCAGACGCATATAAACCGAACCCTAACAGAATCGTGGCCAACACCAACAAACTCTGCCACACCTCCTTGTGCTCCAGGTCGGCATAATTGTCGCGCAGCCAACGGCCGTATTGTCTCGTCGCGCGAACCATATATATAATGATACCGATAATCAACAACAGATAATAGGCATATAATGCAGGTAAAATGGCATCGCTACGAGTAGCGATACAAACCATCATTCCGACAACGATTGGTGCCATCATCAGGGCTATGGGCCACAGCGGTCGCCTACGGTCTTGCAGCATGGTGAACAAGACGGCTATGGCCAAAGGGAAAATCGTCAGGAAGTCGAGTAATGTGCCTACAAAATAGAGCATCATGATATCCTCAGTGGAGGTTAGATAAATGAGGGGCACATACCATAAATGACTGAGTGTACAAGCACCCAGGAACCCCGCCGTCCACCGGCGCAGGCGCATGGGCGACGTGACATCGGGGGCAATGGCGTTGGCCCGACGGAACAGCAGATAGCAACACGCGATCAGATTCAATACCGTCACGCCTGCATAAAACATCAAATAGAGTGTATTTCCACTAATCTGCTCGTACATAACGCCTGCAAAGGTACGAACTATTTCTGTAACATCCAAATAATGGCCGAGTTTATTTGCCACACAAGAGCGCCATGGTTGCTAGCCGATAACAATGCTTACTTGCTTGTGCGATTGATATAGTCCATGATAACCTCTACAGCATCGTCTTCACTCAGGTCATCCATCGAGATGACGAACTGGTAGTTGCGGGTGTCGTAGCGCGAGGTGTCCTCATATTTCTTGATGTAAGCCTCACGGGAAGAGTCCAGCTTCTCAATGATGTCGCGGGCCTCCTGCTCACTGACGTCCTGACGGCGCATGACACGCTTAATGCGGTGTTCCATTGAAGCTTGGATAAAGATATTCAGGTGGTTGGGCCATTCGCGGAATACCAAGAAACCCGCGCGGCCTGCTACGACACACGATGACTGTGAGGCCAGTTCCTGAAGGATGCGCTTCTCAGTCTCGAACATGGTGGCATTATCGAGTTTCACCTCAGCCTCCATAGGCTGACTGGCACTATTGACCAATGTATGGTAGTAGTTGTTGATGTCGTTCCACCACGATTTCTTCTGAGCCTTGATTTCCTCAATACGCTCTGGGGTGAGGCCAAACTTCTGGGTCAATCCGTCGATGACGGCCTTGTCGCAGTACTTCACACATAACTTCTCGGCCAGCTTACGGCCTACGGTACGTCCACCAGTTCCGACTTCACGGTTAATGGTGATGACAAATTTCTCGTTCTTGTTCATTGCTTTTATGTGATATTTGTTAGTTAATACTTTATTCAATTGATAGTTTTTGGGCCTGTTCGAACAAACACCTGGTCGATGAGTTGCTCGAACTCCTTGTAGGCGAAGGTGTCGCGGAGTTCACTGAGCGACTCGGCCAGACCGCGGTAGTGCCACTCGTGGTCCTTGGGGTCTTTGGCATGGAATAGGTTCCAGAGCCGGTCGCCCTGCTGGGCATAGTCGCGGGCGATGGCACGCATGTTCGAGAGCTTGTCGCCCAGGGCCACAATCTTGGCATCGTGCGAGGCACGGGCCAAGCGGTCGATGGCAGCCTGTTTGCGGGCGTGCCAGCTGTCCTCCTCGCTCACACCCTCTGGCATGGTGTCACTCTCCGAGGCCACAAGCGAGGCGATGCGGTCGCCGAACTCAGTACGGATCTGTTCTATCGTCACGTCGGTGTCCTCTACGGTGTCGTGCAGGACGGCGGCGGCCAGCAGTTCCTGGTCGCGTGTCATCGTGGCGACGATTTCCACAGCCTCCATCGGATAGACGATATAAGGAAAACCCTTGCCTCGGCGCTCTGTCCCGGCATGGGCGCGGACAGCGAACACGATGGCGCGGTCCAGCAGTGTGGTATCTAACGGTTTGTTTGCCATTCTATTCCAAATATTTTGTTCTCATTTGTTGTTGCTCTTCCTTCGAGAAACCTAATTGGTTTTCGATGTACCCTGACAGCGAGCCGTACTTCTGGTCTATCAGGTCGAGGGTCGCCTCGAAGTTCTCGCGGCTCACACCGACCATGGCACGGATGAAGGTCACAGCCTCGTCGCCGCCATTCATGCCCTGCATTTTGGCAGTCAATGCTTCCACCTGACGGGCGTAACTCTGGTTGGACAGGTCGAAGTCCTCCACGATGGTCTTTCTGTCGGCTCCGAGGGCTGCCAAAAGGAAGGCCGCAGCCCATCCGGCACGGTCCTTGCCCTGTGAGCAATGCCAGAGCACACCGCCCTTGGCATTCAACACACCACGGAGGAACTCGCCGTAGTAGTGCTGCGCAGTAGAGTCAGTAACGATAGCGGGATAGAGCTGACGGGCCATCGTCTGCGCCTGGGGGGCGAAGGCATACTTCATGAGCGTCTCCATCATACTCTTCTTATCCATCTTTACTGAATCGGTACGGCCAGAAGAGGAGAATCCCTGGATGAATGCCTTGGGCAAGGTTGAGAGGTGGGTGTAACTTACGCCATCGATGATACGGTCGGGGGCTGCATTGGCCTCGGCCTCGAAACGGAAGTCGAAGACGTCGGTCAGGCGGTACTTCTCCTTCAGCACTGCCACGTCGCTGTCGGTGGCCTTGGCCAGACAACCGCTGCGGACGAGTAAGCCAGTGCGTATCACCTTTCCATCCTGCATGGCGAGGCAGCCCATGTCGCGGGCATTCTCAATGCCTTCAAATGCAATGGCACGCTGTGAGTGGGCTACTTGGGCTGAGAACGTCATAGCAAGTATGAGTATCGCTGTGGAAAAATCGTTATTCTTCATTTTCTCGTGGTAAGTATTTGTCGAACAATTGCAGCAGCGGTTCACTGAAGGAAAACTTCCCGTCGCTTAGTTTGCTGATGAAGAAGGCCATCTTGGTGGCGATGAAGGGTTGCAACTTCTTGACCTCGGCATCCAGTACTTCCTGGGAGTCTGTGCCGTAATACACCTTTGCGAAGGCATCCCAGTGAGCCCGCAGCGTGTCGTTGTCTAAATGGAAGATGTTGTCGGCACGCTCAGGGCTGAGAAAGTGCGCCCCATAGTACATCATGCCCAAGTCCCATTCGGGCACACCATAGGCAAAGTCGCCAACGTCAATCCAGAGGTCGCGGCTCCCGTCGGTGATGATGTTGCCGATGTGCAGGTCGCCGTGCAGACAGGTGGGTGTAGCGGGCACGCTATCGATGAAGCGGTGGAAACGCTGCTTATAGTCATCGGGTAGGCTTTCGAGTCGGTCAATCCAAATACCAGCCAATTCCCGCATATCCGGCAGCCGCTGGGTGTCGGCCGGTTTCTGGTGAATCCGTTTGGCCAGCATGGCAAATCGCTCCGACAGTGGCATCAGCTGGTCAGGCTCCTGCGAGATGATGCGGGTGAACGAGCGCTTGTGCTGTATCAGTTCATACTCGGCTCCGAAACGCTCGCCGTCGGTAATCAGTCGGATGGGCTTCGGGGTGGGCACTCCGAGGTCGTAGACCACATGGCCCGTCCTGAATTCGCGAATGGTGTTGTCAGCAGCTATGCCCGACATAAAGAGTTTGGCCAGCGTCTTGCCGTCCTTGTGGTTATAGGTAAGGGCCGTCCCGCCCTCTCCAGTCTGAATATAGTCGTTCAGATCAATGGCTTCGTAAGTATTCATATTCAAATCGTTTTCAAGTTTTGACGGCTAAATCTGGCCGGCTTCGACCATCAGGACGACGCGCTCGGTGAGGCGGTCTACGCCCTTGGCGTCGTATTCCTTCTTCAGAGAGGCACCGAATCCCCAGGCAAATACCTGCCAGAAACCTGCCCTCACAGGACCCATGAACGCCTTGATCATTTCATAACTCGACGAGTGGCACTCACGGTCGATGAGTTTGATGAGGAGCTTACCCTGCGAGTAGGTCAGTTTCTTCATCCTCGGCTTATAGGTGCGGAAGATGTCGTCCTCCACGCGCTTGATATGTTCGTTCTTCGCCTTGTCGTCGGGCAGCGTCTCCAAATACTCCGTCGTCTCAATGAGCATCTGTCGCGCCTCCTTGGCGATGGGAAGCACCTTCTTCACGTTATATACCAGTCGCTGATAAGCCTTCGCCTGTTTCTTGTTCTTAAAGGTCAGCTGCGGATACACGTAGACGTTGTTCATCTCCATATACTGAATGCTGTCGCCCTCGTGGAGCACCTTCCCCACCTTCACGGTCGGCACAAAGGTAGGCGAGTCCATCTCTGCGAGCACCTGCTCGGCAGTCAGCTGTTGCTCCTGTCCCATCATCGGGGTTCCGAGCATCAGCGCCAGTGGTAATATCAGCCATTTACGCATATCCGTCTGCAAAATTAAGCCATTTTCCTGAATCCCCGCAAAAAATCCCTCGCTTTTTGTATTTATTTCAGAAATTATCACTACTTTTGCAAACAGAAACTTTAAATGGTAACACTATGAGAGCTCTAATTGTATGTCTATTGATGGTGGTGACGCCGGGTGCTGATGCGCAGGCGGAACATCCGTGGGAGAAGTATTTGAATGAGGTGATGACGGCTGAGGATGCCGAATCGGAGTCGTGGGAGCGGACCTATGAGTTGCTCTGCGAGCTTGAGCAGCACCCGCTGAACGTGAACCACGTCGCTCGTGAGGAATTGGAACAACTGCCGTTCCTCTCTGCCCAACAGATTGAGGAACTGACGGAATACCTGTATCGCTACGGTCCGATGAAGTCGCTGGGAGAACTCCGCATGATCCGTTCACTCGACGACAGTCAGCGACGCCTGCTTACCTATATTCTATATATAGACGAGGCCGAACTGGTTGACACGCAGCGACACTTGCGACTGAAGGACGTTGCGAAATACGGGCATCACGAACTGATGGGCTCGATGCGCATACCCTTCTACGAGCGCAAGGGCGACCGTGAGGGCTATCTGGGGCCTCCCTATCGTCACTGGCTGCGCTATCAGTTTTCGTATGGCGACGAGGTAAAGTTGGGATTCGTGGCCGCACAAGATGCAGGTGAACCGTTTTTTGCCGGACGCAACAGATGGGGGTACGACTATTATTCGCCTTATCTGCAGTTGCGCCATATAGGCTGTCTTGAGACGCTCGTCCTTGGTTGCTACCGCGTGTCGATGGGAATGGGACTGGTGATGAACAATGGTTTCAGTCTAGGAAAGGTGTCGATGTTACAGACGCTGGGGCGATCATCCAGTGGTATCAGGGCCCACTCTTCGCGTTCGGACAGTTATCTGCAGGGGGCGGCGACCACACTCCGTCTCAGTAAAAGCCTCACGGCTACGGCCTTCCTCTCATGGCGCAAGATGGATGCCACCCTGAACAAGGACTCCACTGTATCGAGCATCCTCAACACAGGCTACCACCGCACAGAGACGGAGATGCAGAAAAAACACAATCTGCAGGCAATCAAGACTGGAGGCTCGTTGCGCTTTCAGCGACAGGGCTTCCACCTCGGTGTGAATGCGCTCTACACGCATCTCAACAGGACGCTCCAGCCCAACACCTCTGTACTTTACCGTGAGCACTATCCACAAGGCACGGACTTTCTGAACGCCAGCCTGGACTACGGCTATACCAGTTTCCGAGTGGCCCTCCAAGGAGAGACGGCCACCGACAAAGAGGGACATATAGCCACAATCAACAGTCTCAGCTGGCATCTATCCGATGAACTGAGTATGGTCGCCCTGCAACGTTTCTATTCCTATAGCTATACAGCCCTCGATGCGCAGAGCTATAGTGACGGTGGACGCGTGCAAAATGAGAGTGGCGTCTATCTGGGACTCACGTGGCAGCCCTCACCGAAGTGGCGCATGTCCTATTATGCCGACTATGCCTACTTCGCCTGGGCCAAGTATCAGGTGTCGTTATCCTCGCATGCCTGGGATCATCTGCTGCAGTTGTCACACACTGGCAAGCATTGGTCCATAGGAGCCCGATATCGCCTACGGATGAAGCAGCGCGATAACGAGGATAAAACCGCCTTGACGAATCAGTGGGAGCATCGAGCACGACTTAGTGCAGAATATGCAGGCAGCAGCTTTAGCTGTCGCACACAAGTCGACGGCGGCTATTGTGCCTACGACCATCAAGAATGGGGCATTATGCTGAGCCAGACTATGTCGTATGTCCATCGTTGGCTTCGTCTGAATGCAGGCCTGGGTTATTTCCACACGACAAGCTATGACAGCAGGGTGTATCTCTATGAACAGGCACCGCTCTATACGTATGCGATGACACAGTTCTATGGCGAGGGCATCCGTTACTGGCTGATGGCACGGTTCAATATCGGGCGTCGACTGATGCTCACAGCCAAATGGGGCGTCACCGATTACTTCGACCGCAGCACCATTGGCAGCAGCTATCAACTGATAGACGCCTCCTCTCAGTCAGATCTTGGCGTCCAACTGCGGTGGAAATTCTAATTATTATTTGATCAACCTCTCGTAGAGGCGGTAGACCTGTCCTGCGACATCGTTACCTTCGAAGCGACGGATATAGGTGCGGCTGCGGACGATGCGGTTGTCGCGACCCGAAGCGCCCTTGAGGACCTGACGGATGGCAGCGGCCATGGCATGAGAATCATCCGGATCGACATAGAGGGTGTCGGGACCGCCAGCTTCTTCAAGGCAGGAGCCTGAACAGGCGACGACGGGGAGACCACAGCTGATGGCCTCGATGATGGGGATGCCGAACCCTTCATAGCGAGAGGGATAGACAAAGGCCTCAGCACCTGCATAGAGGGCTGGGAGCTCGGCATCGCTGACACCATGGAGGATGTGGACACGGCTGTCGAGACCGTGGGCACGGACATAACGCAAGACTTCATCGGTATAGGATGTATGACGACCTACGATGACGAGGTGAAGGTCACCAGGCAGGGCATCGTTCTCTTCCAGGGCCTTGACAGCGAGGAGAACGTTCTTGCGGGCCTCGATGGTGCCGACATTCAGGATATAACGGCAGGAACGGAGGTCGGCTGGCAGGCCTTCGACAGACTCAGTCACCGCACTGCCATTGAACTTAGGTGCGCAGGACTGGTAGATAACAGAGATATTCTCAGGGTCGACATCGGGGGCGTAATGGAGGATGTCGCGACGGGTACACTCGCTGATGGCGATGATATGGGTGGCCTCGCGCACCGTGCGACGGAACTTCCATGCATAGATCTGACGATCGATGAAGTGGTAGTACTCGGGGTGGCGAAGGAAAATGAGATCGTGGATGGTAACGACGCCGGGGATACCTGAACGGCTGATGCCAACGGGGAGTTCACCAGAGAGGCCGTGGTAGAGTTGGATGCCGTCGCGCTGGAGATCGCGGACGATCTTATGGCTACGCCAATAAGAAGTGAAAAGTGGAAGGTGAGAGGTGAAAGGTGAAGGGTCCGGGTAGCAGAAGCAAACATTGTCGCGGTCGTGGATCTGTGAACGGAGGTCGTAGCGGCCTTCGTCGGGGGCATAGAGACGCAGGGATAATGGGTAACGGGCGAGGTCGTTGATGAGGGTCCGGCTATAGGAACCGAGACCAGTGCCGTTGGCAACAGCCCGTTTAGCATCGAAACCAATAACCAGATCTTTATTCATGCTTGAAGTGTTTAAAGACGAATCTCACCATCACGAAGTTGGTAGGCACAGCGACGGCAAGGACAGCGATAGGTGCGAGCTCGCGACTGAGACCAATCCACAGGAAGAAGTTGAAGAGCACAATGTGCAAGAGGTAGTTGACCAGATGGGCGCCACCGAAGCCGATGCCGTTCTTTGCCGAGGTCTTCTCCTTGAAGGTGAAGTGGGCCGTCAGCCAGTAGTTCACCAGGAAGCTGAGCACGTAGCCGATGGTATAGGCGACGTTGACGTTGATCCAGTGCTGCAGGATCCAGTAGATGGCATAGTGGATGGCGGCTGCCGTGGTGCCCACGATGGCGAAGCGAATCATCTCACCGAATGTTTCTTTTTTCTGCATAGTCTTTCGTATTCATTTCCCACATGAGGTAGAACCAGATAATCGTCGTCGGTAGGGCCTTCAGGGCATAGGGGGCGATGATCTCCTTCCAGATCCAGCGGGGGAAGAAGACGTCGCTCGTACACAGCGAGGTGAAGATGAAGGCATAGATGAGCAGACAGAGGTCGAGACGGCTGCGACGCCAGGGGGCCGTGGTGTACCACACAACGAAGCCCGTCATCGGGGCGATGTAGCCGTAGCTCTCGCTGCTCGTAGAGAAGAGGGTGACAAACATCGTGACAGAGGCAAGCATGGCGTAGCGGAAGGCCACATGCCTATACTGCGACACACGACGGAAGGGTGACAGGAACAACAGGATGCCAGGGATGAGCAGCCACAGGTCGCTGTACTCAGTGTTACCCGAGATCTTGCGCGGCATACCCAGCAACGAGGTGTTCGTGGTGTTCATGAACTCATTGAGGTTCTGCGTGTTCTTCGCCATCAGCGACTCGTACCAGCCGAAGTACTGCTGCACCACGTACTCAGGCGAGGAGATGGCCATCGGCAACACGAAGAAGAGGGCGGCCCAGCCCAGACAGGCCAGGATGAACTTGCGCTTGTCCTCAATGAAGAAGAAAAAGGCGAAGCCCATGACACCATAGAGTTTGATAAAGATATTGAGGACGATAAAGAAGGCGGCCCACACAGGTTTCTTCTTCTCGACACAGGCAAACATAAGCAGATAGGAGGCGGCCATGGCGAGGTCGTACTGCTCGACGAAAAGCGGCGTGAGAACCTCGTGGGCACAGAACCAGAACATAAAGACCTTCTGCCATTTCGTGAGTTGCATATAGCGCACGGCGACGTAGAACGTAGCCACGAGGAAGATCTCCCACAGCAGCATGCCCCACGTATCAGGCAACAGGGCAAAGGGGGCAATGACGTAGGAGAAGATGACACCGTAGTGGTTGCTGTCGCCCTTCAGGTAGTCGTAGAACTCATAAAGCGGCAGTTGGTTGATGGTATTCCAGAACACCGACTTATAGATGTGATAGGTGTCGTTGGTCTTATGCCACTTCAGCAGACCGATGATAATGGGGATGAAGGCGTAGACCACGGTGATGGTACGCCAGGAGCTCCAGAACGGATGCCGGAAGAACTGCTTAGCTTTGCTGAGGTACTGAGGAGTGGGCTGCATAGTCGCGTACACACATTTCGTAACACAATCGGAACCAGACGAGAACCACAGGCAGGGCTTTAAGACCATAGGGTCTCATCCACTCCTCGCGGATGAACCGAGGCATGAGGTCGGAATGGGCCATCGTACAGAAGAAGAACACGTAGACCATCAGGACCACATCGGGCCATCCGCGTTTCCACGGAGCAGCGGTGTACCAGATGGCCACACCCACGATGGCAATGATATAGGTGGAGTTCTCGGAGCCTGTGGAGAAAAGGATCAGGAACATCATTACCGAGGCAAGCAGGGTCTGACGGAAAGCCTCATGCTTATATTGGCTGATGCGGAGGTAAGGCAGGAGGAAGGCTATAAGTCCCGGAATCATGAGCCACAAGTCGGAATAGGCACTGCTGCCAGATATCTTCCGGACCATACCCACAAGTGAGATGTTCGTACCCTGACTGAACATATTGTCGGCATTCTTCTCCACGAGACTTGTGTACCAATCCTGATACTGGCCCAGGATGTACTCAGGCGAGGAGATGAGCATCGGTGCCACAAAGAGGACAACGGCCCAGAAGGCGCACGACGCCACAAGACGTCCCTTGTGCTGAGAGAAGAAGAAAAAGGCGAGTCCCACGATGCCGTAGAGCTTGACAAATGTGCCCACCATGATGAGACAGGCAGCCCAGAAGTCGCGCTCACGACGGATAAGGTAATAGCTGGCCACAATGATGGTGGCAATGGCGATATTGAACTGCTGCATCTGCACGGCGTTGAGTAGCTCGTGGGCACAGAACCAGAAGATGAACACTTGTTGCCAGCGGGTGAAGAGGCTGTGACGGATGGCGATATAAAGTCCGAGCGTCAGTGCCACGAGCCAGAGCAGCATGCCCAACCACACCGGAGGGATGGCGAAGGGGGCGATGACCAGCGAGAACGTCGGCCCGTAGTGGTTCATGTCGAAATACTCCTGAGGATAATGTTCGTAGAGTGGAAGACGGTTGACGACGTGCCAGTAGACATACCTGAAGATGAGGAAATTGTTCTCACGGCCATGGCCGAAGCGCGTCATACCCGTGACAGCAATGATCATCCAAAGCCATAGCAGCGCACGGGGATCAGTGAGGACAAGTTTCAGTTTTTCTTTCATACGTTGCTATTTTGTGTGCAAAGGTACGAAATTGTTTGGAATCTTCCAAATTATTTTGTACCTTTGCAGCGATGAACGACGAAAAGAAGATTTCGGTGGTAATCAACACGCGCAATGCGGAGCAGCATCTGCAGCAGGTGCTCGAGGCCGTGAAGGGCTTCGACGAGGTGCTCGTCTGCGACATGGAGAGTGATGACGCCACCCTCGACATTGCCCGCAGCCACGGCTGTAGAATCGTGACTTTCCCCAAGGCCGACCATAAGAGTGCCGAACCTGCGAGGACCTTCGCCATCCAACAGGCCCGATATCCCTGGGTGCTCGTGGTGGATGCCGACGAGATCGTGACTCCTGAACTCCACGACTACCTCTATCGCAGGATTGCGGAGGCGGACTGTCCTGCGGGACTCTATATCCCCCGCTGGAACCGATTCATGCTCAGCTATACGAAGAGCGTCAGCTACGACCACCAGTTGCGTTTCTTCCGTCGTGAGGGTACGGTGTGGCCGCCTTACGTTCATACTTTCCCCACGGTACAAGGAGTCACGGAGAAAATCCCCTCCTCAGCGCACAACGTACGATTGATACATCTGGCTGACGAGACAATCGCCGACCTCGTGCGCAAGACAAACGCCTACACTGACGGTGAACTGCAAAAGCGCAGCGAGAAGCACTATGGCATCGGAGCCCTGATTGGGCGCCCTACGTGGCGGTTCTTCCGCAACTATGTGTTAAAGCTCGGCTTCCGCGACGGACTGCCAGGTCTCATCCGTGCGGGCATGGATGCCTTCTATCAGTTTGTGCTCGTCGCGAAAGTCATTGAAAAAGATAAACGAACGAAAGTATGAAAGGACCACTATTCTCGATACTAATCCCCTCGTGGAATAACCTCGCCTTCCTGAAACTCTGTGTGGCGAGCATCCGAAAGAACTCGACTTATGAGCACGAGATACTGATCCACGTAAATGACGGCAGCGACGGCACCCTCGACTGGGTGAAGGCCGAAGGGCTGAAATACACCCGCTCGGAGGAGAACATCGGTGTTTGCTATGCACTCAACGGTCTACGTCCGCTGGTAACCACCGACTACGTGCTCTTTATGAACGATGATATGTATGTGTTGCCAGGGTGGGATGCGGCGCTCTACGATGAGATACAGGCCATCGGCCACCAGATGTTCTTTCTTTCTGCAACCCTCATCCAACCCCGAAAGTTCTTCTGCAAGAGTGTCATTGCACCAGCCAACTACGGCGAGAGCATCGAGACCTTCGAGGAGGAACGTTTGCTCAAAGAGTATATGACGCTGAAACATGGCGACTGGCAGGGAGCTACCTGGCCACCGAACATCGTGCATCGCAACCTCTGGGACCTCGTAGGGGGCTACAGTGTGGAATACAGCCCTGGCATGTATTCCGACCCCGACTTCTCGGCTAAGCTCTGGCATGCCGGCGTGCGGCTCTTCAAGGGAGTCGACAGAAGCCGTGTCTACCACTTCGAGGCGCGCTCTACCCATCGCATCGTGAAGAACGACGGGTCACTGCAGTTCCTCAGGAAGTGGGGCATCACCTCCTCATCATTCATGCGCGACGTGCTCCATCGTGGCGAACCCTTCGGGGTTGAGGTGGACAGCGCCGAACAGTTGTGTAAGGATATCCTCCGCAGCAAGTGGAAGCGCGCCCTCACCATCTTCCGTCCCACGAAAGCAAAAGATATCTGGTAAACCTATGATGAAACAACTGCTCTATTATTTGGTCTATGGCGTGTGGTATTTGTTATCACTCCTGCCCATGCGTGTTCATTACGTCTTCTCCGACATGCTCTACCTCATCGTCTACTATGTGGTGGGCTATCGCCGCAACCTCGTGCGTCGCCATCTGGCCAGCAGCTTCTCAGAGAAGTCGGATAAGGAACGTCTGAAGATAGAGCAGGGCTTCTACCACTGGTTCTGCGACTACATCGCGGAGACAGTGAAACTGATGACCATCCGTCCTGCCAACCTGAAGCGGCGCATGGTGTTTAAGGGTACTGAGCGCATCGATGAGGTGGTCGCTGCCGGACAGTCGTGTGCCGTCTATCTCGGCCATTACTGCAACTGGGAATGGGTCACTTCGCTGCCTTTCTGGGTATCGCCCAAGGCACAATGCGGACAGATCTACCACGCCCTGGAGAACCCCGTGTTCGATCGTCTGTTCCTGCGTCTCCGCCAGCGCATGGGAGCCGTCTGCATCCCCATGGCCGAGACCCTGCGCCGTCTGGCGACATACCGTCAGCAAGGCCAGCCTGTAGTCATCGGCTACATCTCTGATCAAGTACCCTTCTGGAATAATATCCACCACTGGCTGCAGTTCCTCCAGCACGACACGCCTGTGCTCACGGGTACCGAGCGACTGGCTCGCAGTGCAGACCATGCTGTCTTCTACCTCGATGTCCGGCGTCTGCGCAGGGGCTTTTACGAGGCCGAGTTCAAGCTTATCACGCCCTATCCGAAGCAGACGAAGGACTATGAGATCACTGATGCCTACTTCGGCATGCTCGAGAAGAGCATCCAGCGCGATCCGCAGTGTTACCTCTGGACGCATAACCGCTGGAAACGCTCACACGAAGAGTTTGACCTGCGCTACGACAAGGAGACAGGGCGCGTCAGTCTCGAACCCCTCGAAGTGATTAAGAAACGTAAAGGACTATTATGATATTCGTTCACGACAAGGGACGCATGGCCAATAACATGCTGCAATACGGACACGTCTATGCCTGGGGACGTGAGCACGGACGTGCCACCATGTCGATGCGTTTCGCTTACAAGTATCCGTGGTTCCACATCTGTCACACGCGCCACCATCACTTCCGCAACTACCTCTTTGCGAAGTATGCTGCCAAGTGGCACCTCATCCCCACCGTTCGCTTCGATACCGAGGCGGCTGACTATAGCCGTGAAGAGCAGTTGATGCGCCATGCGCGCTTCATCTACGTAGGAGGTTGGTATGCCCGTTGGTACGACCTCTTCCTGAAGTACAAGTCTGAGATCCTCGAGCTCTTTGCCTTCGATAAGCCCGTCGAGGAACAGGCAGCGAATATCCTCGATGTGACAGCTGACAAAACGCAGACCTCGCCTGTAAGCATCCGTTTGGGCGTACACATCCGTCGTGGCGACTATGCCAAGTTCCAGGGTGGTCGTTTCTTCTACGACGACGAGCAATATGTAGCAGTGATACGCAGATTCTGTGAGCAGCATCCCAACGAGACAGTTTCGGTCTATATCTGTACCAACGACCCTAAGCTCAACAAGGATTATTATCTCAAGAATCTCACGCGTTGTCATGTCATCTTCCCTGCAGGAAATCCTGCCGAGGATCTGTGCCTGCTTTCACACTGCAACTACCTCATCGGAGCTCCCAGCACCTTTACCCTCGTGGCAGCGATGTATCACGACACGCCCCTCTACTGGATCGAAGACCCTCAGGCGCCTATCGTCTTCAGTAACTTCGATACCCTCTTCCGGCATATTTATTAATCGGATGTTTCTTCTGTCTTCTCGAGTTTGAAGAGTTTGTCGCTGGGACGTACTTTGTCTGTAACAGCAATGGAGACGCGTGTACCTTGTTGGGCTACCTCAACGGGGCCATTATCACCATGGATCTCATCAGCCGTAACGTACATCACACCTGTGGTAGGACCTGTAATGAGCATCTTGTCGCCTACCTTGAACGTATTGGCCTCAACAGTGAACTCCGCGACACCAAGTTTGGAGAAATATTTGACGCCCTTGCCGATGTAAACCTTACGCTCAGTGGCATTGGAACCATAATGACGGTTCCACTCACCCATGGTCTGGCCCTGATAGTAACCATCCCAGAAGCCACGATTGAAGACAGTGGCAAGACGCTCGTCCCATGCATCCTTCTTTTCTTCCGTAAACGTACCGTCGAGCACAGCCTGGATGGCCTCCTTATAGCACTTCACGACGGTATAGACATACTCAGGACCACGCGCACGACCTTCAATCTTAAACACACGCACACCAGCATTCATCATCTTATCGATAAAGCGTACGGTCTTCAGATCCTTGGGCGACATGATATACTTGTTGTCGATGTCGAGCTGGTAGCCCGTCTCGTTGTCTGTGGCTGTATACGAACGGCGACATACCTGGATGCACTCTCCACGATTGGCGGAGCGATTGGCTGCATGGAGACTCATGTAGCACTTGCCACTGATGGCCATACAGAGGGCACCATGACAGAACATCTCGATGCGGATCTGCTCGCCTGAAGGACCACAGATATGCTCGGCCTCCAACTGACGGTAGATCTCAGCCACCTGATCCATGTTGAGCTCACGCGCCAGGACCACGACATCGGCAAACTGTGCATAGAAACGCAGCGCCTCGATATTGGAGATATTGAGTTGGGTAGAGAGGTGAACCTCCTGTCCCACACGATTACAATAGGTCATGACAGCCACGTCGCTGGCGATGACGGCAGAGATACCGGCCTCCTTGGCTGCATCGATAATCTCGTGCATCAGGGGGATATCCTCGCCATAGATAATGGTATTGACAGTCAGGTAACTCTTGATGCCGTGCTCATTGCACGTGCGCGCCATCTGCTTCAGATCGTCGATAGTGAAGGTGGAGGCAGAGTGAGCCCTCATGTTCAACTTTTCGATACCGAAATAGATGCTGTCGGCCCCAGCCTGGATAGCTGCTGCCAGTGACTCTGGCGAGCCCACGGGGGCCATAATTTCGAAATCTTGAATCTTCATGGCTGCAAAATTACGAATTATTTATGAATAAAAGTGTTTATTCACAAAAAATTTCCTATCTTTGCAAACAGTAAACTTAGAACCAAACATATGAGAAATAGAATTTGGAGTCTCCTACTAGCCTCGATGATAGCAGCAACGGCTGTCGCACAGACTGACGAAAACGATACAACCATCGTAAGAGTCGGTTATATGAAAGGCGACCTCAACTCCATCGCAGGAGCTGTAGAACAAGTGACGGAGCAGCGCATGAACAAAGGTCTGATCACCTCGTCACTCGACGCCCTCAGTGGACAGGCAGCTGGTGTACAGGTGACTTCGGGTGGTAATCAGGAGGCAATGATCTCGGCGGTACGCGTAAGAGGTACCACCTCACTGACTGGTGGCAACGACCCCCTCGTCATTATCGACGGTGTGACGGCAGACCTGGCCATCCTCTCAACTATCTACCCTGCCGATATCGAGAGCTTCACCATTCTGAAGGATGCCTCAGAGACGGCACAGTATGGTTCGCGTGGTGCAGCAGGTGTCATCCAGGTAGCCACAAAGCGTGGCAAGGAACAGAAGTTCCACATCTCCTACGACGGCAATATCGGTGTCGAGTCAGTCTTCAAGCGCATAGAGATGCTCGATGCCAACGAGTTCCGTGCGACGGCCAAGAAATACGGCTTCTCCATCATCGACAAGGGCTATAACACCAATTTCAATAAGGCCATCGAGTGTACAGGTTTCGTGCAGAACCATCATATCGCCTTCGGTGGCGGTAATGAGAATGCCAACTACCGTGCCTCCGTGGGCTATATGCGTCACAAGACAGTTATCAAGACACAGGACTATCGGAACATTATCGCCAAGCTCGACATCACCCAGAAGGCCTTCGACAACCGTCTCACCGTGGACCTCGGTATGGTGGGTTCCGTACAGAAGCGCGACTACCTCCCTTTCCCCCAGAAGCTGTATTACTCGGCAGCCACCTTCAACCCGACCTTTCCTGACAGACCCAATGCCGACGGCACCTATGACCAAGTGACAGAGGCTCTCTGGATCAACAACCCACTCTCACTGCTCGAGATGACCCAGAACGAGGACGGAGGCCACTTCAATATCAACATGAAGGCCAAGGTGGAGATCTCGAAACACCTGACGCTGCATGCCTTCGGATCCTACTCCTACAACTCCATCGACGACTCCCACTACTACCCCACCACCGTGTGGAGCAAGGGTGAGGCCTATCGCGACCACGAGAAGAGTGAGGAGATGAGAGGCAACCTCTCACTGACCTATGCCCTTGAGAAAAAAGGCTTTGAGCTGAACCTGATGGCACTGGCAGAGGCCGAAATGGAGAGGGGTACAGGATTCTACGTGACGGCGACAAACTTCACGACGGATGCCTTTGGCTACGACAAGCTCTCTGCAGGTGCCACGCGCCCCTGGGACGGTACAGACTCCTACTATCGTGAATCCCACATGGAGTCGTTCCTCGTACGTGCGCAGCTGACCTTATGGAATAAATACACGCTGACAACGAATGCTCGTGGCGACGCCTCGTCGAAGTTCGGAAAGAACCATCGCTGGGGTTTCTTCCCCTCACTCAGTGGCGCCTGGGTCATCAGCAAGGAACCTTGGATGCAGCACATCAAGTGGATTACCAACGCCAAGCTGCGTATAGGTTATGGTCTCTCTGGTAGTCAGGCTGGTATCGACTCCTACAACTCCATGCTACTCATGGCGCCCAACGGCGTCGTGCCCTACGCAGGTTCCATCACCACCACCCTCGGCATCATCCGCAATGCCAATCCTGACCTGAAGTGGGAGGTGAAAAGAACCTTCAACGTGGGACTCGATCTCTCTATGTGGGAGAAGCGCATCGCCTTGAGAGTCGACTACTATCGTTCGAAGACCACAGACATGCTCTATGTCTACACCGTCCCCGTGCCACCATTCCCCTACGATAAGTTCCTCGCCAACCTCGGTTCGATGCAGAACAGCGGATTCGAGATCGGCTTCGGTATCACCCCCTTGCGCACAAAAGACGTGGAACTGACCATCAACATGAACTGGACCTTTGAACGCAACAAGCTCCTCGCACTCGACGGCGACTACAACGGACAGCATCTGACGGCGCCACAGAGTAAGGGTATATCGGCCCTCTGGGGGGCAGGT
The DNA here is from genome assembly GCA_017443345.1 of Prevotella sp. Lineage (GTDB taxonomy): Bacteria > Bacteroidota > Bacteroidia > Bacteroidales > Bacteroidaceae > Prevotella. Next base: position 66,494 of record JAFSNR010000037.1, read on the forward strand.
TTCCATGGTGCCAGCGACGTCGTAAAGCAGATTGTTGGCGAGCCTCTGGGTGTCTTCAAACTGCCACATTGCAACGGACTGATAGAAGAGGATGGCATCAAATACTACGACGTCACAGACGAGAGTTACATCTGTGGACAGGCCACACCCAAGGCCGTGATGGGTTCGAACATCGCCCTGCGCTATCGCCATTGGGACGTCACCACACAGATCAACGGTGCCTTCGGACACAAGATCTACAACGGTACCTCCCTATCGTATATGAACGTGCTCTCGATGCCCAACTACAACATCATGAAGGGTGCACCCGAGGCGGGCATCATCGACCAGACCATCAGCGACTACTGGCTTGAGAACGGTGACTACGTGAACTTCGACTATGTTACCATAGGCTGGAACGTCCCCATCAAATCGAGATACATCAAGGGTCTGCGCCTATCGGCATCCGTCAACAACCTCGCCACCATCACAGGCTACAGTGGTGTGACGCCGATGATCAACTCCAGTGTCATCAACGGCACCCTCGGTATCGACGACAAGAACGTCATGCCCGCCTATCGCAGTTACACTTTCGGTCTAAGCATACAATTCTGAGCGTATGAAAAAGTTCCTATATATCGCACTCGCCCTTTTACTTTCATCCTGTTCTCTCGATGAACACCCACGCGACCAGATTGCTGAGGAATTAGCCCACAGCGATCCAGAGGACCTCTTCAAGAACACTGTCGCCACCTTATATAATTATGTTGGAGGCGCTACCGACGGACAAGGCCTGCAAGGCACCTGTCGAGGAGTCTACGACCTCGAGGTCTTCGGATCCGACGAAGCCATGCTCCCCACCAGAGGACACGATTGGTACGACGGCGAGCTGTGGCAGCACATGTACCGCCACTCTTGGGACCCAGGTCACGACCTACTGGGCAACTCCTGGCTCTACCTCTATAAAGCCATCACACTCTGCAATCGCTCCATCGAGCTGTTAGCCCGCTATCGCAGTATGCTCACCGACGAACAGTTCATGGCCTATACGGCCGAGGTGCAAGCCTTGAGAGCCATCTACTACTGGTATCTGCTCGATCTCTTTGGACGTGTGCCCATCGTCACAGCCACCAATATCTCGATGAACGAGGTGCTCCAGTCAGAACGCAGCGAACTGTTCCACTTCGTCTTCGATGAACTCATCGATGCCAGCAAGTACCTGGTGGAAGAGAATAGTGTGACGCATGATGACTACTACGGCCGTGTCACCAAAGATGTGGTTGCCTTCGTTCTGGCCAAACTCGCCCTCAACGCGGAGATCTATCTCGACGATGACTGGACTGACAAGCAATATCCCAATGGCAAGCAGATCCTCTTCAGCATCGACGGCAAGCAGATGAATGCCTGGGAGACGGTGATCTATTTCTGCGACTATCTGGAGAACAGACATTACGGACTTGAATTCTATTATAGCAATAACTTCAAGGTGCGCAATGAGAACTCCGTCGAGAACATCTGGATCATCCCCATGGACAAGGATCTCTACGGCAACACGCAGCAGAACCTGATGCGCTCCTGGCACTATCGACACGCAGATGCCTATGGCATCACTGGTGAGAATGGCTCGTGCGCCACACTCAACACCCTCCGTATCTTCGGCTACGGCACGGATGATGAAGACCCGCGTTTCTACGAAAACTACTGGGCTGGCGAGGTACTCGACCGCAATGGAAATATCATACCCGATCGCACTGGTGCCCCTCTGATATACTATCCGCTCGCCGTAAAGATGGACCTCAGCTATGATCCCTACGTCGAGACCGCTGGTGCCCGCATGAAGAAATACGATATGGACAAGAATGCCACGAAGGACGGTACGCTGATGGATAACGACATAGTGCTCTTCCGCTATGCCGATGCCCTGCTGATGCGCGCAGAGGCTAAGTTGCGCAATGGCGAGGACGGTAGCTTCGACTTCAACGCCGTGCGCCAACGTGCTGGTGCTACGCCCCGCGAATTCACCCTTGAGAACCTGTACGACGAACGTCTGCTCGAACTCTGCTGGGAAGGATGGCGACGCCAGGACATGATACGCTTCCGTCAGTACAAGAGCCTCTTCACGGGTGATGTCTTCGACGATCCCATCGACGAGAGCGATGGCCACACCACCGTTTACCCCATCCCTGGCGACATGCTCATACTGAATCCCCACTTCACTCAAAACAAAGGTTACTGATGAAGACTGCTCTGCCTCTACTTTTCACCATTCTCTTTTCGCTTCTCACCTCTTGCACGCAGAAGCCAGTGAGCAAGAATATGACTCACGAGGTGCTCAATCGCATGACACCCGTCAAGAACCAAGGCAATGCGGAGACCTGTTGGATCTACGCCATGCTCGCCACCATCGAGACAGAACATCTGGCATGGGGCGACTCCGTGAACCTCTCACCTTATTACATAGAGAAGATGATGGAACAGGAGCCCAATGCCCCTGAGGGGAAACGAGGAGAGTTGGCCACCCTGCTGCGACTGATAGAGAAATACGGTATCGTGGGCTACGATGCCATGCCTTCCATCACCACCCCTCCTCCCACATGGGTGTTCATGCTGGGTGCCACCTACACGCCACAGGAATTCGCCCACAGCGTCTGCAAACCTGGGGAGTATATCCAGCTGATGTGCGACGATAGTCAGCCCTACAATCAGGAAATAGAGCTCAACACCCCCGACAATTGGTTGCACGACCGTTATCTGAATGTTCCCATCGACACACTCTTCGCCAAGACGGAAAGAGCCGTTCGCGAGCATCACGGTGTCTGCTGGGCTAACGACAAACATGGCATGGCCATCGTCGGCATCGCCCACGACGATCAGGGTGAATCTTTTTTTGTGATGAAAAACTCGTGGGGCGACAAAGACCCCGACAAAGGTTTGGTATACATCTCCTTCAAGGATTTCAAGAGGGATACACGTTCCTTAGTGATGACTAAAAAAGCTTATTCCTCCCCTGCTGGGGAGGAATAAGCCCTTATTTACTCAGCTTCCAAGTGACACCATCCTTGGTGTCCTTTACCTCGAAGCCGGCTGCAGCGAGTTCATCGCGGATCTTGTCGCTGGTGGCCCAGTCCTTATCAGCCTTGGCCTTCGCGCGCAGCTCCAGCACCATATCCACCACCTTGCCGAAGGCTTCCTCACGGGCAGCATTGCCGCCACTTGAGAGTTGGGAGTTGAGCGTTGAGAGACCCAGGATATCCTCCGCAAAGAGGTGCATCGTCTCCTTCAGCTCCTTCAGACAGTCGGCACAGATCGTAGCCTTGTGATCCGTCAACTTATTCACCACGGTGCAGGCCTCGAAGAGATTGCTGATCACCTGTGGTGTGGCAAAGTCGTCGTTCATCGCGTCGTAGCATTTCTCGCGCAGACTCTTCACCACCTTCTCCGTCTCAGCGTCGCACTTGTCTGATACCTGTACGCGCTCAAGGTCGGCGATACCGTTCATCAGCTTCTCCAGTCCCTTCTCAGCTGCCTGCAGGGCATCGTTCGAGAAGTCTACGGTGCCACGATAGTGGGCAGAGAGGATGAAAAATCGGATGGTCATAGGCGAGTAGGCCTTCTCCAGCTTGTCGTGATTGCCAGTGAAGAACTGTTCAAGGGTGATGAAGTTACCCAGCGACTTACCCATCTTCTGTCCGTTGATGGTGATCATATTGTTGTGCATCCAGTATTTCACGGCTGGATGTCCCATCGAGGCCTGAGCCTGTGCGATCTCACACTCATGGTGGGGGAACACGAGGTCCATACCACCTCCGTGGATATCGAACTCCTCACCCAGGTACTTCCTGCCCATCGCCGTACACTCGCAGTGCCAGCCTGGGAATCCGTCGCTCCAAGGTGATGGCCAGCGCATGATGTGCTCGGGCTGTGCCTTCTTCCACAGGGCGAAGTCAGCCTGATTGTGCTTCTCACCTACGCCGTCGAGTTCGCGCGAGGCGTCCTTCACATTCTCCAGCGAACGACCAGAGAGGATGCCATACTGATACTTCTTGTTGTAAGCCTCGATGTCGAAATAGATCGAGCCGTTGCTCTCGTAGGCAAATCCGTTGTCGATGATCTGCTTCACCAGTTGCTGTTGCTCGATGATGTGGCCAGTGGCGTGAGGCTCGATAGAGGGGCGCAGCACACCCAGCGCATCCATCGCCTGATGGTAGCGGTTAGTGTAGTACTGGGCAATCTCCATAGGCTCCAACTGCTCCAGACGGGCTTTCTTGGCAATCTTGTCCTCACCCTCGTCAGCATCGTGCTCCAGATGACCTACATCCGTAATGTTACGCACGTACCTTACTTTATATCCCAGGTGCTTCAGATAGCGGAACACGAGGTCGAAGGTAATCGCAGGACGTGCATGTCCCAAGTGGGGATCACCATAGACGGTGGGACCACAGACATACATACCTACGTTAGGGGCGTGAAGGGGCTCGAAACGCTCCTTCTGACGCGTCAGTGTATTATAAATAACCAGTTTTGATTCCATTAGGGTTCAAATTTAAAGATTTTATTAAGACCTGTCAGAGAGAACACGTTCTTCACGTCATCGTTCATGTTGCGCAGGGTGACAGAGCTACCCGTAGCGATGGCACTTTTCAGGATGCCCAGTAAGATGCGCAGTCCACTCGAAGCGATATATTCCAGTTTGCCGCATTCGATCAAGACATCCTTACCTCCGCCATTATAAAGCGGTTTCAGAACCTCCTGTGCCTCTACTGCGGCAGCAGTATCCATCTCTCCTTCTAACGTGGCAAACCACTTGTCGTCGAATTCTTCAATCTTTGCAATCATAAGACCTATGTTTATTTGTTTATAATTTTGATAGCGAGCATTGTCAGATCGTCGCTCTGCTCTGCATCCTCCACGAAGTTGGCCACCTCCTGCGACATGGCTTCCAGCATCTGCTGCGCCCCGTCTTGGGTATGTTGCTTCAGCACGTCCTTCACACGCTTCAGGGTGAACTGCATATGCTGCTTGTCCTTGGCTTCCGTCAGTCCGTCGGTATAGAGGAAGATGGTCGTCTTTGGAGGAATCTGAATCTCCTGCTCCTCAAACGTCAGGGTATCGAAGATCCCAATAGGCATATTGGGCTCAGCCTGCAGCTCCTCCACACCCTCACCGACGAGCAGCGGACGATCGTGACCAGCATCACAATAGCGAAGTCGCCCTGAAGTCAAATCGAGCACACCAATGAAGAAGGTCACGAACATATTCGTCTCGTTAAGCTGACACAAAGGCTCGTTGATCGACTGCATGATGCGTGCAGGACTGTTCTCACGGGTCGATGCCGAACGGAAGAAGGCGTGGGTCACAGCCATCACCATCGCCGAGGGGACACCCTTGCCACTGACGTCGCCGATACAGAAGAACAGCTTCTCGTCGCGCAGGAAGAAGTCGAAGAGATCACCTCCCACCTCCTTGGCAGGAACCAGCGAACCGTAGATGTCGAGATCGTCGCGCTCAGGGAACGGTGGAAATGTCTCAGGCAACATCTGCATCTGGATGACCCTCGCCGCCTGCAACTCACCGTTGATGCGCTCCTGCTCCATCCTGATGCGCTGCAACCGTTGTCTGTTCCTGGCAAATCCCAATACGATGAGTGCCAGAACCGCCATAGCCACCAGATTGAGCAGTGCGAAGAACACTCCCGAGTGATTCAGCTTGCCATAGACCTCATCGTCATAGCACACCACCGCGATCTGCCATCGGGGAGCGCCTTGGAAAGAGGTAACGAACACGTAGGCCTCATCGCCGTCATAGCTGATGAATTCGAACACCTTACTCTGTCCGCTGCTGGAGGGTTTCTTCACCACGGTGCTGTCGTTGATCATGGCAATCACCCGCTCCAGATCCTGCGCCTTGGCGATAGTCTCTCGCGGTTTGGCTATCACCGCCCCTTTCTCCGTCAGCAGGAGATCGTACGACGAGGGGTAGATATGCCTGTAGTTCAGCGTGTCGCCCATCCAGTCGAGAGCCACGTCGATACCAAAGGCAGCCACGAACTTCCCATCCTCGTCGTGGATGGCCTTCGAAAAGGTGACAATCCTCTTCTTCGACTTCCCCCCGACATAAGGTTCCGTCCAGCCGCTCGTGCCCTCTCTCTCTGCCATCTGATAGAATGGAGATTGGGTGTAGTCATGCTGGGGGCCTGCGATCTGTTCGTTCACAACATCGCCATCCTTCCAGTAGGAATAAGGTTCGAAGAGACGTCCCTTCTCAGGATAGTAGTCGGGCACGACGGCAATGGCACATCCCGTGACGTTCTTGTGCGACCTGAGCACCCACTCTGCAACAGCATAGAGCGAGTCGGGGTCAGCAATGTTGCGCTTCATGTCCCAAACATGACCTTGCAGGGAGTTCTCGACCATCACCAGCGTATTCCTCGTGACGACGGCCTTGTTCGTCAGCTCCGACTCAGCACGCTTCTCCAACTCCTCGAACAACAGTCCACGCGTATGGAGGTATTGTCCGACGGAAATCAACTCAATCAGTATGGCCGCCGTGATAATGATGGTCAGACTGGAGTTGGCTCGCAGGAGGTGGAGTATGCGTTTGATCCAGTTCACGGTTTATTTCACGTACTCAGCGAAGTCCGTCAACTTCATGTCGCCCTTACGTGCCAGCGTGTCGTGCATAGCGAAGGCAGCAGGCAGGTTGTGACGTGTCTGTCCCATCTTGGCAATCTTCAGGTAGTCCCACAGCAGCTGCTTGTAGTCTGGGTGAGCACAGTTCTCGATGATGCATTCTGCACGCTGGATGGGGCCCTTGCCACGCAGGTCGGCGATACCCTGCTCTGTCACGATGATGTTCACATCGTGCTCCGAGCTGTCCTGATGGCTGACAAATGGTACGATCGAGCTGATCACGCCACCCTTGGCCACACTGGGACAAGTGAATATAGAGAGGTACGCATTGCGGATAAAGTCACCTGAACCGCCGATACCGTTCATCATCTTCACACCACTGATGTGAGTAGAGTTCACGTTACCATAGAGGTCAGCCTCGATGGCGGTATTGATGGCGATCACACCTAAGCGGCGGATGATCTCAGGTGAGTTCGAGATTTCGCTCTGGCGCAGCGTCAGGTGATCCTTGAAGTAGTCCATGTGGTCGTAAACCTGCATCAGGCACTCGTTAGATACGGTCAGCGAGCAAGCCGAAGCATCCTTCACACGTCCGTCGAGCATCATGCCGACCACTGAGTCCTGCAGCACCTCGGTATAGATGTTGAAGTCGGGCACGTGCTTGTCCTGTCCCAGTGCACCAAGGATGGCGTTGGCTGTCGAACCTACACCACTCTGCAGCGGCAGGAACTCCTTGGGGATACGGCCCTTGTGCATCTCCTCTACGAGGAACTCAGCTGTCAGGTAGCCGATCTTGTCCGTTACAGGGTCGCTGTCCTTGAAGGCACGCGCCTCGTCGGGGATGTTACACTCTACGACACCTACCACCTTCTCCTTGGGGATGCTCACATAGGGCTGTCCGATGCGGTCGCCTACATGCTCGATGGGGATAGCCTTGCGGTAAGGCGGATCCAGCGGCTCGTATACGTCGTGGATGTATTTCGCGTTGGGGTTGTGGAAACTGTTCAGCTCCAGGATGACGTGCTTGGCCAGACGGGCAGCCGTGGGAGAGATACCACCAGCGGCAGTCAGATAGACATGATAGTCGTTGCCCACCTCCTCGATGTCGCACACCTCGAGGATAGCCCAGTCCACATCACCATAGAAACCATAGCGCAACTCCTGTGCCATGTGGCTCAGGTGCAGGTCGTTATAGGGAATCTCACCCATGTTCACATGCTTGCGGAAGTCGGGGTTCGTCGTGTAGGGCGCACGATAGAGGATAGCCTGTGCGTTTGCCAGGTCACCGTCTGTGCTCTGTCCCGTAGAAGCTCCTGTGAAAATAGCCACTTTGAACTCGCGGCCGGCCTCGTGCTCAGCCACAGCAATCTTTGCTAACTCTTTGGTTGTTGCCTTGGCCACACCAGCAGGTGTGAAGCCACTCATGGCGATGTGCTCGCCATTCTTAATCAGTGCCGCAGCCTCGGCGGCAGTCATACGTGTATAAGCCATAATTCTCTTAAATTTGCAAATTTTGCTTGCAAAATTAAGAATTTTAGCTTAAACTGCCAAATAAAAAACCAAATATCTGACTATATTTCTTCAAATGGCATTTCGAACACGAAACTCGAGCCACCCACGTAGTGTGTGTCCAGATAGACCACTCCCCCCAGCAGCTTCGCAATCTGGTGGCAGATGGCCAGTCCCATACCGAGTCCCTCCGTCTGTCCGTCAAACTTCCTGAAGGGTCTGAACAACAGACTCCGACGCTCGTGAGGAATGCCCTCACCCGTGTCGTCGACCCTCAGCTGCAGCATCCTGCGCCCAAGCTCCTCGTCGCGATAAGCCTTCGCCTTCAGTGTGATGCTGCCCACCTCCGTGTGGCGGCAGGCGTTCGAGAGGAAGTTCCTCAGCAACTGCTCCAGTCGCTTCCCGTCCGTATATATAAAGGTGTCCCTCAGTGCCACGGGATATTCGTGCTTCAGCTTGACGCCCTGCTGCACCTGACCCTTCACGGCATCGCGCGCCTTGCAGCAGATTTCCATCAGGCTGACCACCGTCTTGTGGAGCGTCAGGTTGCCCCTCTGCATCATCGACAGGTCGAGCATATCGTCGAGCATCGTCAGCAGTCGGTCTGCGTTCTTGTGTATATGATCCTTCATCATGAGCCGTTCCTCCTCGTCCATGTGCTGCCCTGTCACGCCGTTCAACAGGTCGTTGAGTCCGATAAGGGCATTCAGCGGTGTACGGATCTCATGACTGATGTTATCCAGAAAGATGTCCTCCAATTCCTTTTCCTTGACACGATCATCCACACCTGAGAGCTCGCGCATCTGGGTGTAGAGCGTATCACTATCAATTATTTTCAACATACGGTTTTTGTTAGGATATGGTTTATTGGCTGCAAAGGTAACACTTTTTACCCCTAAAATCCAAACAATTCGACAACTTTTTATACCATCTATACAAAAAGGGTACTTTTTACACTAATTAAGACGAAAAGCAGAACAACGAGCCGTTTTTTAGAGGTATTCCATCAGCACATCCCAGACTGCGATGATGTGACAGACGCTGCCCGCGAGCACGAAAAAGTGGAATACCGAATGCATGTATTTGGTCTTGTTCAGGGAGTAGAACACCGCTCCCGTGATGTAGCTGACACCCTCGGCGATCAGCCAGATGACGGCCGCATCCGATACCGAGTCCATCAGCGGCTTGAAGGCCACGAGCACGCTCAGTCCCATGCCCACGAAGCACAACGTCTCCAGGTTCGAGTGCTCCTTCAGTCGGATAAAGCTCACGATGGTCCCCGCTATGGCACAGGTCCAGACGAAGATGAAGAGGCTCCAGCCCCAGTAGCCCTGTGTGCGCAGCGCGACGAGCGTCAGCGGTGAGTACGATCCCGCGATGTGCCAGTAGATGGCCGCGTGGTCCCACTTCCTCAACCGCTCCTTCCACTTCGAGTGATGCTTGATCGAGTGGTAGAGCGTCGATGCCACGTACGAGCCCAGCATGCCGAAGAGGTAGAGGATCACCCCCACCCTCGCCCAGTCACTGTCGCTGCGGAACACCCACACCAGGAAGATGATGCCTATCACCACCCCCAGCACGATGCCCCCGCCGTGCGACGCAGCATTCCAGATCTCCTCGCGTTTCGTATACCTGATCATCTCGGCTATGGTTTCCTCTTTGACGTTGATTCGGCGGCAAAGATACAAATTTTTCTTTTTTCACTATGCACTTTTCACTATTTTTTGTACCTTTGCAACAGAATTTAAAGGAATCATGAAGAAAGACGTAGCATTAGTGCTGTCCAGTGGCGGTGCCCGAGGCCTAGCCCATATCGGCGCCATCGAGGAACTCGAGGCCCACGGCTATCACATCCGTTCGATAGCAGGCTGCTCGATGGGCGCCCTCATCGGAGGCGTCTACGCCGCAGGCAAGCTCGAGGAGTTCCGTGCCTGGATGAAGACCATCGACAGGAAGAAGATGCTCGAACTCACCGACTTCTCCCTCTCGCTGAACCACCTCGCGAAAGGCAAGCGCATCATCGACGCCATCATGGAGTTCGTCCCCGACGTGCCCATCGAGGACCTGCCGATACCCTACTGTGCCGTTGCCACCGACCTGAAAGCCGGGCGCGAGGTCATCTTCAGGAAGGGCAGCCTGTTCGAGGCCATCCGCGCCAGCATCTCCCTACCATCGTTCTACGAACCCGTGCGGCGCAACGGCATGGTCCTCATCGACGGCGGCGTACTCAACCCCATCCCCCTGAACCGCATCAGGCGCCACTCAGGCGACATCCTCGTTGGCATCGACGTCAGCGGCCACGACTACAAGGCCCAATGGGAACTGCAGGAAGGACTCATCGAGCGCCGCAAGAGAGACAAGTCGCTCAAGGCCCAGATCCTCGACAAGCTCATCCCCGACAACCTCGATTTCAACTACTACACCGTCCTCTCGCGCACCAGTTCGATGATGATCCGCCAGAACTCCATCCTCATGTCGCGCCTCATGAACCCCGACATGCTCGTCGACATCCAGATGACCCGCTACGGCAGTTTCGACTACCACAAGTCCGAAAAGATCATCGCCATCGGCCGCCTGAAAACCTCCCTCGCCATCAGCAAATACGAGAATTTGATGATTTAACTGATTTTTTTAAGAAAAAAGTAGTTTGATTTGGTCACAATCATTATTTTTTTGTATTTTTGCAGAAAAAATTATTGGCTTATGAAATATCCTATTGGCATACAGGACTTCAAGACTATCCGCACAGATGACTATTTCTATGCGGACAAATCGGTGCTGATGTACAAACTCATCAAGGGAGGACAGTATTATTTCCTCAGCCGCCCTCGTAGATTCGGCAAGAGCCTGCTCGTCTCCATGATGGAATACTACTTCAAAGGAGAGAAGGATCTTTTCAAGGGATTGGCCATTGAGCAGTTGGAGCAAGATTGGAATACGTATCCTGTGCTGCATCTGGATATGAATGCTGAAAAATATACGAATTTAGAAGCATTAGAGTCAATCCTTGACAGGAACTTGCGCCTATGGGAAAAGCAATATGAGTGCCCAAATCAGGGTGATTCCTTGGCAGGTCGCTTTACCGCAGTTATCCGCCGAGCCTACGAAAAGACAGGTCAGAAAGTCGCCATTCTCGTCGACGAATACGACAAACCGCTGATTCAGGCCTTCGACAATGAGGAACTGAAGGAGGACTATCGTGCCACGCTGAAAGCATTCTACGGGGTGGAGAAGTCAATGGGTGCCTATATCCAGTTTGCCTTTTTTACAGGTGTCACTAAGTTCTCAAAGGTGAGTGTCTTCAGCGACCTCAACAACTTGGCGGATATCTCGATGGATAAGCGTTATGCTGAGATTTGTGGCATCACGGAAAAGGAAATCCACGACAATCTTGATTCAGAAGTAGAGTCATTGGCCCAAGCCAACAATCTTATCAAAGAAGAATGTTATGCTAAACTGAAACTTAACTACGACGGCTATCACTTTGAGGCAGGAACCACAGGGATGTACAATCCTTTTAGCCTATTACGCACCCTCGACAGCCAGGCTTTCAAGGACTATTGGTTCGAGACAGGAACGCCTACTATCCTCGTCGATGCACTCAAGAGAAACAATTATAATCTGGAAGAGCTGACACAGGGGGAAGTGACTGCCGACCTTCTTGGCAGCATTGACAGCATAGATAAGAATCCGCTGCCACTCATCTATCAGAGCGGCTACCTGACAGTCAAGGACTATGATGAAGAGTTTGGCTTATACCACCTCGGTTTCCCAAACTTGGAAGTGGAGCGAGGATTCACCCGCTTTTTAATACCGTATTACACGACTTTAACCTCACAACAAGGCCCATCATTCATTTCTTCCTTGGTGAGAGAAGTTCGTGCAGGACAGCCAGAGCAATTTATGCAACGCCTCGATATGCTCTTTGCCGATGGCGACTATCAGATAGTTGGCAATGCAGAACTCTATTTCCAGAATGCCGTCTGGATCATTTTCAAACTTGTCGGCCTACACACCGATGTAGAACATCACACAAGCAATGGCCGCATAGATCTGCTTATTAAAACCCCAGACTACATCTACATTATCGAATTCAAGCTTGACAAGTCTGCCGAAGAAGCAATTCAGCAGATTGAGGATAAGCAATATGCTAAGCCTTTTGAGCATGAAGGCCGCACTATATATAAAATAGGAGTCAACTTCTCCAGCAAGACCAGACGGATTGATGGGTGGAAAGTTACACCCTAACATACATCAAGAATCCCAAGTTCAAGGCGAATGTAGACCGCGAGGGCAAGGTCTTGTATCGGAAAGTTCTCTGACGGGTTGTTTAGTTCCTTCACATTTTCAAGTTTCATGTTTTATGAAGCTCAAATTTCATAAGTTTGTGATTCACAAGTTTGTGAAATTATGTTTATTATATTGTTATCACCATCAAATTCAACAAGTTAAAGAGAATGGCGATACTAAAAAAATGATTTAACTGATAGAAAGAGCTGCTTCGGCGGCTCTTTTTATGTTGCGGACAATGAAGTCCCGCAGTTAAACATCATATTTATGCACAACGAATTTACCAACAAGAACAACACCTCGATTCTGGACTATCTGGAGGAATTGGGCAAGAATCCGACTGTTTATTCAGAAAGACGAGACGGTCTGGGTCCCTTATTATCAGATAGTGTATTCTACGTTTATGTTACGGAGACAGAAATTGTCCTCGTCGTGATTGATCCCGAGAAAGGCAATAGCTCCGAAGAAAAGGACGATATCGTATGGGATCTGGCACTCACATGCGAATTATTCCGTGATCGTTTCCTGCGCCTCAGCAAACATGTCCCACACATCTTTGGTGTGCTGCTGACATCATATGAGGTGATAGATAAAGATGTGATGCAGCCCATTTGGGAAACCATCGACATCACAGTCATTGACCAGGTAGAAGGCCTCGATTCTCTTTCTCTGCCAGTCAATACCGACGATCAGTTATCCATTGCCTTCCCTCTCATTTTCCTCTATGAGGCAGAATTCACGGAGGAGGACTATGCCAACGCTGGCTATAGCCTGCTATCGCCCATCATGGAAGAGAATCCTACGTTGTTTTACGACACAAGCGAACTTGAAGACTTAGATGATGAAAAGTAACACAGAATTATCCGAACAAGAAATGCAACATTTTCTTGAGCAGTTAGATCTACATCAACGATTCCTCCAGCAGGAGCGCAATGTTGAGCGCGATTGGAATCAGGTTACCTCAGTATGTCTTACGTTGCAGTTTCCTAATAAGGACTCTGCAGTTGGTAAGGGTCAGATCGATTTAGTAGGGAGAGAGAAATCCTTCTTCAAGTTAGATCGATTCAATGCCTTCATCTATGCCGCTGATTCCACCTTGATGGCCGACACAAAGACTACCCGCCTCTCTTATGGCGCATGCTCAGGGCCTTCAATTGAGTTTCCTTTCTGGTGTATTGAAGACTGGGCGCCTGGCACTTATAACCTGCTCATTCACGATGACGACGACGATTCGATGCTTGTCATTGAGTTCTTCCTTGATGATGACACTTACCCAAGCCACAGCTTCGTCTGGCGCGACAACGAGACAGAAGAAGTCGATGTTCGTTTCCACCTCTACACCCATGGCGAAACCGCAGGCTGGCCTGATAAACTCTAAAACACACCTACAAATGAATAACAAGATCACAAACGAGGAAGCCACTCATACGCTCAACACAGCGCGGAGCTTTATTAAGGTGGCCGAGAAATACGCGGAGTTCAAGAAAACCGAGGGTTATGTTGAGGACAATTACACACTCTATGAAGTCATCAACCTCGATGCCTGCTTAGACATCTGCAAAAGCGGCCCTGCAGATTACTATTACGACAAGGCTTACGAAATGATGTGTAACGAGCTTGGCGCGAATCATCCCGAGACGCGCCAACTCGTTCAGGAAGTCACGAACTATCACCTCGATAATGTCAAGCGGATGATGAGTGAGCGATTTTTCTTAACAGGGCTTTTTATTCTACCTTTCTTATTATTTGTGAGCCGTGAGTACTTTGGTCCAACTTGGCAAAGTTGCTTAGTATACATTGTCAGCTACACGTTTCTTTCCCTATTTTGCTACGTGGATACAGGCCTTATGTGCTATTTCGAGAAATGTAATTGTCAAAAACGATATCAAAAACCACGATGATGAAGTTCTCCGGAAACATGATGTCAACACCGACCTCCTCATTGGGATAAGCAATGGATAAAAACACATCCCGCCATCCGACTCTGGTACAATCACCGCATAAAGATGGCAGATAAGATCCAGAGCACAAATCCATCATGGGCTCAGTGCATCCGTACTCTCACCTACAAGCAGGTCTCACATTATACGAAATTCGAGAAAGAAACAGAAGAGTATTACAGATTCGATGATGAATAGGATTGAACTAGCCGATAAGATAGGCAATTAACAACATGATTTATCAAGGGGGGCGCATACCCCTATTCGCCCAGAAGCCCTTGCTGCCAACATTCTCAATTTGTTTGTCAACAATCAGTTCTCTGAGGATGATCGTAAAGTAACTGAATTATTAAGGAATCATTATCGGAACAGGTCTTGTATTGAAATAATTGATGTTGAAGAGATTGGTGGCATTACCACTCCCCCAGTACCTGGTCTTACAGACTTTCTGGACTTTAGATGACTTGGAGAAATATAAACCAATAGTAACAAGATTCTATTTGGGTGAACATGATGTCTTCTATATGCGTGACTTCTTGTTTATGTTTTCTTTTATAACAATGTTTATGGGAATATTCCTTCAAATGTTTATTTTTGATGATAAGAAAATGACTGAGTTCTAGACGGAATGATTAAGGGATTAAGAATATATTGGGTTGGGTTATTAGAACTATGTGGTAAGGCTGTTGATGTTTGGTCAACTAAGCCTTACCCGGCTAATGTGTTGTCGAACCTATATCCAAATGCTTTTGAGATAGATGGGGTGAAGTGTGCCTCGATGGAAGGATTCCTGCAGTCGCTGAAGTATAGTGAACCTCAAATTCAAGAAGAGATATGTGTCCTGTCAGGTAAAGATGCAAAAGAGAGGAGTATAACAGATTGGCAAACCACGCAGACCGTCTATTGGCAAGGGAAGTCCATCGGACGGCAGTCG
Organism: Prevotella sp.; assembly: GCA_017443345.1. Classification (GTDB taxonomy): domain Bacteria; phylum Bacteroidota; class Bacteroidia; order Bacteroidales; family Bacteroidaceae; genus Prevotella. The sequence goes on from JAFSNR010000037.1 coordinate 81,775, forward strand.
TCAGAGTTCCTAGCGCTATTGTCTCGTGCATACCAATCGTTATATCTGCAGAATGAGACTTTCCGAACAGCCCTTGATGCTACTAAAGGAAAGCAACTCTATCATACGAGGGGACTTTCAGATTCCCAGAAGACCATATTGACAGAACAGGAATTCTGTAAACTTCTCATGGAAATTCGCCAATAAGTTCGTAAATATCAATTATTATTCGTACTTTTGCAGCAGAAAGGTGATTCTTAATGGAAAAGAAGATTATCAAATTGAATACTATTTATAGTGCGGATCTCTATACGAGGTCAAGAGCATCGGAGTTACGTTCATGTATCAATAAGGATGCAACAGAAGTAGTACTTGATTTTGAGGGTATTGGCTTTATGTCCCGTTCCTTTGCCGATGAGGTGTGTAATATCGTGGATGACAACAAAGACATTAAATTTGAGTTCGTCAACAGGAATAAAGATGTTGATGCCATGATGACTAAGGTAGCTGAAAGCCGCAGTCAGGAACGCAAGCGCGGTATCAGCAATGCAAAGATGACACCTATACGACTATATTTCTATCACCTCTTGCAAAAAGTATTTATTGACCACTGGCATTCCTGCGATCGCAAAAGTGCAAAAAGTGCCACAATTCGGTTTCAGAATTCAAGTCGGAGGGTGGCACATGGTGCATGTGCTTACAGATGGCAAGTCGCTCTTCATCATGAAGGTCAAGCCCCAGAGCATCAAGCAAATCAACTGAACGCTGACCATGATGGTGATACCCGATAGCATCATATCCCTCCAAGTGAGTGGTACACAAGTCATGAAGCAAAGCCACTATACGACAGCTTTCATCAGGAAGGTTTGGTGCGAAGGCCCGCATCTCCCAATACACCCCCAAGGAATGTTCTGCCAGTCCTCCTTTGAAACGATGATGGTGATGACAGTGAGCAGTGAAATAGTCACTATGCTCCAAATAGGCAATCACGTTGCCTATCCCCCCTCGATTGATATCGCTCAGTAGTGAGATAATCTGAGTTTTACAGGAAATAGTACCACAAGTATTCATCCCATAACCATTGATAGCCATAGAACACAAACCAAATCACAACGATAAAGGCAAACACGACCAAACATGTAAATCTGGTACTCTTAAGAATATCATCATAAACCACTTTGGAGAATAGCCAGTGACGTAGGCCGCTCTCAATATGCTGCGCTCTTCCTGTTCTGAAGTTAAACACCAGAATAGGTCTGATACGCCAAGGATGGTTGTAGCGGTTCTGCCAGTCGAACATGCAATATTCCCAATAGCCACCTCTTTGGTTCCACCATTCACCTGTGTTATACCCGTTTTTATCGGCATATCTGTTAAGCACAGCTGGGTTGCCACTGGCTCCTGCATTTATATATGTATAATAGGGGGCAAGCGAATAGTTTATGATTTTGCCAAGGGATACACGGCAGACAATCATCACAGGATTACTTCCTTGCAATCGATAGGGGTCTTCTGCATATCTCCTGGCAACGCCACGACGAGAGGCGAAATACACACCGATGCCTCCCCAGCTGCTTTGGCTGGCGGTAAAGGTTCCATCTGTCCATCTTCGCCCAGCCTTGCCGGTGATGGCCTGACCTGCTACTAGGTCTGTGCCATGATACATCGTTATGGCAGGGATGATGGTGTCTATTACCGTCCAAACTGCTCCTTCTATCAACACCAAACCACCATGACAAACAGGATATTTGATGATTCGAACAGGCAACATATATGTCCATTTCCACCAGTCGCCATAGCCCTCATCCCACTCACTGGGCTGTAACACCTCAAAAAAGAGGTCGTAAAGCTCTGTGACACCATATATAACAATGTTGTACAGGATAGCATTCACGAGTCTGAGAGGTGTAATCGCAATATACAAAATGAGCTGGAGTCCATATAGCACAGGACGAAGGAACTCCTTGGTATCTTCATCAGGCCAACTGCTTTTGAACATATATCGCCACGGCTCGGACAAGATATGCTGCAGGCGGTTCAGAAACCAGACAGGCAGAGAAATAATATAGTATGCGTATTCGAATATAGAGGAATACTCAGCCCCCATAGACTGAGTAATCAGTTTCAGCCCGATAAAGATAGCGAACCAGAAGCCGACAGTAGCTCCCAGGCTCGCATTATCGAATGCAATCCAGAAAATAAGGGCACCAACTCCAACAAAGGTGCCGATGAAAGCCGCTATGGCAAAGAGCTCATCCCTGAAGGCATAGATAATGAGGCCGATGATGCCCAAGACAATCCATGAAAGCATAGGTCTATATTTATATCAAGTAATAATCCGGTTCTTGGTGCAAAGATACTTAATCTTCCTCAAATTACAAAAAACACAGATAAAATTTTGCGAAATCAGAGAAAATACGTACTTTTGCAACGAAGAAGATAACTAAAAAGAGATTTGAATATGAGTACTAACGAAATCAAACAGTCGATTAACAAACGAGACATCAGACTCATTTGTATCGCAGCCCTTTTGATGGTCATTGCAACCACCATTCAGTATCTATTCATGCGAGATAGCATGTTCAGTGAGGCCAAGCTCCGAGCACAAAGCGAGTTGACTATTGCCAGTCAGAAAATTGAAACGGCTGTGACCAACGTGGAATCAACAGTTAACACCATGGCCTATTCCATTTCCCAAAGAGAGAAACGCAACGATGACTTGTATGACATCGCTACCAAGATCATCAAGAATAATCCTGACATCGGCCATTGTACCATTGCTTTTGCTGAAAGGATGTTCTGGCCAGAGATTACGGACGTAGGATATGCTGTACACTGCTATCGCGAGGGAGACCAAATCAGGCGCGAACGACTGACGGATGACTATCTGGAGGAATCGTGGTATAGAAAGGCAGAAAGCAAATTGAAGGCTTTCTGGGATGAGCCTTTCCTGGAAAAAGAGAAACTGGCAACAAGATATGTCTGTCCGATGGTTAATAAGAATGGGATTTTCATCGGTGTCATGACTGTCAATGTACCCACAGACGCACTGACAAAGGAAATCAAAGGATTGCCCGAGTATCCTCATTCCTATGCCAAGCTCATCAGCGAGAAGGGGCATAAGATCATTGGCCCCAACGAATATGTAAAAGAAGACCAGGCCCTTCACTTTACCAACCCTATCGGCAAGGTGGGATGGAACCTGACGGTGGTTTGTCCTGATTCTGATATCAATCGCAATATTGAGACCAGTAAGATCATTGTTCTGGCTATGCAGTTGCTCAGTATCATATTGTTATTCTTTATCGTTATCAAATCCCTTATCAACCTGAGGAAACTGAATAAGACCGTGGCTGAAAAGACCCGTATGGGGGACGAGCTGACCACTGCCAGCCAAGTTCAGAAGTCGATGATTCTTACTAAACCGGAATCACTGCCCAGTCGCAAGAACCTCGACATCCAGGTGAAGATGCTCAATGCCAGTGAGATGACTGGTGATTTCTACGACAGTTTTATCAATGACAATCTACTTTACTTCTGTATCGGCGACGTGGCAGGCAAAGGTGCTCCAGCAGCGCTCACCATGGCGATGACAATTAGTGCCTTCCGCACATCTGCTCGTCACAGCGAAGATCCTGGCTCATTGATGAACGATATCAACCACAGTCTCTGTCGCAAGAACGAAGAGACCACAACGGTCAAGTTATTCTGCGGCATACTGAACCTGTCGGATGGTGAACTGAGATACTGCAATGCAGGCATGCATGAGCCAATATTGCTCACAGAAAACGATTTCACGGAAATCGAGGTCGCTGACAATCCCCGAGCTGGTATCAATGCGAACTTCGAATTCAAGGAGCAGAAGACTCAGATTGCTGAGGACAGTACAATCTTCCTCTACACAGACGGTCTGACAGAGGCTGAGAACAAGAAGGGAACAGAATGGGGAATCAAGCACCTGACTGCCCAGCTTTCTTCAACAACGCGAATGAATTCAGAGGAGTTGCTCGAACGAATCACAGAGTCAGTCACCAAGCATGCCAAAGGGACTGCCCTCTCTGACGACCTGACCATGATGGCCATCAAGTTCCTGACGAAATAAAAGCCTTAAAGAGTAATTGGTGGAAGGTTCTCAGGTGTGAATTCAGGCAATTGGTGATTAATGCCCGCACCTGAGAGCCTTCCTATATAATTGTTGAGGCAATTTGCCAAGTGTTCCCATTGGTGGTGTGTGAATGATCTTAGCAGATTCTGATATTTGTACTCCAGCGTGTCCAAATCGATGTTCAACTCTACAAACGAAACAAGAAACAGCTGAATATCCTTATCTTCTATTTCTTCCCATACATTCAGGAGTTTTTCGTCGCTTTCTAAAACATTCAATACCTTGTCTTGTATCACAGAGTCGGTATCCTTAATGGACAACAGACACCTGAAGGCCTGTTTTCTCAGTAATACGAATGTCTGAGCCTTGATATATGGAGATAGCTCCATCGTCTCGATGGTCATCAGTTCTTTAGGTAGAATATTGAAATTGGTACAAACGCTTTTATATGATGCAGACAGGTTAACGATGCATTGCATGAGTTCCTTCTCGTCCTGATCCTGCAGCACGCACTCCCCGGCCTCTCTTATTTGCTGATACAATTCTGCATCTTGCGTGATCGGAGCATAAAGCTGTTGAAGAAGATGATCCAACAAGTCGACATGTACTTCTGATCTGTTGTCAGAAGTACATGTGGCATAGAGCAGTTCTGCATCAACGGTGTCACGTTCTTCCAGAATATCTGAGATAGCCTTTTCTTGGGTGTAATCAGGGTAGAAATGATGAAAGTGCTGACGTATCATTGAGAGGATACCATAATTCTTTTTCATCCTTTCCTTCTCTATCAGTCTCTTGAACCTGCTTTGCAATTGCGAAGCTAAGGAATCATTGTTCTCGAAAGCTTTCTCAATGTCTTTGCACAGATCCTTATAGCCAGATTCGTATTCTTGTTCGATATATCCTTCTGCCTCTTCGCATCCTAATGCAAGGGCTTTTTCATAAAAGTAGTTGGCGAGGACATGGTTTTCACTAATGCCGATGCCTTTCGCATATAACAATCCTAGGCGAAGGAATGATTTGGAATCCTTTGTCTCTCTCACTGCAATTCGGGCAGCATCGTACATTTCTTTCTCAGTCATGGAGCGAAAATTAAACAAAACCTACTTTCCCGATGGCCTTATCCCACTTGAAGTGGGCAACATCTTCGAGTGTAACGAGTTTCTCGCCACCAGTCCTCGCCACTCTGAGTTGAGTAATATGAGCGATGGTCTGAGCCAGATGAAGGATCGTTCTGGCATTGACAGGCGACTCTTTTGTCTCACTTGCCTTGACCTTCTCAACGTATTTCTGCATTTTATCCTTTGCCTCAGATGTCATCTCCAACTGATACTCACTCTTGAGCAAATCTGCCAGTATCTCTGCCAGTTCTGCAACAGTAAAGTCATTGAAGACGATATAGTTGCCATAAGAAGCGATGCCATTCGCAGCAAGATTCTGAGCGATGGTGTCTTCTGAAGCTTTTACCTGTGCAAATACCAAGGCAGTATTCTGCTTGAGTTCACGCAGTTTGTTGAATATCCACATGCGCAGATGATCCATATTATTGAACTTGACATTGGGTGCATCCATATCCAGGAAGAGAAGACCATCTTTTGCCTCTTTGATGACACGCTCCAATACCGTGTAACTGTCATCACCGTTCAGTTCGTCAGCATTCACACTGACAGTCTGACCTCGTTTCAGTATACCAAGGCCCTGCAGGATCTTTCCAAGAATCTCGGCTACAGAACTCTTGCCAGTTCCAGTCTTTCCGATGAAGTCCCAGCATAAGGATTGGGGGGTAATCTTCAAAGTACCCTGTTGATGTCTGAGACGCGATATAGCCACGTAGTCATTCAAAGCCTGCTTGGCGTTTTGTAATCCGATAAAGTTGTTCAGATCCTCAAGTGATTCCGTCAGAATCGTCTCGTCCATCTCTCTTGGTTTTCTTTCGAGCGAAATAACTTCTGGAATATCACACGCCTCAATGGTGGTCATTTCCTCTTCGCTGATCTCGTCAACAGGCTTTGTCAGCAACCTGCGGCTCAACGAAGGTATGATCTGGGTTGTAATCAGCCGGGTGATAAAACGTCCGTTACCGAAATGCTGGTCCTTGTGATCATATTCGTAGATGACATACTTGGCCAGTTTGCGCTCAGCCTCTGGTGTCATTGTGTAGTGCTCCTCTTCAAGCACCTTCTTTCCTATCTGCATCAATTGCTCTGGCGTATAATCCTCGAAATCGAAAATATACGGGAAGCGGCTCTTCATGCCCGGATTCGCCTCCAACATTCTCTTCATTTCCTCAGTATAGCCCGCCAGGATAACAATCAGGTCGGCATCATCACCACCCAGATAGGTAAGCAGTGTCTCAATAACACGCATACCGAAATCTCTTTTGTTATCACTCTCAGTAAACAGATTATATGCCTCGTCAATGAACAACACGCCTCCACTGGCACTGTTGATGGCATTCATGGCATTCTTCTCCGTCACGCCAATAAACTCCCCAACGAGTTTAGTGCGGTCTGTCACAACTACATGGCCTGATGACAGAACCCCGATACTGTGGTAAATCTCTCCAATATGCTTGGCAATGGTGGTTTTACCAGTACCTGGATTGCCAGTAAACACCATGTGCATAGGTGGCATCTTATTATACAATCCCCTGGATGCCCTGAGGTGATTCAGTTTGACGAGCGAAGTATGATCCAGAATCTGCTTCTTGATCATGTCCAATCCCACGAGCGACTCCAGTTTGCCGATAGCCTCTTCTGTATTAGGAAGTTGAATCTCAGGAAGATCCTCTGGCATAATCGTACACAGGTCAACCTGCTCAGGCGGCAGATTCTGCTTCATGACCCTTTCAGACATCCTTGGCACAATCTCTTTATTAAAAAGGTCCTGCAGGAAATAGATATTCCTGAAATTGGCCCCACGCAGTTTATAGGCGTAGTTCAGATATTCCTTTAAAACTGCTTCCGTAGAAGTATCGAACATATAGTTCTTGCTATTGACGAACTCCATCATGTATTGGAACAAGCATTCTGGAGTCAAATCGTCAAAGTGGAATATATTGGAGAACCATTCTTTGGCTTTTTCATGTGCTTTGACAAGTTCCAGCAACTGACTGCGCTTACCCGAGAGAACGACGACACTGTTTTCCATCGTGGCCATTCGGTTGCAAAGCTCTTCGAGACCAGATTTGGGGTTGATGTTGCCTTTCATGCCAAGCTGTTCTGCATTCATGATATGCAACAGGATGTTATTCTGGCATGCTTCATTCATGGAGCTGGAGAATCCGTCATTGAAATCAAACATGGTAGCAGCATCCTTAGTGACGAAATTCGTCAGGCCTGATACACTGACCATTTGCTGATAAATTTCGTTGACGGCATCCTTTTTTCCGACGCCTTCGTTGCCTGTCAACACATAATGCTGATAGTTGGACGTTGCTCCCAACTCACAATGAACTCTTGCTTTACTAAACTTGGCTTTGTTCTCTAATACCGTCAAGTGCTTTTTGAAATCATCCGGTGCAAAAATCGTCAGGTTCATCATGTCGCTTGTTTTATTGTAGTCTGATAGATTATAGTTTTCGTCGACATCACCCCCGTTTCCTCAGACGGGTCCTCCTTGGAACAGAGGAACTATAGGGAGATGGCGAAGTCTCTTTATCCGTTTGTATCGCGACTTGAAGTACCTCTTGCAGAGTTGTGTCAGCCTTCAATGCCTGAAGCACCTGCAGGGTTTCCTCTTTGTTGGTATTGCCGTCAAGATATGCAGCCAGCAATTCGTCGGATATAAAGTCTTTATCTGCCATACGCTTTGATGTCTTTAAGGGCGATGCGCGTCAGCTGAGCTATTGCACGCCGTTTGATATTATATAGATTGGCCAAGGAAATGTTCATCTCACGCGCCAATCTCTCAGGCTCCCAGTTTTCAAGGATCAGCCTGCGGATTACGTGTACATACCGTTTGGTTGGCATTAATTCCAAAAGTCGCTCCAAGTCATGTCTGGCTCCCATATCCTTTTCAGGAGCTACATAATCCTGTTCATCATAAAGAGCCTCCTGACTTGTATTATCTATCATTCGTGAACGTTTCTTAATAAAGAATCGGATAGACAGGATCTTCAGCCATTGGTACAAGGAACTACGATATTCAAAATGACGAAGCTTGACAGCATCATCAGACATCAGATAGAGGTATAGCTCATTGACCATCTCGTCGTAATCAACTTCGTAGTCGAAAACGTATTTCATCACACTAAGGAATAATGGCCGACACTTAACGAAGAAGAATTCCTCCGTCAACTCCTTGTCATGAGCGATGAGTCCGTTAATAATCTCCTGGTCAGTCATTATTCGATGGATATATTGACGCTGCAAAAGTAATGAATTATTTGCAAACCACCAAAAAAATATGGTAATTTATGCATCATGGTGATGGAGAGGTCCCGCCTAAATAATATTACTTTTCAATAATTTTACTACCATGCTACCACAACTTGCGATAACGCACTTATTATAAGGCAATTACGAATTGTGGTAGTATTCTTGATAATGGTAGCAAATAGGGTTTTAGCGGATTTTTCGAACCAAATAGAACGTATTGGTGCTGGTTACGCGCATTTTTGCATACCGCTTATTTGCGAATAAGTGCCGCTTATTTCAAAATAAGGGTGGGTTGTTTGCGAATAAGGCAGGGTTATTTCGGAATAAGCCAGGGTTATTCCTTTAATTCTTTTTGCACTTGGA
>JAFSNR010000038.1 GCA_017443345.1 Prevotella sp.
ACGGCCGAGAGGATGAACAGGAGTATGTTCTTGAGATGTTGTCTTGCCTGTCTTTCTTTTTGTGCCTGACGCAAGTGGCGGTTATAATTATATAAAGATGTGGTCTTGTGCACTTCGGCTGAGTTCATTTCACGGTGCATGGCATCATTCGCATTGGCATAGAGCGGGGCGAACTTGGCGATGGAATCGGGTATTCCGCGTTTGCTATAGACAGAGAGGAGACCTTTGTAGGCTGCTTCATACTCTCTGGCAGGAAGGAGTTGACGATAATAGTATTCGGCGGAATCTAATTGGCCTACGCCCTCGTGATAGAGGCCGAGGGTATAGTAGAACACCTCATGACCAGGCTTTAGATTTCCTTTTTCATTAAAGATATCAGCCTCACGGCGAACAATATTAATATTTTGTTGGACACGTTTATAATCGCCACGCTGAGCAAGAATGTTCGTAACAGATAGAAGTGCTCTTGCCGCATAAGCCGTTTCGCCTATAGCTAAAAACTGGCATCTGGCCAAGGAGTCAACCTCAAGAATTTTATCATATTTACCTAAAAGAAAATATGGGCACTCCAATGCACGGTAGCCATCAATAGCATAAAGAGTATCTCCATTCAGCCATGAATAATGGCAGTACTTATTTAGTGATTCTATTTCATCTTCTGGCAGATTCTGTGCCTCGAACACCTCTGCCATCTGTCCATATACGGCACTTAGGACATAAAGGTCGCAGTCTTTATCAGTGGTATCGGCACGTTCGACGGCGGTCTGATAGGCTTCGATGGCCTGCGGTGCCTCACCCATGTCGGCATGGGCGCGACCGAGGAGGTAGTAGGCCAGCATCTGGTCATTGGCACGGTGCCAGGGGCGGTCGTAGTACTCCACCAGCGCCAGCGCCTCACTGTCACTCCTAAACACCGTATCGGCCAGGTTCCACTCCTGCAGCTCCATCAGCGCAGCGTGCATAGCCCTATCATGCCGGTAGCCCCACACCCCACCCGCCACCAGCGCCGCTACTACCGCGACCCCAGCCGCCACAACACCTATTGTGCTCTTTTTCCGTCTCACACTCTGATTGTCAATCTTCAACAAAAGAACAGACATTGCAACTCACAATGTATGTTCTAACTAAATAGGACCTCTGTCGTCAACGTCCTTAATCCACCTTGTCGAAGTTCTGGTGTGTTTATACGAATGTCGCAATCAACGACACAAATAGCTCCTGATGCAGCGCGAATCACATTTTCATCATGCATATCGCTCAAATAGATATCTGGGGTGGCATAGGTCCAATTGCGCGGATTCTTCAGTTTAAACCCCATGCGCTCCATATATTCGGCTATCTCGTCATCGGACACATGAGTCCCTCCAATAAAAGGCTGTTCGCAGATGATTTTAAATTCTCCTCTATGATTCCTGCCAAAGCCTAAAACCGTAAGCTGTGTCTCAGGGAAATAAGCATTGTGTAGCGAGATTCTGTCCAAAGCGAGAATTGGCAGGATGAAGTAGTCAAGGCCTATACTTTTTACGAGTGTTGTACCATGGTCATATACGATTGCCTCCCCACCTTCAGCTATCTCATCACCTAATGAGCTATGAAGTGATTTGTCCACACATTCCATCCAACAACCGACGGCTTTGGCCCAAGCCTCTATGGTTGTCTCTTGCCGTGCGCCGCGTTGGCGCTCTCTTTCGAACTCGCTGAGAGCCTCTTCAACATCTGTACCTGGGCAATCTTCTGCTCCCGCGAGTAGGGATGCAATGACATTTGTTTCACCGCCCGCTGCGCAGCCATGCTGTTCTCGCGGTGAAAATCGTTGATATACAAGCCTTCCACTGATAAACTGTTCTGCATAACTATCTAGTTTTTGCAGACCTTCAGGCGTAAAACCTTCGGCGATGATGGCACGGACAGAAGCCCAAAAATCTGCATTATTCATGATTCAACCAGTCGATTGATTAGTTCTTATCTTTTCTTTTTCGTTTTTTCTGCGACAAAGGTAATGTATTTCTTTGATTCACCCAAAACTTAGCGTATATTTTATGGACTCATGGCGATTTTATCTTGTACTTATCGCTTCACTTTCCCGAGATGGCAGTTCACACCGCACATCAGAACGCTCTCGGAGCCATAGCCGACTTCCATGAAGAAGCGGACGGGCCCCTGACCGAAGTCAATGCCGAAAGGCGTAATCTGATAGCCCAACCGGAAATGGACATCGTCGTGCGTGCCGAAGCGAGCCCCTTGAAAATGGAACCATTCGACATCACCACCGATGCCCGCTTTGGAATAAAGGGTGACGTGTTTGCCGATGAGCCATGTATATTTTATCATGGGCATCACACTGAAGTAGTTACAATTGATGCTGCCGCGCCACTCTTCCAACAGGCGCCAATGGCCCTGCGGGGTGGCAGGGGCTTCATACTCAGAGTGGGTAACACTGAAACCGTCTATCGTCGTCCAGCTCACAAGAGCACCCGCAGCTATGCGATCGTTGAAATGGTACAAATAATGGCCGCCAAGCGTGAAACTGAAGCGGTTAAAGAATCTATCCTTGTCCAGAAGATATCGGCTTTGTTGTTCCCTGGCATAATCCTCGAATCTGTCGAATCTGTCCACACGTGTAAGGAGTCCTGCCGTAAGACCGAACTCATGACGCTGGAAGTAGCTACGGTGGTATTTGAAACGATTGATGTGTCCGTCCTCTGTGTCCTGCGCTGCCAGCGGGCATGAGAGGATGGTCAGGAAGGTGAGCGTAAGAAGTATCTTGTTCATGGTGCAGTTCCGTTTTTATGGGTTCTCAGGTTTGATGGCGGGTGCTGGCGAGTATGTGACAATCCATTTCTGCTTGCGCAGCAGCTCCTTGGTCACCTCGAAGCGCGCCAGCTCTACATGGTGCTTGCGCAGGAATACGCCCAAGGGAACTTTGTGGTCATAGACGAAGAGCTGCACCACAGAATTCTCGTAGAACCAACTCCCCAACGATCTTTCGCCGATTCTCACGTTGCGGTTCGGCAGAATATAGTCGTACGTGACATCCGGTTCAAAGGGATATAGCGTATCGGGGTACTCCGTGCTGATCACCAGCTGCAGTGTGTCGTTGCTCTCATTCTGGAAGATGAAGCCATCGTTGTACTCCTCGTAGTCGTTGGTACACGTGCTGGACGACAGCATCAGCCCCAAGGCTATAGGAAGAAAGAAAAGAACTTTTTTCATCTTTTGTATGATATGTTGAAAGATTTGATGCTGCAAATATATAGCTTATTGTCTTTTGAGCAAAGAAATGAGTCTTTTTTAACATTCTCCACTCACTTCACTACCACCTTTTTCCCGCCACGGATGTAGATACCCTTGGTAGGTGGAGTGGTGAGGCGACGGCCGGAGAGGTCATACCACTGGTCATCTGATGCCTTTATATTTTCGGATTCGTAAGGAGGACGTGCAATACCTGTGTCATCAAACAGTTGTAATGCGTAGCCGCTGTCGGCAGAAGTGCTGAAGTCCAGCCGACCTTCCTCAGCCGTACATGTGGCTATCCAGCCCTCAGGTTCTACGGCCTCGTCTGCAATGATCCCTGCTGCACGGGCGAGAGGCAGCTGCAGGTGGCAGTCTCGGCCTGCCAGAGAGCGCAAGGTGAGCTGTGTCACCTTAGCATCCCTCCACTGAAAGTCCAGCTCGAAGCCACCTTCTGCCCTCATACCCTGCACCTTACCTTCATTTGCCCACTGCTTGGGCAGCGCGGGCAGCAGGCGTATGGTGTCGCCATAGCTCTGCATCAGCATTTCGGCCATACCTGCACATGCACCGAAGTTCCCATCTATCTGGAATGGCGGATGTGCATCCAACAGGTTATAATAGATTCCAGCGTTCTTGGGGTCTGTACTGACATTGTACGTTCTTGCATGGTTCAGTGCTCCTCTGAGCACCGTGTATGCCATATCTGCGCGTCGTGCCCTTGCCCACAGGTTCATCTTCCAGGCCATGGCCCAACCCGTGTTGCGTTCGCCACGCAGCAGCATGGAATTGACGACGGCCGGCATCAGTTCATGCCCTGGCGTAACCATACAGAACGGATAGAGGCACATGAGATGCGAGACGTGGCGGTGTTGCCTCTCTTTGGCAGCCTCCGTAGTGGCGAAGTTCTTCCATTCACGCAGCAGCACGTCGCCTTTGCTGACGCCGTTGATATAGTCGCCATAGGTACCGTCATAGACCTCAGTGTGCAGGCCGTCATCAAGCTCAGAGAAGACCTCGGCAATGTGGTCGACGTGCTCATTCGTAACTCCTGCGGTCTGCCTTCCCACGATGTCCAAAGCTTTGAGGGTCATGTCAAAGAGCGTCCACACGCACTGCTGCGTGTGGGCCGTGCCATCGTCGAGCGGCCCTTGTTCGGGGCTCCATTCCTGAGGGCACACCCACAGGCCGTCGTTCTTGTCGCGCACGAGCCTTTTCAACCAGAAATCTATACTGGCCAGCATCACCGGCAGGGCACGTTCGCGCAGGAACTCCTCGTCGCAGGTGTAGAGGTAGTGCTGCCACAGATGCCAGCATAGCCACGCCGGCGCGGCACTATACATCTCGCCAGACTTCGGCATCTTCTGGTAGTTGAAGATATTAAGGCCGATGAAGCACAGGATGCCGTCGCTTCCGAAATGCGCTGCACACTCCCGCCATTGCGGCTGCACGATGGCGCTGTTGTAGATCCAGTCGAGGAAAGGGTCTATTGCCTCACCCATATTCGCCACCTCGGCCGGCCAGTAGTTCATCTGCACGTTGATGTTGGTGTGGATGTCTGAACTCCACGGCGGCGTATTGCTGTCGTTCCATATCCCTTGCAGGTTGGCCGGCGAAGCCACCCCGCGTGACGACGCGATGAGCAGGTAGCGTGCGTAGGCAAAATAGAGTTGTTCCAAATAGCGCTGCTCTACCTCGGAGGCAACACTGTTATAACGCATGACGAGCGAATCAGTAGGCACCGCCGCTTCGGCATCGGTCAGCTTAATCGACATGCGGTCATATAGGAGGTGGTAGTCATCAAGGTGTCTTTCTATGAGGCGTGTCCAGTCAGATTCGAGCTCGGCAACCCTCGTCCTCTGCCGTTCCTTGAGCACGTTGATACCTGGAGAGGGTGTGAGATAAGTTGGCGACACAGGATCGTAGTCCGTTGATGCAGCCAGAGTGATGATGATTTCAGAGGCCCCGTGCACTTCTATGCCATCGTTTACCGCGCTGACCGTTCCATCCGTTGTCGTCACCTTGAAGGTCACCGCAGCGCTGACCATGTCTGGCCTTGACCCCATCTCGCCCATGTCGCCGGTGTAGGACGGCACTTCGCTATGAGCTCCCCGCAGGGATATCCGTTGGTCGAGCGACCCAGCTTTTGTGGCAGAAAGACGTATTATCATGCAGTCATCCGGGTAGCTGGTCAGATATTCCCTTTGGAAACCTGTAGAGCCTATGGTCCACTGCTCCGTGATGACAGCCTCGTCCAAATCCAGCATGATGAGGTAGTCGCACACAGCCTCTTCTTCCTGCAAGCCAAGAGTTTCCATCCGCAGGTAGCCCAGGTTTTGGTAATTTCCTTTGGCTTGGGGGCTACCCGTCCAAAAGGTCTTTTCGTTCAGCTGAACCTCAGCCGTCGCCACCCCGCCCATGACCATTCCGCCCAGATGCCCGTTGCCTATAGGCAGTCCGTATTCCATCCACGCATTGCTGACGTTACGGGCCGACGGTGCTTTGCGGTACCACAGTTTCAACGCCCATGCAGGCGTGACGCCCATCGTCAATACAGTGAAAATAGTCAGTACTATCTTATTCATTGCATGGTGCATATTACTTTCATGTCGCTCACTTAACCACCTTCTTCCCATCGCGGATATAGATACCTTTGACGGGTGAAGTCGTGAGACGACGGCCGGAGAGGTCGTAGCAGTTACTATTTGATGATTTACGATTTTCGATGGAGGGGGCGGGGATGCCTGTCAGTGTGTTGAGATAATCGAAGCTCTCCTTATCATATAACAAATAACGGTCGCCGACATGGCAGTCAATAATCCGGCCACTCCATCCATACCATGCAGCACCTCCATTAATCAACGGAGAGTTGTAGCTGCCTAAGCCCTCAACCCATCTAAAGGAATATGTGTTAATGGGGAGTTCTCGGCCTGTCTCTTTCTCTAGGTCCTCCTTCGCACCTATATCATATAGTTTTAGTTCGGAGAAGTTACCGGATGTGGACCTGGGGCCGACTTGGTAATGAAAACTTGCAAGATGGTTGCCATAGAAAGGAATATTGGGATACCACACATTCAGCTCATCTCCTTCTTTCGCGCCGAAATCATACATAAGCAGGAATTCCGTATGATCCTTCAGGCAGAAGTACACCTTCTTCTCCTCTTCATAAATGGCCATAAGGTAGCCCACGACAGGTTCATAACGGCTCTCTTCGAAGTAGGGTTTCTCCTCCACCATCAGCTTCTTGCATAAGTGATTAGCAATCGTGGTGTCGCCTGCGAGCTCAAAGGTCAGTGTGGTGTAATAGGGCGGTGCTCCAAGTAATGACATTACTACCCATACCTTGCCATCTTCTACGAAAGGAGTATATTCATCGGCATTCTGTCCTATTGACAGTGTTGGAAAAACGCATAATAGGGGAATTAATAGAAATCTATGTATCATAAACATCTTTGTTTAATTGGTCCAACTACAAAAGTATATAAAAATACACATATCATTCATAAGATTCTATAGAACCATGATTAATTTGAAAATTAACGCCTTCAGGAAGTGTAAATGATACACCTTTATAGGGAATAATCTTACCTCCATTATTAATTATAATTGTCCCTCTTGGTTCAGGACAAATCACAGGATGTCGTATAACACCGCCATCAATAATAAGCGATGAACCAGAATCGATAATTATCTTAGAAAGTCTGTTCATCGTTAACTGATGCGGACTCTTGAACCAGTGATTGTATCATTCTGTATATAAACAGTACTATATGAATTAATATATGTTTTTTAATTGCATACAAATTTGTCAATAGAAAATGTCCAGTGTATTCCACCTTCTACTTGCTTATAGGTCGCTTCAACGAAGAAACCTGGAAGGGTTTTACCATCTGCACAGTACAACTCTGTGAAATAGTTCGCTGGGCACCTTCTGATGAAATCTTTCAGCTCTTGGAAAGAAATGCAATGATTGTCAGTGGATAAACAGTTAATATCGTATTCCCCTTTTTCATTTTTTAAAATGAAGCAATCATAGGTCTCTGAGATGCCATTTTGTGGGGCTAATGTCTTTTGACTTATTTCTTTTGCCATAAACATCAGTTGCCGATTATAATGATAAACCCAGGTCCCGTCTAAACTTTTATCGAGTTCGCCTAAGATACTTGGCTTCCCTTGTTGCTGCTGTTGAATGAGCTGCTTCTGATCTACGTCAAGTCGGTAATAATATGGAGAGACAAGATAACCAAGGTAATTAAGGGGGTGTTGAAGCAGATAGAATGTATGCGGCTCTGTCTTGTTATATTGACATGCCTGCTCGCCTTTGATGCTATCTAGACGAAGATACCGTGGAGCATCAACAATGGACCACCCTCGGTGTGGAGAAGTAATGTGTTTAGCCTGGATTGCTATCGTCCAATAGGAGTCTTGGTCACATAGTGTTGGATAAAGGATACCATACTGATATGTATTTTTCGAGAGGCGTAAATTGTCAGCTTTTTTGCCCACTCGTGGATGAATGGCGCCTGGGTGCTGAGAGTAAACAACGACTTCAGACATGGGGCCGTGCCACTGTGGAACACCATTCTGCTGATATTTTGCGTATGCAGCATACATGTCTGCTAATGTGATGCCTTCTACTGACTTTTGTGAAAGCATTGCGCAAAGAATTATTATTAATTTTTTTATCATAACTATTTTTTTCTATGAACTTCCTTTCCCATCCCATCGGCATTTGAATCCGATGGAATGGGTAAAAAGAATGTTTAGAGTTCGATGTCTGAGTAGAACATCCATTCGCCGTCGATAATCTGTAGCTCGAAGGTACCTTCGAGGTCAGAGGGGAGGGCGAGGGTGGTGGTGCCAGCGGGGATGATGATGGTATAGACGACCTCATCGTCCTCGTCCACCAGCTGTAGCACGCAGCCGTCACAAGGTGTCTCAAACGTCAACTCATAACCGTCTAGATACACAGTAGGCTCAACGACGGGGGATTTAGGACGAGGATACCCAGGCTTCGTCGGTCTAATCCGTCCCCATTGGAAGGTAATCGGTGAACTCGGAGGGCATACGGCGCTCATGAACGCGGGCATCGCGAGGATGCAGAGAAGAGTTAGGAGTTTTTTGTACATACCTTTAACGGTTTAAATGTTAATAGTCGCACAAAGGTATGCCCTTTTCGATAAATCTCCCAAATATTCTTGGCAGAAATAATTCACCAAAAATTCACCAAAACCGAGATAAACGCCTCATCTTATTATAGTTTCATCAGTTCTGTATCAAGGTCTATTGCGCTCTCTAATTGGAAGAGTTTTGCAGCAATGCTTTTACGTGCATTGGAAATAGCAGGCAAGGATGTGCCTAAGAGGGTCGCTATTTCGGATGTCTCGAATTGAAGGCGTGACAGGATACACACTCTGTATTCCTGATTGGATAGTTGGTGATCGATGGTGATGAATATGTAGAAGCGATGATAGTGAATCCCTACCAGTTCTATGAGCTTCTTCCACTCA
>JAFSNR010000055.1 GCA_017443345.1 Prevotella sp.
ACTGACAAAGCCCATGTTCTCGACCTTCCAGTAGTTGCAGATGTCACGGAACTCAGCAATGGCACCGTCATAGACACCAGGTGAATAGGATGACATCAGCAGAGCCATCTTCTTCACTTTAGCAGGTGCATTTACGCAGTACATGCGTTGGATGGGTGCTTGGATCTGTGCGCAGAGTGTAAAGTAGTAGATAGGTGCAGCCAGTACCAGTACCTCTGCCTCTGCCATAAGGGGGTAAAGCTCCTGCATATCGTCTTTCTGAATGCAGGCACCATTGCCTTTGTTATGACAGTACTCACAAGCCAGACAGCCTGCAATCTTTTTCTTCGACACGTTTACCAGAGTGACCTGATGACCTGCTGCCTCGGCAGCCTTCTTGTACTCTTCCGCCATCCATGCGGTGTTGCCGTTTGCTCGTGGTGAGCCTTGTAGAATCAGAATGTTCATAATCGTATTTAAATAACCTGCTTTCGTTCGGTCATTTGCAAGTTTTACTTGCATGGTGCTCACTTAATCGCAGCTTTGTTTAGCGTAAATCCTTAAACTATGTTGTAATAACCTTGCAAATATACGAAATTTGCAGCAAAATCCGTATATTTGCACCTTAGATTTATGATAGTTTAGAAGTTTATGGATAAAATTGTATTGATAACAGGGGCAACAAGCGGCATCGGACTGGCTTGTGCAAGGAAGTTTGCCGAGAACGGCGATAAACTGATTCTGACAGGCAGGAACGAACATCGTCTGGCAGAGATTCGTAAAGAGTTGGCGGAAAAGGATACCGAGGTACTTACCTTGGCTTTCGACGTGAGAGACCGTGAGAAAGCGAGGCAGTATATCAGCGAACTCCCAGATGAATGGCAGAAGATTGATGTGTTGGTGAATAATGCAGGCCTTGCCTTGGGCTTGGAGCCAGAGTATGAGGGCGACCCTGATGAGTGGGAAACGATGATTGACACGAACATCAAAGGACTGCTGACGATGACTCGACTGATAGTTCCTGGCATGGTGGAGCGTAACAGCGGTCATATCATCAATGTTGGCTCTGTAGCTGGCGATGCAGCCTATGCAGGTGGTAATGTCTATTGTGCTACGAAGGCAGCAGTAAAGGCGTTGTCTGACGGACTCCGCATCGATGTGGCTAATACGGCTATTCGTGTCACCAACCTGAAACCAGGTCTTGTTGAGACGAATTTCAGTAACATCCGTTTCCATGGTGACAATGACCGTGCTGCCAATGTATACAAGGGCATCAAGCCCCTGACAGGCGATGATATTGCCGATGTGGCAGTCTATGCAGCCAATGCTCCCGCTCATGTCCAGATAGCCGAGGTGCTGATTCTTGCTACTCATCAGGCCAGTGGCAGTATCATTGTTAGAAAATAGTTTCAATCAAAGTGTAGAATGAAGAACAGAAATGGAGTGATGAAGAACTCTATGCTGTCTTCGCTTCAAAGGGAAAAGACATGAACTTTTTGGAACTTGTAAAGAACAGATACAGTTGCAGGGCATATTCGGTGAGGTAGAGGAGGGCCTTGATGTCGTGGAGATGATTCAAGGTACGGCTACTGCCCGTGGCGACCGTCCTGTTGATGATATTCAAAAATACGAATTTTATGCAATATCGTATCAATTATTAGATAGTTTCTACCTAATTTGAGTGATGCGAAATGCCGTGCTGATGGTATTTCGCATTTCTTATTTTCGCCGTACCTTTGCAGCAGAAACTTTAGTCATTGTGTAATTGTGTATTAAATGGGTAGATCTATGGTAACAAAAGAATCTGATAACGGCCAGCAGTACAAAGAGTATACAACTCAGGCCGCAGGCAATAAAGCCTATATAGTAGGTGCCCAGGTGCTCGGTGGAGATTCCCACGCAACCAAACGATGACGGTAATCTGCGATTCAGTGTGAGTATCGACGGCCAGGAGCCTGTCGTCTATAGTCTGAAAGAGCCTTTCCGCTCAGAGCGTTGGAAGCAGAATGTCCTCAACGGACAGGCTGTACGTGATACAAAGGCACATCTGTTTCAGGGTAGTCACACCCTGACCATCCGTGCCCTTGACGACCATATCGTAGTAGATCAAATAACAATACTATAATTATTATGAATAAAACTACACTAATCTTGACATTATTACTGCTGTCGTTAGGTATGACAGCGCAGGACATAGACATGAGTCTGGCTAAGCATAATTTCTTTTATGCTGGTCAGTGTAAGCGAATGAGAATGTTCATCGTGAAGGATGGACAGGTAACTTGGACTTTCGAGGACAAGCAACGGCGAGGAGAAATCAGCGACGCCGTATTGATGACGGACGGACATATTCTGATGGCTCACCAGTTCGGCATTGCCGAGGTGGCACAAGATGGTCAGATCGTCTGGCAGTACGACGCCCCTGAGGGTACGGAGATACACACCATCCAACCTATCGGTAAGACGCATGTGGTGTTTGTACAGAACGGCAGACCTGCCAAGGCGATTGTGATGGAAATGCTGTCGAAACGGATTGTCAGGGAATTCGAACTGCCGACATCTGAGAAAGGCTCCGTTCATGGCCAGTTCCGAAATGCACGCCTAACCTCTCGCGGGACATTGCTCGTTGCGAATATGGCTTTGGGCTGTATCCATGAGTACAACTGCTATGGTAAGGAAGTGGACCGCTGGGACGGATTCCTGCCTTGGTCTGTTCAGGAACTGCCCAAGGGCAATCTGCTGATAACCGGCAGTAAGGGACATATTCAGGAGATTACCCGTATGGGAGAAACCGTTTGGGAGATAAATACGACAGATTTTGGCATCACGCAACCCCAGAAGACGGTTCGCCTGAAGAATGGCAACCATATTATTAATAACTGGTATAACGAGTGGAACAAGGAACCTATGGATTCTGCCAATGCCCCTGTACAAGCTGTGGAGATAGACAAGGAAGGAAAAGTGGTTTGGCAACTCAGGGCCTGGAAAGATCCGGACTTAGGGCCTTCCACGACAATACAGCCGATAGATGAGGCCGTCAACCGCGACCGTCTGTTCTTCGGGGAGTTTAATCCGCAGTTCCCACAACTCTTCGTCGGACCTAATGAGCCGATAGGCATAGGCTGTGGCATCCATCCAGGCCGCGTGGCATGGATTCATAGTCCAGGAGTAGCCAAGTGGGATGGTAGGACGGGCCTTTGGGTGGAAGACCGCTGGAACGACCAGGTCAAGGCTGATGCCATGATGACAGAAGCTGTTTTGCAACTGACAGGAGAACCCACGCCCCAGAAGGCATGGAAAGCCTTGTTCAAACACTTCAACAAGACCCATGGACGGGGTAACCGCGGTTACAAGCGAGGTGAGAAGATTGCCGTGAAACTGAATATCAACAATGCCATTACCCACCATGATACGATAGAACTGAACTCATCGCCTTTCGTCACCTTAGCATTGGTACGATCGATGGTTCGCGACGGGGGTGTCCGTCAGCAGGATATTACGCTCTGTGAACCTAGTCGCGCCATTACGGACTCCATATATAATAAGGTACATAGGGAATTTCCTGAGGTGGTGTTCATCGACAACATCGGAGGTGACGGCCGACAGAAATGCGAGTACTATCCAGAGCAGATTGTCTATTCGGTGGATAATGGTAAGATGGCTCGAGGACTTGCCAAGTGTATCGTGGATGCCGACTATCTCATCAACAGTGCATTGTTGAAGACGCACTCCGGGCCAGGAGTTACCCTGACCACAAAGAACTGGTATGGAGCTACGGACATCAACCTGCTCTGGCGGCAGAATTCACACAATAACATCAGTCAAGACAAGCGTCATGGCAAACCTGGCTATAAGACCTTCGTTGACTGGCTCGGTCATAAGGACATGGGACAGAAGGCCCTGCTCCTGCTCATTGATGGCACCTACGGCTCGCGAGATGTCAATGGTGCTCCAGCCCCCAAGTGGCAGAAAGAGCCGTTTAACGGCGACTGGGCTTGTTCGTTGATTGTGTCCCAGGATGAGGTGGCCTGCGATGCCGTAGGCATGGACATTCTAATTGGAGAGTGGCCAGAGTTTGGCAGTCTGAACTATTGCGATGAATATTTGCGCGAGGCTGCCAGCATCCCGAATACGCCTAGTGGTACTGTCTATAAACAGGAAGGAATGCCTTTGGAGCAGCCTCTCGGACTCTTTGAACACTGGAATAAAGATCACAAGTACATCAAGATAGACCTGAAATATAAGAAGATGTAAGCATGAGACGGATTTTGATTATTAGCTTTTGTTTATTGGCCATCGTTATCCGTGCACAGGTAACGGACGCCTTTCAAGGCATCTTACCAGTGACAGATACGCAGATGAAGAGGAGTCTGAATGGTGAGTGGAACCTGAAAGTGGTGAAAGGCATTACAGACGATCCGTCTGTTCCTGCGACAGATGACACCTGGCGGATGATTCCCGTACCCGGCTGTTGGGAGGCCTATGGTTTCTGCAAGCCAACCTATCATCATGCCGACTCGTTGACGGGCTATTACCGCACGACATTTACTGTGCCAGAGGCATGGAAAGGACAATGCATGATAATCCGATTCGATGGTGTGCTCTATGGCTACGACCTTTGGATCAACGGGAAATTTGCTGGCTCATGGCGCTCAGGCTATAATACAGCCCTTTTCGATATCACACCTTATATCAATCATAAACAGGGCCAACAGATGCTGACCATGCGTGTGATCTCACAGTTCCCCGGCAGTGATTTCGACTATAATGATGACTGGGCTCCCAGCGGCATTTTCCGTGACGTGACGCTGATGGCAGTGCCCCATACGCATCTGAGGGATTTGACCATCCACACAAAGAATGACGGCACCGTAAATGTCAAAACGGATATCGCCAATGCTAACAAGCAGACCAACATCAGGCATGAGATTCTTGATGCACAGGGCAAAGCAGTGGGCAGCAACAAGGTGGAGCATCCTCATCTATGGACGGCTGAGACACCTTATCTGTACACCCTGCGCACAACACTCTTACAGAAGGGCAAACCCCTTCAGGTCTTTGAACACAAGTTTGGTTTCCGAGAGCTGACCATTGACGGCAACATCTTGAAGCTCAACGGACAGCCCATCAAGCTGCGTGGTGTCACCAGTCACTCTACTGATCCCCAAACAGTAAAGGTGATTGATGAGGCTTCCATTTTGAGGGATATGAAGCTGATGAAAGAGGCTTCCATCAACTATATCCGTACCTCACACTATCCCCGCGAACCCCGTTTCTATGAACTGGCAGATTCGTTGGGGTTCTATATCATTGACGAAGTGCCCTTTGGCTATGGCGACAAGAACCTCTCGGATACAACCTTTTACCCAATACTTCAGCAGCGAGCACAGGCTACCATCCGTCGTGACAAGAATCACCCGTCGGTGCTCATCTGGAGCTTAGGCAATGAGAATCCGCTGACGGATATCTGTATCAAATTGGGAGATTATGTGAAGCGCGAACTCGACGATTCCCGCCCCATCTGCTATCCTCAAGTTGGTAGCTACTTCCGCAAATTTAATTATAATTTCCCAAAGGTGGCTGACATCTATACGCCTCACTACCCTTCAACCTCACAGATAGCCGACTTCTACCAGCGGGCTGACCGTCCCGTCATCTTCACAGAGTATTGCCATACGTTAGGCATCTCGCTCGAAGACCATGACCGACAATGGGAGATCATCGAACGGACACCCTGCATAGCTGGAGGCAGCGTTTGGGAGTGGGTAGACCAAGGAATGCCATTCCAAGCCAGGTTGAGGGACAGATTTGGCTATGAGGAACGGGTGTTTACCTCAGACAAGGGTGGTTTTGAGATGTATGGCAATCAAGGTACTGATGGGCTACTCTATGCTGACCGTACACCACTTCCTAATTACTACGAGCTTCAGCATAACTACGCCCGAGCCTTTGTCGCGGGCATTGAAGGTAATGTTCTCCAAATCACCAACCGCTACGACTTCCTGAATCTGAAAGACAATATCACCTTCCACTGGTCATTGACAAATAACCGTGACACTGTGATGCGAGGGTCATTCAGTCCGGATTGTGCGCCCCATACGTCTGTTCCTTATACCTTGGAATTGCCAAAACAGAAAGGGCTTTCCCTGTTACAGTTCGATATCGAAGATGCAGAAGGCTACACTTTCCTCCATCAAAGTTTTGTACTAAGCAAGCCTGACATGGCATGGATTGGTAATGGAGATCCCATGGCACTGATACAAAAAGGTCCGTTGGTTCGTGTAGGTCGTAAGGCAACGATGGCAGAAAAACTCAAAGTAAAAGATCTGCGTATTGAGAAGTATCTCCAGCCTTTGGATAACCCATACGTCAAGGCCGACGTGCAAACCATCCAAGAAGGTACAGCCACCAGAGTCAGCTACACTTTGACGCCCGACAGCACCGGTGCTTTCTTGTCCGAACTGGGTGTTGCTTTTCTCCTTGATTCTTCCTTCGACCGTGTTCAGTGGATAGGACAAGGGCCCTTCGCCACTTATCCTGGTCGCCATCAGGCCAACCGCTATGGTTTCTGGGCTAAGCACAAGGACGACCTATACTTCGAGGGCAACCGTATGGGCGTAGATGCCGCCCTGTTCAGCGATCGAGATGGTAATGGTCTGTTGGTGATTGGTGATAGTCTGAACCTGAACTTCGAGCAGACGGATCGTGGTATTGTGATGACAGTCAATGCTGCCGTTTCAGGCCAAGGTCCGAAGTTCGCCCGTACAGCCTTCCCTGTTATTTCCAAGGAAGTGGGCACGGTTTCTGGTGAGTTCCAGATCTATCACATCCAACCCAACTTGTGGCCAAAACTATTTGATGGCCCGCAGGCTGTTCCTGCTCCCTTCCATCCTTTCAAGACGCAATATGACACTTATTTAATGAGATATGACGCTAGCTTCATGGGTTCCATCTGGGATAGAAATTGAATATTGAATGGATAATAATACGATAAGTGGTATAATTATGTTAATGTGCCCTAAAAGTGATATAAGACAATAACAACTTTGAAGAAAAAAACGTATATTTGCAGTAACTAATAATCAACGGAGGAGCTGCTTATGTTTACAAAAAACGAAGTTAAAGAAGAAAAAACGAGGAACGACATCAAACAGGTCGAATCAAGTACACAGAAGTCAATGCCTTCTATATGGTACACATAAAAAATTAAGCGCGACACTATCAACGGTGTCGCGCTTAATTTTTAAGTTAGCAGTAGTATAGCGTTCTACCGTCATGTTCCAAGATGTCGTCTAAATCTCCCATTCTGCCACCAACGTGACATATTTATGTTATTTACAGGCGTTTAGCGGTGGTGGAAGATTTCTCTGCGATGGCAGATTGCCAATAAAATTATATTTTTGTTTTCTTTTTTAGGCAAAAAACTTGCATTTGCCCTAAAAATGTTGTACCTTTGTAGGCAGATATGAAAAAGACAACAGACATCAATTCACTCGAAGACAAGTTCGACTATTCTGCAGTCCCTGGCTGGTACACACTCTGCTTCAATGCAGACTGTCCGCTCCACGGGAACTGTATGCGATTCTTGGCTGGCAGTCATGCTCCAGAGACTTTGGAGACCTGCCGTTGCGTACTGCCTCACACGCAGAAAAACGGTCAGTGCCGTTGGTTTGACAAGATTGAGGTGATGACCATGGCAACTGGTTTCACCCATCTTTACGACAACGTACTGAAGAAGGATTACACCCCAATGCGCAAAAGTCTCACTGCCTTACTGATTGGAACCAAGCAGTATTATCAGTTTTTGCGTGGAGAGCGTGGCCTCAACCCTAGACAGCAAGAGATGATCCGACGGATTGTCAGGGGTTTCGGCTACGATTGGGACGTACCTTTCGACCGTTACTATGAAGCATATTCCTTCGGCAATCCTCCCACAAACCAATAAAGGATAGCGTTTTCTATTGTTTTCTTACTGAGAAAACGGTATTTTCTCTTTGGGAAAACAGTGTTTTCTCACTGGGAAAAGATTGGTTTCTAATAGGTATAACACTTTAAAAGACTATTCATATGAAAATTACACTCGTACTAAGAGACAAGAAGAATGCGCTGAAGCTCTCAAACAAGACGATTGAAAGCTTCATAGAGCGAATTAAGACCGATACAAAAGATGGAGTTGTGGCCCGTCGCCGCAAGCAGTTCTGCATGACTGACAATCTGGATGGTTATGACCGCCAGAACCCTTCACACCTTATTTATCCATCTGCCGAGTTTATAAAGGATAGTAACGACAACCTCTGTATGAAGACCTTCAATGGTATAGTGGCCATGACTGTCAACAACCTGCAGCGTCAGGCAGACATCGAGGCCGTGAAGCAGGCTGCACAGATATTGCACTATACTCAGGCTGCCTTTATTGGGCCTACGGGTAGCGAAGTCATCATACTCGTCAGGATAGCGACCCTAAACGGGCACTCTCTTACAGAGGAAGAAGCTGACGCTTACTGTCAGACGGGTTATAACCTGGCATCGTCCCTCTATCAGGGTATTCTGCCCAAGTCCATCAGTAAAGAGTCAGCCTCTGTGCGCACTTGTTTCCACATGCCCCTTGATTCACTCCCCTATTATAATGCTGAGGCCATAGCACTCCCCGTCAGCGAGAAGCCCTTGCCGACAATAGAGCCTCTGCCACAGGTAAGCGTAGAAACGCCACTCGAAGACGAAGATGCCGCAAGTTCAGATATCAGCCTTGAAACCAAAAAGTTGATAGACTTCCTTAATTCCCGCTATCAGTTCCGCTACAACACCATTATGGGTTATACGGAATACAAGGATAGCAGCTATCGCTACATGGACTGGCAGCCAGTGGACGATCGTGCCTTGAAGGGTCTCACCATGAAGGTACGTCTTGGCGGTATCGATGCTCGTGATAACGATGTGCGGCGCTACGTACAGTCAAACATGATTCGTCCCTTCAACCCTATCGGCGACTACCTGTGGGAGCAGTACGGCAAGTGGGATGGAAAGGATCATATCCGTAAACTGGCTCGAACCGTTCCTACCAACAATCCGCATTGGGAGGACTGGTTCTATACGTGGTTCCTCGGTATGGTGCGTCAGTGGCAGGTGTCAAATCTGGCCAAATATGGTAATCAGGCCGTACCGCTGCTCATCTCTACGCAGGGATGGAACAAGACCACCTTCTGTGAACAGCTGTTGCCGCCAGAACTGAGTTGGGGCTATACGGGCAACCTGCAGATGGATGACAAGAAACAGGTGCTGCAGCAGATAGCACAGATGCTACTTATCAACCTTGATGAGTTTAACCAGATTTCGCCTCGTGTTCAGCAGGGATTCCTCAAGAACATCATAACCCTGTCTTCTGTCAAAATCAAACGCCCCTACGGACGACATGTAGAGGATTTTCCACGTCGTGCCTCTTTCATCGCCACCACCAATCAGGCCGACGTACTGACAGATCCATCTGGTAGTCGTCGATTTCTGAGTGTGGAACTGACTGGCCCCATCGATGTCAGTACACCTCCAAACCACGAACAGCTCTATGCTCAGGCCATGCAGGCCCTGCATCAGCACGAGCCTTATTATTTTGGTCCAGTAGAGACGCAGCAGATTCTGGAGTGGAACCGCAAGTTCGGCGTGAAGACAGCTGTAGAGCAGTTCTTCTATGACTATTTCGAGCCTGCCGTCGATGAAAAGGAAGGAGAGTGGATTAGTCCCACTGCCATTTTGAACTATCTGAAGAAGAAAGTTGGCATCAGTTTGCTAAAACCAACAAATGTCATCGGCTTTGGACGCAAACTATCCAACATTCCTGGGCTGAAGAAAAACGAAGATAAGTATGGCTCACTCTATCTTGTAAAGCGAAAAAAAACATAAATAGCGCTGTATTTGCCATCATCAACCAATCTTCCACCACCTCATAATCCCTTTATTTAAATGGGATTTGTGACAGTGGTGGGAGATTTGGAGAAAAAACATTAATGATGCATATAAGAAAGCCATGCCCACTTTTCCCTGAAATTACCCAAAAGAATCTATATCTGCTTCTGCCTGGTAAGGTGGCAGCTGTTGTTGAGCAATATGTTAATGATCACCCTGTCGTGATGATAGGGTGCTCTTAGTACGATGTTTTCCCCCTGTCATCTGGAAGCGTAAACGTTTTCAAGTCTTTTTCGCGTTCTGTTTTTGTATTAATAATGCTCTTTTTTTAGTAACTTTGGAAGAATTTGCAATCTTTCTTTGTATAAAGGCAGTTCAGAGGATTGAGAAAAATTGGGGTTACGATTTGGAGACCGTTCTCAATTCCACGTTCTGCTACAAATTGCATTCAATGAACTCCGACTTTGAGCCACCAGCCTTTTCTATGACTC
>JAFSNR010000056.1 GCA_017443345.1 Prevotella sp.
GCAGCAGTTGGCCGTGCAGCGTCACAACCAGCAATACTCACCTGTCACAATCAACATCTGTCAGCATAATCATGACAGATTCCTGATTATAGATGATGACGTGTATGTCTTTGGAGCAAGTCTGAAAGATGCTGGCAAGCGGCTGTTCGCATATATCAGGATGCAAGAAACTAATGCCCAGATACTGCTGAGTGGGATAAGGTAACGAGAGCCCCAATTTGTGACGTATTAGGAAGTATTTACGGAAGGGAAGCGATTTTTGATTGAAGGGCTGGCACAAACGCCAGCCCCTCTCTAAGATGTAAAGAAAACACAGCAGTACTATATGCCCAATCCGTGTTTCTTAGTACCGTCCCAGTTCGTCAGTTCATTGGCATTGCCATTACTGCCACCAACAGATTGCCCGCCCATAGAGACGCGCATCTCTGAAGCCAGTTGGCCGATTCGGGTAACGGCAATGTCCCACTTGAACTGAGTAATGCGACCTATCGTTGACTCTGCCTTATCAGCGATGTCGCTGGCAGCAGTCTGACGGTCAGATTCAATGCTTGGGTTGAGACCTTCAAGTTGACACTGAGCAATGATGCCCTGACCGATTACACGTTCATCATTGCGGTTGAAAATGGAGGCAGTGCTATGTGCCCAGGCATTGAAAGCGGTAATAGCCTTATCAACTATCTCATTCAAGAGGTTCCAGTTGGCAAAGGCCTTTGAAACTCCAGCCTGACGGATGAACTGCTCCATCTTCGATAAACGACTCTCTGCCGCGTCTGCACGCTGCTCTTCACGGTCAGCACGGATTGTCTGCTCCTGTGCCTTGTGCTCTGCAGTGGCAGTCTTGGCCTTCTCGCGAGCAATGGCCTTCTCGTCGAGTTCGGAGATACGCTGTTTCAAGCGTACATTCTCCTCCTCAGTCTTGGCAGCCAAAGCCACCTTCTGCTTGGCATCGAGGTACATCTGCTTGCCCACATTGTTGATTTTCTTCTTGTGCAGCTTGGACACGCTGAGGAGTTGCTGTTGAAGAATGGTGACAATCTGCTTAGCCTTGGCATTACGCTCCTTCTGCCACTCGTCTCGCTTAAACAGAGGAATTGGCGTGTTGACATCCTCGCTGATACGGCGAAGAGCATCATCCACGAGATCCTGAACAGTTATCACCTTATCAGAACCTTTCAGTGTGAAGGTCATCTCGGCAAAGGGTACTGCATCAAGAGACTCTTCTGGCACACTGGTGGCTGAGAGTAAATCATCGAGGGCCTTCTGGAGTTTGCTCAACTTGTTGCTGTTCTCACTGATGGCTTCCATAATCTGTTTAGACTCGGACTTCTTGCGCTCCACATACTCTGCGGCTTCCTTGGCACGGATGGCCTCCTGTTCAGCCTTGTAGTTATTAGCGTCACGCCACTTCTTGTCGCTCTTCTTGCCTCGCTCCATCTTGAAGGTATTGGCAAGCATGTCTTGAAGTTCTGACATGTTGTGACGGTTGAGATTGATGCACTGACCTGTATTATGGTCAGTCCAGTCAAAGACGTAATGAGCGTGATAGTTCCAGAGGAAGATGGTGTTACCTTCCGGAATGTCAAGATACTTGCCCTTCTCGTGATCCTTGTCCGTGACCAGATGCTCATGGCCTTCGTCCAGATGGGCGTAGATGGCCTTGGTCTTGATGCCAAAACGCAGTTCGATAGAACGCGCGAGTTCATGCAACTGCTCCATCGTCGTAGCCTCAGTGATGACTGCCACACCCTCACGTATAGGCTCGGAGTTTTTGGGCATCTTCTTAGGTTTCGAAGGGTCAGGCTCCCACGCGGGTACCATCTTCTGAAGTCCAGTAACTGGGTCAATAATCGGGTTACCCGTCTTCTTGTCGTAGGCAGGTATTGTCAATTGTTTTCCGTCTTCACCAAGTTTCGCCTTCCGGCAAAAATGCATTGCCGAATAACGTTCCTTGGCCTTGCGGATCTCATCAGCCACAGACTTGAAGTCAGGAGACTCCCAGGTCTTGTTGAGGTGTGAATAC
>JAFSNR010000039.1 GCA_017443345.1 Prevotella sp.
GTTTTCACAATCTGCCATCTGCGTCAGTGCCCTGCACTTCACCTCTATATCCTTAGGTGTTGTGCCATCACCCACAAATGCCAAGATTTCCTTGGACAGCGCGAGCGATTTTCCGTACTCGCCATCGGCGTATGCACTGTTACCCAGAAGCCAGCAAGCCTTGCAGTATAGATTGCTGTCTGCAGACGTGGTAACAGCATGCCCCGCTTCTGCGGCAATCGCTTTCTCCGCGTAATAGGCCGCCATCCGTCGCCGGTTGGCATTAAAAGAGATCATGGCTTTAACGGTATTGACACGTACCGCTGTAAACAGCCCGGCATCCTCCGCACTATCCACCCGCTCCAAAGAATGCTCAATGTTGGTTGATCCCTCGTTGATAATCTCTTTGCTCAGTTTCTGCGCCACGTCACTACGGTCGGGCTTAGTGCAGCCCACTGTCAGGGTCAGCACGGCGCACAATATAATAAGGTGTATGAATCGTTTCATTCCTTGACATGTTATAATTCCGCTGCAAAAGTACAAAATCTTTTCGAGATACAAACTACCAATGCATGTTTTTCTTCCACATCCCCTACGAAATGGGCATGTACGATAAGTCCGTCCGCCGCACCATGGGCATCACCCAAGAGGCCATCCGCATTCTTGCGTCCCTTCGGTGGCAAGCGACCAGAGGTCGAGCGCCCGAACTATGTTCGCCTACCCGTAGCCTTTGGCCTCTTCAGCACTACCAATGTAGGCAAACAAGCCATTCTTCACTACGGCGGCCTTGGCAAAGGGCCTCTTTTCGTCCATCGTGATGATGTTGTCGAGAATAAGTGTCTGTTTCATCTTGTAATTACTTTTTAGTTATTGAATGATTCTGCTACTTCTGGTTGGCCATGTAGGTTGCGATACGCTTACTTCCTATCGACATATACCACAAGTGGTTCAAGGTGATGGCCGCAAAGAGTGCTGCAGCCTAGCGGCGCAGGCGTGCTGGCGGTGTAATGTCGGGGGCGATGGCGTTGAATCTGATCGTACATAACGTCTGTAAAGGTACGAACTATTTCTTAAACACACAAATCATTAACGTTTATTTTAATGATACTCTTAGAAAGCATTAAGGATGTCTACAATAAGGTCAGCCTCTTTATCTGTCATCGCCTGATGACAAGGTATGGAGAGCTCCTGAGCGTGAATCTGCTCGGTAATAGGGAATGAAAGATGATTCCAACGGCTGTAGCAACGCTGTTTGTGAGGTGGTATGGGATAATGGATTTGGGTCTCAACGCCATTATCGTGGAGGTATTGCTCTAGATGGTTGCGATGTTCGCAGAATACGGGGAAGATATGCCAGACGCAATCCCTATTGGACTGGGGAATCCGAATCAGAGGATTATCCACCTTATTAATATATAAGGAAGCAATCTCCTTGCGACGCTGGTTGTCGGCATCGAGATGTTTCAGTTTCACGTCAAGGACAGCCGCCTGAAGCTCGTCCATACGGCTGTTGCGACCCACATAGTCAAAAACGTATTTGCTGGAAGAGCCGTAATTGCCAAGAGCCTCAACCGTCTGAGCCAATGCCTCATCATCAGTGGTGACGGCACCAGCATCGCCAAGTGCGCCAAGGTTCTTCGTGGGGTAGAAACTATGAGCTGCAGCATCGCCAAGGGAGCCGGTTTTTCGAGGAGTGGGGAGTGAGGAGTGAGGAGTGAGATATGTACAGCCGTGAGCCTGGGCGTTGTCTTCAATGAGCTTCAGATTATGATTGCGGCAGATGTCGCCAATGCGGGAGGTATAGGCACAGCGGCCATAGAGATGGACAATCATGATGGCTCGAGTGCGAGGGGTGACGGCCTGCTCAATCAGCGAATCGTCAATTTGCAGCGTTTTCCAAGAAGGCTCGACGAGGACGGGCTTCAAGCCGCACTCCGTAATGGCAAAAATCGAGGCAATGTAGGTATTAGCCGGCACGATGACTTCATCGCCCTGTTGCATGATGCCCATTTCCAGATAGGCTCGGAATATCAGGGTGAGCGCATCGAGTCCGTTGCCACAGCCAATGCAATAACGCGTGCCGATATACTCGGCATAATGCTGCTCGAACTGACGCGTGGCCTCGCCTTTCAGATACCAGCCGCTATCCAGGACCCGACTGACTGCGCTTCGGATTTCTTCGTCGTAGAGACTGTTGATGGCTTTCAGGTCGAGATACTTGATCATAGGCTGTATTCGTAAGTATCATAACAAACAGCTCGTCCGCCAAAGCCTTCCTTCTGGAAAATCAGCGAATCGTTCAGATCGTCATTATCCGGACGGTTTGACGTTCCGAAATCGAAATACTCCATCCCGTCCTTACTGCATTGCCCCAGCAGCGTCGTGAACAACAGATCCAAGGCCCCCACCCCTCGGCCTTCTTCGTTGGCGGATATATACTGTGTCTTCATCGTGTGCGCACATATATATAATAAGGTGCCACCAACAACACGACCATCCTTGCAGGCCACAAACAAACGGATCAGCTGGGGGAATCGCGACTTCAACAAAGCTATCTCCTCCAAAGAATGCACAGGGCGGGCATGGTATCTTGCCTTCAGATTAGCCTCCAGCAAAGGCCAGAACGCACTGAGATCCTGAGTTTCCCTGATCTCTACCCCAGCCTTCTGAGCCTTCTTCACACAACGTCTGCGCAATTCCGAAAGCGGCAGACGACGACGGAGCGTCACCACCGTTGCCACATCTCGAGAACAGAGCTGCGCACGGCACACATTAGTCAGAGCAAAGAGATCTTCTTCTGCTGGCTGAGTGGCGTAAATCCAAGGGATATGCTTATAAATCACCCTACGAAAACCGTCCTGTCGCAGAAAGGCATTCACAGCCACAAAGGCATCGCGAACCACAGCGGTTTTACTCCCTGATGTCATCAACAGTCCGCCATAGGTCAGTCCCTGGTGCGAATATAGCGTATCGCCGACTCTGTTGGCAGGCAGCAACGCATAGAGCTCCGACTTATAATAGACCATCAGCGAGTAGTCTTCAAAACGGTCGCTATGATAGTCCATATAACGGCGGTCGAAGAGAAAAGTAGCATTCTTCGATGTCACCACGAATGCGTTCCATTCATCAGCCCGTTCTGCCGAATATCGCCGAATTTCAAACATGCCGCAAAAACTCGTCGTAGTCGTAGATATACTCGTCTTCGTCGAACAGTTCAGAAGCCAGTACCAAGCAGACAGCGCCACTGGAGAAATCCTCCAATGTGCGCCATACGCCAGTACCTATATACAGACCTTGATAAGGATGATTCAGATGGAATGTCTGATGCTCCTTGCCATCGAACACCTCCACATCGAAAGAACCACTCACAGCCACAACCACTTCTTCGCAAGTGCGATGAGCATGACCACCACGACGCTCACCCGACGGAATGTCGTATGTCCAGTAGACTCGAGCGATATCGAACGGCACGTTCTTCATCTCTTCAGCCACCGTCAGATTGCCACGCGGGTCAACGATCTTGGGCAGATTAATGGTTCTTACCTTTTCCATCCGATGGTCTTAGTGTTCGAACTTCGTGTAAGGATCGGTGCCGAGAACGGTCTTGGCCAGTCGCTTGCATTTGTCGCGAAGGGCATTGACATCGTCTCCAACCTCACCATAGCAGAGGACTACACCCATGCGGCGACCCTTGTGAGCCTCGGGCTTGCCGAAGATACGTATACGCGTGCGATCCTCCTTCAGGGCATCCACGAAGTTATAGTCGAGCAGCGAACGGTCAACTGGTGTAGAAGCCTCCTTGGGTGAGAGGATCACAGCCGAAGCACCAGCATGCTCGAGATGGATACCAGCAATGGGCAATCCCAGGACGGCACGCAGATGGAGCTCGAACTCGCTGAGGTTGGTTGTATGACCAAGAGTGACCATTCCCGTATCGTGTGGACGTGGCGAGAGCTCAGAGAAGATAACCTCTCCCTGCTTCGTCAGGAAGAACTCAACACCCCAGATGCCAGCACCCGTGAGTGCCTTCGTCACCTTGTCGGCCATCATCTGTGCCTGCTTCAGAGCCTCATTAGATATCTTGTAAGGTTGCCATGACTCACGATAGTCGCCTGCCTTCTGAACATGTCCGATAGGCGGGCAGAACAGCGTGGGCCATCCGTGCTGCTGAGTGACGGTGAGTAGCGTAAACTCAGAATCGAAGTCGATAAACTCCTCGATGATCACCTCTTTCACATCACCACGCGAGCCCTCCATCGCCTCCTTGAAGGCCATCTCGAGCTCACCCTCGTTGTGAACATAGCTCTGCCCATGACCAGAGGATGACATCAGAGGCTTGACGACGCAGGGGAAGCCAATCTCGTCGGCAGCCTTCTTGAACTCCTCGAAGGTCTTGGCATAGAAATACTTGGCGGTTCTCAGTCCCAGTTCCTTGGCAGCGAGATCGCGAATGGCACGACGGTTCATCGTGAAGTTGACGGCACGGGCACTGGGCACCACCTGAATACCCTGCTCCTCGAACTTGAACAGTCGCTCCGTACGGATGGCCTCGATCTCAGGCACGATGATGTCGGGCTTATGTTTATTCACCACTGCCTCGAGTGCATCGCCATCGAGCATAGAGAACACCTCGCGCTCATCAGCCACCTGCATGGCTGGCGCATTGTCGTAACGATCGCAGGCAATCACATACTGACCTGCACGCATGGCGGCTATCACGAACTCCTTACCGAGTTCTCCTGAGCCTAAAAGTAATATCTTCTTCATTTGTCAATTGTTTGTTTCAGCATTTGCCACTCTGGGGTCACTGCCAACTTCCTCACGCATTGGTCTATGCGCTCCATCGCGTCCTCCTGCGACAGATTCAGCTTCTTCGCAATCTCCTGCAACGATCTTCGCTGACAGCCAAAGAGACCGTAATAATGCTCTACAGCCTCTTCTTCCTCAGGCGGCAGCAGATAGAGCAGGTGCTCCAGATAGTGCTCCATCTGAGGAGACAAGTTCGCAGGATTCAGACCGATTCGAACCAGATACGAATGGAGTTCGCGAGACAGATTATCTGTTGGCATACATGTTATCGTAATACTTCTGATAGTCGCCGGAGGTCACATTATCGAGCCACTCCTGATTGTCGAGATACCAGCGGACGGTCTTCTCGATGCCCTCTTCGAACTGGAGACTGGGCTCCCATCCGAGTTCACGCTGCAGTTTTGAAGAGTCGATGGCATAGCGCAGATCATGCCCGGCACGGTCGGTTACGAAGGTAATCAGATCCATATCTTCACCTTCCTTACGACCCAGCAGACGATCGACGGTCTTAATGACCACCTTGATGATATCGATGTTCTTCCACTCGTTGAAACCACCGATATTATAAGTATCTGCAATCTTTCCCTCGTGGAAAATCACATCGATGGCACGTGCATGATCCTCTACATAGAGCCAGTCGCGCACGTTCTCACCCTTACCATAGACGGGCAGAGGCTTGCGATGACGAATATTGTTGATGAACAGCGGAATCAGTTTCTCAGGGAACTGATAGGGGCCATAGTTGTTGGAGCAGTTGGTCACCACTACTGGCATGCCATAAGTATCGTGATAGGCACGTACAAAGTGGTCTGATGAAGCCTTGGCAGCTGAATAGGGAGAGTGAGGATTATACTTCGTGGTCTCCAAGAAGAATTGGTCGCCGTAAGCCAGATGATGCTCAGAGCTCGAAGCAGTAGTAGTAAATGGAGGTTCGATACCTTCAGGGTGAGTCAGTTCGAGTGCACCATAAACCTCATCGGTAGAGATATGATAGAAACGCTTGCCCTCGTACTTCTCAGGCAGACTCTCCCAATAGAGCTTTGCAGCCTGGAGCAGCGACAGAGTACCCATCACATTTGTCTTTGCAAAAGTAAACGGGTCTTTGATACTTCTATCCACATGGCTCTCGGCAGCGAGATGAATGATACCATCCACCTTCTTATCCTGCATCAGCTTGTAGAAGGCATCGAAGTCACAGATGTCCATCTTCACAAACTCGTAATTGGGCTTGTTCTCGATGTCCTTGAGATTAGCGAGGTTGCCTGCGTAAGTCAGTTTGTCGAGGTTAATGATGTGATACTCAGGATACTTGTTCACGAACAGGCGCACTACGTGGCTTCCAATAAAGCCTGCGCCACCAGTAATAACGATCGTTTTCATATTTGACTATTTTACAATTGTACTATTTCACTAATTAAATGTTACGAGGCTCACCCAGAGTGATGACTTCGAGGTCTTTGAATTCCCTGCCGTCGATGGTCAGACGGATGAGCGTTCTCTCCTTGTGCCAGCCCTGGATCCCAGCTGCACCAGGGTTAATGTGCAAGAGGTTGAGCGTCCTGTCGTATTTCACCTTCAGGATATGCGAATGCCCAGCCACAAACAACTGCGGTGGATTGGCAAAGAGCGTGGAGCGAACGCTGGCATCATAGTTGCCTGGATAGCCACCGATATGCTTGATGAGCACATCCACATCCTCAACCTTAAAACGGTTCAATTCACGATACATCAATCGCAAATCTCCTCCATCGCAATTTCCACACACAGCCCTAAAGGTCCTGAAAGCAGCCAAGCGCTCAGCCACCTCCACACTGCCGATATCGCCTGCATGCCATATCTCGTCGCAGGGTTCGAAGTAGTGGAGATACTTATCGTCCCAATAGCTGTGCGTATCGCTTAAGATTCCTATCCTTTTCATCAACTATACTTTAATCTTTTCATATACCATATCAGTATGGGTATGGTCATGGCAAACGAGCCGAAATCACTGGCAGGCATCGAATACCACACTCCGTCGAGATCCCAGAACAAGGGGAAAACATACGCCATCGGCAATAAGAGGAACAACTGACGCGAGAGCGACAGGAAGATGGATATCTTCACCTTGCCGATGCTCTGGAAGAAGTGGGTGATGGCCGCCTGTGAACCCACCACGAAGAACACCAGCATGTCGAGTTTGATACCCGTTGCTGAAAGATCGAGCAAGGTAGGATCAGTGGTAAAGATACGTGCAATCTGTCGTGGGAAGAACATCGAGAGTGTCCAACCCACCAATAAGATAGCCGTTGCACAGGCAATCGTCAGCCACAGACAGCGGAACATGCGGTCATATTTCTCTGCACCGTAATTGTAGCCCACAATCGGCTGCATACCCTGATTCATACCCATCACGAACATGAAGAACACCATCACCACCGAGTTGGCGATCGAATAGGCACCCACAGCCATATCGCCACCATAGTGCACGAACTGGTTGTTCATGAAGATCACGATGATGCACGACGTCGCATTCATCAGGAACGGGGAGATGCCGATACTGATGATATTCAGCACCAGCGTCTTTCTCAGCTTGTAGATACCCCTCTTCAGATGGAGCAGTTCCTTCTTGTCGGAGAAGATCCACATCTGCCAACAGAGTGCCAGCGATTGTGACGTGATTGTCGCCAATGCCGCCCCTCTGATGCCCCAACGGAACCACCAGACGAAGGTCACCACCAGCACGATGTTGCACGCCACCGTAAACAGCGTGGCATACATGGCGTGACGAGGTTTTCCTGCCGCTCGTAGCACGGCGTTCATACCAAAATACATGTGCGTCACCATGTTGCCCAACAGGATGACGATCATAAACTCACGGGCATAGGGCAGCGTCGCGTCAGAGGCACCGAAGAACCTCAGGATCGGATCCAGGAACAACAGACTGACGGCCATAAAAATAAAGCCGACAATCAGGTTCAGCGTCACCGTATTACCTAACAGATTCTCGGCCGTCTTATAGTCCTGCTGACCCAGTTTCACACTGATACACGCAGAAGAGCCCACGCCCACAGCTGCTCCGAAGGCCGCACTCAAGTTCATGAAGGGAAACGTGATGCCCAGACCCGCAATGGCCTCAGGACCCACGATCTGACCAATCATGGCACGGTCGATGATATTGTAAAGACTCGACGCCGTCATGGCCACAATAGCAGGCAGGGCATATTGCCAAAGCAACTGTCCCACAGGCTTTTGTCCCAGTTCCAAAGCGGCTTTTTTATTGTCTGTCATTTCGCGTACGTGATAAAAACGGTGCAAAGATACGAATATTTTTCGAGATAAAACACAATTAAATTTGGTTTTTTACGCACTTATTTGTACCTTTGCACCCGTTATGCAGACTGACAACCTTTATAAGATATACTTTCTGACTCTACTATTGCTCATCTGCCCCTTGACGATGATAGCAGACAGCAGCCCCAAGATGAAGTACCCTGGGGGTAAATTCTATATCTGGCGCTATACCCTGAAGGACAAGCAAGGCACCCCCTACTCCACCGAGCATCCTGGTCGCTGGCTGACGCATAAGTCCATCGAGCGCCGACGCAGACAGGGACTACCCATCGATTCCACCGATCTGCCTGTCAGTCAGAAGTATATCCGTGCTTTCCAGCGTACCTCAGAGGACGTCACCAGGAAGCATCGTCGTGGTTCTACGGAGTGGGCCATCATCGGAACCAGCCGATGGAACAATACGATACTCGTTCGTTCTAACGACACCACGCTCTTCCGACGTCTCGACTCCCTCGAGTGTGTCCGTAAGTCTGAATTGGTCTGGATATCCCCCGACAGCATCAACCGTTTCATCAAGACCAGTGCCCACGACGGTTTCAACCCTTGGGACAGTTTGAAGACATCACCCTATGGCAATGGCAAAGAACAGATTGAGATGCTCGCCGGACAGCGACTGCATAACATCGGACTTATGGGAAAAGGCATCACCATCGCCGTCCTCGACGGTGGTTTCCAGAATTGCGACATCATTCCAGCCTTCACGCGTGCTAACATCGTGGGTACCAGGGATTTCGTCTATCCCAACAGTCAGCATTTCTATCAGGAGACCGATCACGGTACGAAGGTCCTCTCCGTCATGGCTACGCGCGAGTCTGAAGTGCTCATCGGCACTGCCCCCGAGGCACGCTACTGGCTTCTGCGCTGTGAGGACCAGCAGACTGAACAACCCGTGGAAGAAGACTATTGGGCGATGGCCGCTGAGTTTGCCGACTCAGTAGGAGTCGACATTATCAGCAGCAGTCTCGGCTATAACGACTACGACAATCACCCAGGCTATTATCATCAGCGCGACCTCGACGGCGACAAGGCTTTCATCAGCCGTACTGCCTCGATGCTGGCTCGTAAGGGCATGATACTCGTCAATTCAGCAGGTAACAGTGGTATGGGGCCGTGGAAGAAGATTGTCTTTCCTGCCGATGCCAAAGACATACTGACGGTTGGGGCCGTGAATACCAACCAGAAGAATGCGCCCTTCAGTGGTGTGGGACCCACACAGGATGGTCGGGTCAAACCCGATGTCATGGCCCTTGGCAGTCCCGCCTCCTTGATCTCGGGTCGAGGTACGATTGTCAGGGATATGGGCACCTCGTTCTCCACCCCCATCGTGGCAGGTCTTGTGGCCTGTCTCTGGCAGGCATTCCCTCAGAAGACAGCCCTCGACATCATCAATCTCGTTCGTCAGACAAGCAACAGCTACGAGACGCCCGATAACATCTACGGCTACGGCCTGCCCAACTTCTGGAGGGCCTATATGATTGGGAAACTGCCAAATGAGAAAATGAGAGAATGAGAAAATGAGAAAATGAGAAAATGAGAGAATGAGGAAATGAGAAATGACAGGCTCTCCCTTCTGGAACTCAACCGCCTCGTACGCGGGGTCATTGAGTGCGAGATGCCCGATGAGTATTGGGTAGAGGCTGAATTGTCGGAATGTCGCGAGAACCACGGCCACTGCTTCATGTCACTCATTCAGAAAGACGAGCGAGGCTCTACTCCTGTCGCCAAGGCCGATGCCAGATGCTGGGCCTCGAAGTGGATGCTCATCCGTCCCTATTTCGAACGTACAACGGGGCAACAGCTGCGCCCCGGCATCAAGGTGCTTCTGAAGGTCTATGCCCAGTTTCATGAGGCCTATGGCTTCTCGTGGATTGTCACTGACATCGACCCCACCTATACCCTCGGCGACATGGCCCGCAAGCGTCAGGAGATTATCCGTCAACTCAAGGAAGAGGGCGTCTTCGACCTTCAGAAAGAGTTGGACTTACCAGTCTTCTGCCAACGTATCGCCGTGATTTCCAGTGAGACGGCAGCAGGCTATGGCGACTTCTGCCACCAACTCTCCGACAACCCCTACGGTTTTCAGTTCCACGTTCAACTCTTCCCAGCCATCATGCAGGGCGAGGGTGTCTCCCAGAGCATCATCGCCGCCCTCGAAGAAATCTATTCTCAAACCACTCACCCCTCACCACTAACCCCTCATTACGACTGCGTCGTCATCATCCGAGGTGGAGGTGCTACGAGCGACATGAGTGGTTTCGACACCTTGGAACTGGCTGAGAACGTCGCCAATTTCCCACTCCCCATCATCACGGGTATCGGACATGATCGCGATGAGTCGATTCTCGATATGGTGAGTCACACCCGTGTGAAGACACCTACAGCAGCTGCGACACTGCTGATAGACCATCTGAAGGCCATACTCGACACCATCGAAGGGGCCCAGAGCCTCATCACCCACTACGCCCAACAGAAACTCTCAACTTTCCACGCTCAACTCTCAACGCTCTCCGAGGCCATTCCTCGCCTCTTCAGTATAGTCAAGACCCGTCATGAGGCTCGTCTCGATACCTACTATCAGCGTATCACTCATCAGGTGGAGCGCCGACTCACTTCCGAGCGCCACAAGCTCGAATTGGTCGATGAGAAGCTCCGTGCCCTCGACCCTGCCCTACTCCTGAAACGAGGCTATAGCATCACTCTCAAGGATGGCAAGGCTGTCCGAGATGCACAGGCCCTTCAGAAAGGCGACGAGATAGAGACCCGCCTCGCCAACGGCACCATCCACTCCACCGTTAATCGTTAATATGTTACTCTGTCAAAAAATACTCTGTCTTAAATAAATAGTTACTATGTCTAAGGAAATGAAATACGAGGCTGCGCTAGCCGAACTCCAAGCCATTGTCCGTAAAATGGAAAACGATGAGCTCGACATCGATCAGATGTCCGATCAACTGAAACGTGCACAGGAATTAATCAAACTCTGCAAGGACAAATTGACGAAAACCGACGAGGAAATCAAGAAAATCCTTGCCGAAAAGTAAGTTTTATGCAGAAAATGTTGTTCGTTTGACACGAAATGTGTACTTTTGCATGCAGAATTGAAACTTTTAAACGATTAAACAATATGAAGAATTTGGATTGGGGTAGCCTCTCATTTGGCTACATGAAGACCGACTACAATGTACGTTGCTACTATCGCGACGGCAAATGGGGCGAGATCGAAGTTTGCTCCGATGAGTATCTGAACCTGCACATGGCAGCCACCTGTCTGCACTACGGTCAGGAGGCTTTCGAGGGCTTGAAGGCCTATCGTTGCAAGGATGGCAAGGTGCGCGTGTTCCGCATGGAGGAGAATGCAGCCCGTCTGCAGTCTACCTGCCGTGGCATCATGATGCCCGAGGTCAGCACAGAGCTGTTCTGCGAGATGGTGAAGAAGGTCGTTCGTCTCAACCAGGAGTGGATCCCCACCTACGAGAGCGGAGCTACACTCTATATCCGTCCGTTGCTCATCGGTACAAGCGCTCAGGTTGGTGTTCACCCCGCTAAGGAGTACTGCTTCCTGATCTTCGTAACACCAGTAGGCCCATACTTCAAGGGTGGTTTCTCCAGCAATCCTTACGTGATTGTTCGCGACTACGACCGTTCTGCTCCTCTCGGCACAGGTAAGTATAAGGTCGGTGGTAACTACGCTGCCTCTCTCTTCGCCAACAACCTGGCTCACGAGAAGGGTTATGCCTGTGAGTTCTACCTCGACGCCAAGGAGAAGAAGTACATGGACGAGTGCGGTGCAGCCAACTTCTTCGGTATCAAGGACAATACCTACATCACACCGAAGTCAACCTCTATCCTCCCCTCTATCACCAACAAGTCTCTGATGCAGGTAGCCGAGGATCTGGGCATGAAGGTAGAGCGCCGTCCTATCCCCGAGGAAGAGCTCGAAACCTTCGAGGAGGCAGGTGCTTGCGGTACAGCAGCCGTGATCTCTCCTATCTCTTATATCGACGACCTCGACACCGGCAAGCGTTACAGCTTCGGTGACAAGCCAGGCCCATTGTCCAAGAAGCTCTTCGACACCCTCCGTGGCATCCAGTACGGTGAGATCGAGGACAAGCACGGCTGGACGACCGTAGTGATTGAATAATTGACAATTGATAATTGACAATTGACAATTAGCCATTAATGGGAAAAGGCAAACTGGCGAAATTCGCCGACATGGAAACCTATGAGAACGTGTTCCAGTACCCCTATTCGGTAGTGGAACATGTTCCTTTTGAGATGCAGGGCCACTGGCACGAGCAGTATTTCCACAACGATCACCCCATCGTGCTCGAGCTCGGCTGTGGCAAGGGCGAATACACCGTGGAGCTGGCCAAGCTCTATCCTGAGATGAATTTCATCGGAGTCGACATCAAGGGAGCCCGCATGTGGACTGGTGCCACCCAGGCACTGAACGAAGGTCTGAAGAATGTGGCCTTCCTCCGTACCAATATCGAGATTATCGACCGTTTCTTCGCTGAAGACGAGGTACAGGAAATCTGGCTCACGTTCTCCGACCCCCAGATGAAGAACCCTCGCAAACGGCTTACCTCCACCTACTTCATGGAGCGCTATCGCCACTTCCTCGTCGATGGCGGCATCATCCACCTGAAGACCGACTCCAACTTCCTCTTTACCTATACCCGCTATATGGTAGAGAAGAACGCCCTGCCCGTGGATGAAATGACCGAAGATCTCTATCATTCTAACCTCTCACCCCTCACCACTCAACTCCTATCGATCCAAACCTACTACGAATCGATGTGGATAGCCCGTGGACTGAACATCAAGTATCTGAAATGGCACCTGCCCAAGGCTGGTGTGCTCGAAGAGCCCGACGTGGAGATCGAGCTCGACGACTACCGATCCTATCACCGTTCAAAAAGAAGTTCACTAGATAAAGCAAAATAAAAAACGAACAATTATGAAAAAGCTAATGATCATCCTCATGGCAGCACTGCCTATGTTTGCCATGGCACAAGACAAAGTGAATGTAAAAGTCGACTCCGTCGGCAAGTTGGCAACACAGTTGGGCGACCAGAGGTTCAAGGTCGCTGATCTCACTGTCAGTGGCGCCCTCAATGGCGCAGACCTTAAACTACTCCAGGAAATCGTCACCCGCAACAAGGTGAAGAACCCCGATGAGTGTCTGGTAACCGCCCTCGACATCTCTGGCATCACTATCGTTGAGGGAAAGGAAGGCATGAAGACCCAGGCCGACGAACTGCCCAAGGGCCTCTTCTCTGGTGCGAAGAATCTGACGAAGGTCGTACTCCCCTCCAGCGTCAAGGCCATCAGCAAAGGTTGCTTCAGCGGCTGTAACAGCCTCACCAATGTGTCCATCCCAGCCAATATCACCACCATCGATGTCGAAGCGTTCCAGGACTGCGAGGATCTGACCGCCATCACCCTCCCCGCTGGTCTGAAGGTCCTGGGTAACGAGGCCTTCGAAGGCTGTAAGAGTCTGACGTCCATCGTGCTCCCCAAGGGCCTCAGCGAGATTGCCCCACAGGCCTTCAGCAAGTGTAAGAGTCTGAAGACCATCAATATCCCCGATGGCGTGAAGAAGATTGGCGGCAGTGCTTTCAAGAGCTGCGAGAGTCTGACGAACATGGTTCTCCCCAAGTCCGTCAACGAGATCGAATCCTCTGCCTTCGACGGCTGTTCGTCACTCCAGACCATCGAGATGGCCTCTGTATCCAACGTGGGAGCCAGCGCCTTCAAAGGATGTAAGAGTCTGAAATCCATCAAGTTCGATAACATCGCCAAACTCGGCCAGATTGCCTTCATGGATTGCACCTCTCTGCAGAC
Source organism: Prevotella sp. (assembly GCA_017443345.1). Lineage (GTDB taxonomy): Bacteria > Bacteroidota > Bacteroidia > Bacteroidales > Bacteroidaceae > Prevotella. The sequence continues at coordinate 13,966 of JAFSNR010000039.1, forward strand.
CGTCGAGATGAAGGGCAACCTCGACGACGTCAACACCGCCGCCTTCCAGGGCTGTAGCTCACTCAAGGAAGTCGTCCTGCCCGCTACGGTCAAGGTCATCAGCACCCACGCCTTCGAGGATTGCAAGTCGCTGGCCACCATCAACTTCCCTTCATCCCTGACCAAGATCAACGACAGCGCCTTCCAGGGTTGCAGCTCACTGACCGACGTCGAACTCCCCCAGTCGTTCAAGTCGCTGGGCGACGATGCCTTTAAGGACTGTGCCAGTCTGAAGAGCATCGTTATCAACGGCCTCATCGACGAGATTGAGCCCAACACCTTCCGCAAGTGCGGCAGCCTGCAGCGCATCGTCCTCCCCAACACCGTCAAGCGCATCGGTAGCAACGCCTTCAATGGCTGCTCCATGCTCTCCGACATCAACTGGTCGCCAGCGCTGAAGACCATCGAGAATGCCGCCTTCGAGAAGTGCGCCTCGCTCCGCGAACTCATCTTCCCCAACGGTCTGAAGTCCATCGGTGGCGACGCCTTCAAGGGCTGCAGCCTGCTGACTACGGTCGAGATCCCCGCCACGGTGAAGGAGATTGGCGGTTCAGCCTTCCAGGAGTGCAAAGCCCTCACCACCGTCACCATCAACAGCGGTACGCCTCCCTCTATCAGCGGCGACACCTTCAAGGGCAGCAACCCCAACATCCTCATCCCCAACGGTTCCATGGCTGTCTATATGACCAACAAGAAATGGGCCAAGCAGAGGGGCGTGAAGGAAAACAAATAAAAGTAACACCATGACATTATACCCGCAACTGATAATGGATGCCCTGGCAACGGTCATGTATGCCGGGACGAAGAAGAATATCGTCGAGAGTGGCATGGTCGCCGACACCCCGTCGGTGGCCGCCCCCTCTGCCGAAGGCGAGCCCTGGAAGGTGAAGGTCGTGCTCGAGTTCCCTCGCGACACCGACCCCTTCCTCAAGTCCACCGTGAAAGCCGCCGAGGCAGCCATCAAGTACCACTGCGGCCAGGACATCGAGGTCGAGATTGTCACTGAGTTCAAGACCGCTCCCCGTCCCGAGGTCGGCCAGATGCTGCCAGGCGTCAAGAACATCATCGCCGTCAGCTCAGGCAAGGGAGGCGTCGGCAAGAGCACCGTCTCTGCCAACCTCGCCATCGCCCTCGCCCGTCTCGGCTACAAGATCGGTCTGCTCGATACCGACATCTTCGGCCCTTCCATGCCCAAGATGTTCGATGTAGAGGATGAGCGCCCCTATGCCGTCAAGAAAGATGGTCGCGACCTCATCTGCCCCGTCGAGAAATACGGTGTCCGTCTGCTCAGTATCGGCTTCTTCGTCTCCCCCACCACGGCCACCCTCTGGCGTGGCGGTATGGCCACCAGCGCCCTGAAGCAGCTCATTGCCGATGCCGACTGGGGCGAGCTCGACTACTTCATCCTCGACACCCCTCCAGGCACCAGCGACATCCATCTCACGTTGCTGCAGACCCTCCCCATCACCGGAGCCATCATCGTCTCCACCCCCCAGCAGGTCGCCCTCGCCGATGCCCGCAAGGGCATCGACATGTACCGCAACGAGAAGGTCAACGTGCCCATCCTCGGACTCATCGAGAACATGGCATGGTTCACCCCAGCCGAACTGCCCGAGAACCGCTATTACATCTTCGGCAAGGAAGGCTGCAAGCAGCTCGCCGAGGAGATGCAGGTACCCCTGCTCGCCCAGATCCCCCTCGTTCAGAGCATCTGCGACAATGGCGATGCAGGCACCCCCGCAGCCCTCTCGAGCGACACGTCCACCGGCCTCGCCTTCATCAACCTCGCCCAGGCCGTTGTCACCGTTGTCAACCGCCGCAACAAGGAACAGCCCAAGACGAAAATCGTCGGACAAGGATAAACCCCTTGAGGCATAACATAGAATAGCCCCCTCCGAAAATGAGGGGGCTATTCTGTATTGTACCATAGTCGTAGCCGACTAAGCGGGCAATCGTAGCCGACCTGGTCCTTTGTGTCTACTTCTTGATGAGGGAGGCAATCCACAGGATGGCGACGGCACCGATGATGGCTGTGCCAAGCTGGCCCAGGATGCCACCCCACTGAATGCCGAGCTGACCGAAAAGCCAGCCACCGAGAACACCACCAAAAAGGCCGAGGACCAGATTCATGATGAAACCGAATCCACCACCTTTCATCAACTTGCCAGCACAGAAGCCAGCCAAACAACCGATAATAATCGAACCAATAATTCCCATAATCGTATATTTAAAAAATTCAACTTGTCTGTAAAAGAAACGCCTAGAGCTTCAGCTTATTGGTAACGGGGTTGGCATAAATACCGAGGAAGATGTCCTTGAGGGCATCGACATCGCTATCGAAGCGTTCGAGCTTGGCGAGACGGGTCATGAAAGCTTCTTTTTCTTCACGGCTGTACTTGTTGGAGAACCTCCGCTGACCATAGAGCAGATCGTGAGCGATGTAGTTATTGGGCCAGAGCTTATAGGCGCTGAGGATACGCTTGTCAATGAGCTGGGCGACGCGTTTGTGGTACTCGTTGTTGGTGCAGTTATTAAACTCGATCAGATCGCCCTCCGTGATGAGTTCACAAATCTGGAAATGGACACGGCCCTTGGGCTTGAGAATGCCCGTCAGAATGCTATTGAGGTCCTCGCCTGGCTTCTTGATGTATTTGACATTCTGACTGGCATAGAGCTCGAGCGCCTTCAGGATGTCGCACGACTCCCACTCATAGGATACGGCAACGGGGGCGATGTTCAGCTCGCTCAGAGCGTCAATCTTATTCTCGGACTTGCTCATGCAGAACATCTTGATGATGCCCTGGTCTGTCTGGTCATTGCCGTCCTTGGTCCTGCCGTTGCGCTGGGCTATCCAGACGGATTCACGCTCTTCATTGATGACGTGGCGGATATAGCTGGACAGGTGCAAGGAGCTCTTGTAGAAGTCCTTGATGCCGCCTCCTGGGCGCTCTACACGGAACATCCTGTTGGACTTGCCGATATCGACCACCAGCGGGTTCATCATCAGATTGGCACCGAAGGTGATCTGAGTGGTCTCCAAGCCTGCATCGACCAGGGCATTCTGGAGCAAGGAGGCGTCGAGCATGATGTCACGGTGATTGCTGACAAAGAGATAAGGCGTGCCTTTCTGCAGCTTCTCGGCTCCTTCGAACGTGAACGCCTTGATGCTGTTGTGAATGATCTGCTCATTCACCTTGTGCATGATGCCATATTGGAACTCCTTGACGGTCTTGAAACTGCGTAACAGGTTCTTCACATCATCCAAGGACTGGTCGGGACAGACATAGGATGCCAATAGCGGCATGGCAGGACTGTCGGCTATGCGACTCATCGCAGCTGGGATCTCCTCGTCGCGATAAGGACGGATGTCGTCGAATTCTTCCTTCATGATTTATGAGTTTAGGATGTCGTTGAGATTGATCACATTGGGTCTGTTCCCGCCATCTGGCATGTTCACGGCGTTACAGATATGAAGATTGGCGGGCATGGGCTCACAGGCCTTTGCCAGGTCGTAATCATCAGTTGTATCGGCGTAGGAATAGACTTCTATTTCGGGATGAACGAGTGCGAAGAGAAGGGAGAACTGACCACGTCCGGCATGGAGCACGGTGACCTCCTTCGCAGCACCATCAGCAGGCTGATAGCGATCGATCCAGGCGCTGAAGTCGTCGAACCGCTTGAGCAGCTTCCTGGTCTCGCGCTCAACACCGATGCCCTTATAGGTGTATTTGCCAATGAGGTAATGGTGGTAGTCGTGCGTCGTGCCTGCCTCGTCAGGATTCCGACGCTTCAGGATCTTGCGCAGGGCCCAGCCGATCGTGATGGGCTCAGGGCGCACGACGCCGTTGCTCTTAACCAGCCACCCGAAGACCAGCGGTGGAATGACCCATGCCATCAGGACCACCGTGAACATGCCGACGATGGTGACCTCGGCGAGGGAATGGAGGGCAGGATGCTTGGCGACAATCAGCGATCCCATGCCGATAAACATGATGAGGGCTGAGATGATGATGCTGTTCTTAAACGAGGGCAGCAGCTTCTTCTTATAGGCAAACTCGTTGATCAGGCCATCGGTGATAAAGATCGTGTAGTCGTCGCCCTGTCCGAAGATGAAGGTGGCGAGGATGACGTTGACGATATTGAACTGCATGCCCAGCATGCTCATGATGCCCAGGATCCAGATCCATCCCAAAGCCATGGGGAGGAAGGCCAGCAGACTCAGTTCCAACCTGCCGAAGGAGATCCAGAGGAAGATGAAGACGATGAATCCGCAGGCGAAACCGATATAGTTGAAGTCGTCGGACAAAGAGCTGGCGACGGCACTGTTCATTCGCATGAAATCAAAAGTATAGCCTGTCTCCCCTAACCTGTCGTTCAGGGCTTTCTCTATCTGAGCGAAATGGCTGTTGTCGGCATGAATGACATCCACCACCGAACAATTACCGTTACTGGTGCTGAAGGAATTGCTCATCAGCACGGATCGGATAGGCTCGAACGCTTCAAATGATTGGGGAGAATAGGCAGCAGAGATGATCGATTCGAACCCGCTAAAGGCATCCGTGCTAAACCCGAATGACGGGGCCTTCGCTGATAACATGGCCTTGACATCGTCGCGATGCGCATCCCAGAAAGCGTTCCATCGATCAATCCTCTTCTGCTGTTCGTCAGAAGAGCATAGGAAGGAGGTGACATCTGAATAGCTATCTAAAAGACTCTTATTCTTGAGCGAGTCGAGCAGCGGTGCTATGTCCTGCCGCTTCTGAAGCGCAGCGTTCCAATCATCGCCCTCAGTCACCAGATAGATATTGGCCGTATCGTTCAGTCCAACAGAGGCCTGCATACTGGACAACAGCCTGGACTGGCGATCAGTCATATAGTTGATGTGATGCATGTTGGTGTCGAATGAGGTATCCAGACTGAAATAGCCGAAGACGACTGTCAGCAGCAGGATGACCCATAGCAGCCACCTATGACGCTCGGGCGACATCGAGGACAGCTTGCCAAACGTCAGGCGCTCCTCGGTCTCAATCACCCGCTTCTTGACCAGATGGGGCAGGAAGATCAAGACGAAGAAGATGGTGCCCACCAGCATAAAGGCCGCAAAGAGACCCAGATCGCGCAAAGCGGGGGCATCGAGAGGTATCAAACTGGCAAAGGCGCCAACGGTCGTGATGTTGCCGATCAGAAGTGGGGATATCATCTCCTTCAGCACCTCACGAACGGTTCCACCGTGATCGGTGTGGGCAATGAAATGAAGGGGATAATTGACGGCAATACCAATAATGATAGAGCCTATGCCCAGAACAATCAAGGACACGTCGCTGCGAACGACAGCCATGAAGCCCATGGCAAACAGCCATCCGAAGACGATGGCCACACCTATCAGCAACAGGTTCTTGACCTTCCGGAAGGAGAACACCAATAACGTGAGTATCAGGGTGACCGAAATGGATATCGCCCACTGGCTGTCCTTCTTGATCTGGGCAGCATTACCGACGGCAATGACGGGTGCTCCGGTCGTCAAGACCTCGACATCAGGAACGGCCTCCATGGTCTGAAGGGCCATGCTGTCGACATGCTCTACAAGCCGGCTGTTATTGGCTGACTCCATCGCTCCATAAGGCGAGGTCATCATGGCGATGGCATACTCTTTCCCAGGGGAAAAGATATAGCCATTATCAAACTCGATCGGTACGATCGACTGACGTGACTGTAACCTGTCCAACACGGGGCTGAAGAGCCCTAAGGGATCCTTGCTGATATTAGACGAGAACAGTCCTGGTGCAGGCATCATAATCATCTGCACATCGTTGGCCAACTGCTCGTTGACCAGCTCGGGCGTCGACAAGATGCGCTCCATCCGGACATAGTCGGAATCACGGAGCATCAACGGCATCTGGTCATAGATGAAATCCGTGATGCCTGATACCTTCTCGAAATCGATCTGGGTGGTGATCTCACTGATCTGACCTCGCTCACAAGCAGGTTGCATCAGAACAGCGAACGTATCGACGGCATTCGTGAGCGTCTCTTCGTCGCCCTGACTGCCTTCTTTCAGTTTCAGCATCGCAAAAACCCTCTGACCGCCTGAAATCTCCTGATAGAGATTGATGGCTTTCTGCTCATTGCCACTGACTGGTAAGAAATCATAGATGTTCTCGTTGTATTTCATCGAGGCCATCATGACCAGCAAGATGCAAACGATGCCCGTCAGCAGCCAAAAGCACAAGGACTTCCGCTTCTGAAAGAGATCAAATATATGTAGGAAAAATTTTTCCATGCACTAATCATCTGTAAACCGTATACTGTAAACCGTAAACCAGTCTATCCAACCACTCCAGGAACCTGGACTTCCACTGGATGGCCTCCGTTGTCGTCTTCTCTGGCGACACCCCGAAGCCATGACCTCCCGTACGGTAATGCTCATACTGGTGAGGAATCTTGTGAACGGTCAAGGCTGAGTCGAGCATCTCTGCATTGTGATAATGGACGATCGGATCGTCATCACAGTTCATCAGGAAGACTGGCGGACAATTGGCAGGCACATGATGTTCCAACGACAGCGAATCCTTCATGGTCTGTGAGGGGTTTTCGCCTAAGAGTCCACGACGGGAACGTTTATGAGTCGTGGGATGAGTCATGGAAACCACAGGATAAAGGGGGGCGACGAAGAACGGGCTGGAGGGTGTTCCAGCCAACTGCTCGGCCCCATGCATCACAAGATGGCCTCCCGCAGAAAAACCCATGCAGCCAATGCGATCAGGACGCACCCCATAGGAAGATGCCTGGCTGCGCACACTGTCGAGTGCCTGACACAAGTCGTTGAAGCCAGCAGGGAATGAACGGGATTTCATGTGGACGTGAAAGGCGAAGGAAGCCCAGCCCGCATGACTATACTCTAACACAAACGCGGCAATGCCATGATCGCGAAGCCACTCTGCAACATGGTGGCCTTCGCCCTGCTTATCAAGCCAACAATAGCTGCCACCAGGACAAACGATGACACCTGTCCCCGTGGGATTCTCCTTGGGTATGTAGGGCGTCAGTTTATAGGCATTGACACCCAATGGACAAAGGAGAAGGGTAAAAAGAAATAAAAACAGATATTTCACTTCAGAAATGATTTTGAAAAATGGTTAAGTTCGGTAAAAAATACTTTTTCTTTCTCACCAATGGTCTTTAATATATCACCTAGTTCATCATAGGTATAGTTTTCGCCTGCACGGTGCTTGACAATCCTGGAGGCTTTATAGGCAAACTCTCGCCACAGATCGCCGATGTCTGTGATACGGGCTGAATAATCATTGAATTCGGATATACCCGTCTTTTCTGCAGCTTCCTGCAGAAACGCACCATAGATAAAACGGAAGCCAGCCCCACCAGTCCCAATCTCCTCGAGCATTCTGATGACCTGAGCCAGGTTCTGCTTGGCACGACGAGCGCCCATCTTACTTTCCCAGGTACGTATTCTGCGGGAAAGATACAAGATGCCATTGGCACCCGCAATGTGGATGAAATCGGGCTGAGACACCATGTTCCAGCACGTCTTCCTAATGGACTTAAGGATCAAGGGCCTCAAATCGGGCAGTTGCTCAGGTACAGACTTGATCCAGTACATCTGTCCCAGTAATGGATAGGTTCCACCCGTGGCAAAGCGCACTTTCAGGAGATCCTCACGACTGATCGTCACCTTCTGAGTGGCATTAGAGTCCAACACACAATAATCGCCAGTCTTTTCGTCCTTTCCTGTAATGCAGATGTTATGACCATTAAAATGGAAACGATACTCTACAGGCAGATAAGGCAGGTTGAACATCCCCACGACGCATCCCACAGGCTTCTTCTGTTCCAAGATGACCTGATCCAGCTGTCGCATGGCTTTCTCTTTACTGAGATAACGATGGGTCTCAGTCTGGATGCCCAGCAGACTGGTAATGCGCTTAAACAAGACACCAGGGAAGGTCCTGAAGGCCGTTACTGGCATGCCAGACATTTTGATAAAGGGCAGATGGGTAAAGAACAGGCCACTGGCCAAGCCAAACACCATCGGCTCGGACAACTCAATGCCATAGTAGCGCAACAATGTCGAGATAGCCCCATTTTCGCAATGGGCTGCAGGCTGATGACTCAAGGGCAACTCGAAACCATGGAAGTCGGTGGTCGCATTCATGGTCATCTGCGCCCTCACCTCCTTATCCTTATCCTCCTCTAAGGCCAGATCGAGGGCGTCGTTCTTAGGCGTCCACCCGTCGCTCTTGACCATGTGGTATTTACCCTCACTGTCAACAGCGTAGGTCTGATCCCTGACAACAGCGTCCTTGCAATATTTCAGGTCCTGAGGAACTTCTTCAATCTTCAACTCTAAACTCTAAACTATAAACTATAAACTCTCCTAGCAAACCGTCAACATACAATAACTGTATGAGAAGCGTGCACTTTCGGGTATCATCACCATGACCTTCTGACCTTTCTCCAGTTTGCCGGACCTCATCAGTTCTTCAATCATCGCAAAGGCAGAGGCAGAGCCTATGTTGCCTATCTCGGGCAGATTATAGAACCACTTCTCCTCCGGAATAAAGAAGCCCCTGGCCTTCGACTCTTCTAAGATCACGTCCTTAAAGAACATAGACGACATGTGAGGCAGGAGCCAGTCGATATCATCGGGTGTAAAATGATATTTCGCACCCAGCTGTTTGAGATACTCAACACCCAGGGGAACGATGTTTTCAGCCAACAAGCGTGTATCCTGCTTCACGGCGAACAAGGATTTCGTCAGCCAGTCTTTCTGGGGATAAGATGCCCAACCATTCAGATGACCATCAAGGTCCTTGTCTGCTCCTGCGTACATACAGGTCTCTTTCGTATTGGCAAAGGATGTGATATCTATCCAGTCCACACGAAGCGACAGACCATCAGAGACAGGCTCATGCTGGAGCAACAAGGCGAAGGCACCATCCGACAACATCCAACGCAGGAAATCCTTCTGGAACGCGAGCATCGGCTGATCCTCCAACAGTGCCAGCTGCTCGGACTCTTCCTGGAAATAGGAGGCCTTCATCCATGGGGACAATCGCTCAGAAGCGACAGCCACAGCATTTTCAGACATGCCCATACTCACGGCCATAAAAGCATATTTCAAGGCATCGACACCTGTACAACATGAACCTGCAAACGACACGACCTCGATGTTCTTCTGTCCCCCCAACTCGCCATGTACCATCACGCCATGGGAGGGTATCAACTGTTCAGGGGAGCCTGTACCACATGCCAGAAGATCGATGTCATCGATCGTCAGCTTATTATCCAACAGACCACGCACGGCATTAGCGGCCATCTCGACGTTGGTATGCGTCACATGACCTTCTTTGTCGAGCGCATAATATCTCTGTTTGATGCCGTTTCGTCTGAGGATAATCCGTCGTGCCTTTGAGGGTTTCCCGTCTATCATGCCAAGATACGCCTCCATATCGTCATTGCCGACTGGATCGTTTGGCAGAAACCTCGCAGCTCTATTGATATATACATTCATATACTATAAACTGTAAACTGTAAACCGTAAACTGTAAACTCTAAACTCTAAACTCTTCTACGAAGAGGATAAGTCAAATAATAAAACAACTGTCCGAAAGGCGATATCAGGAACAGGACAAACAGAAGATAATAGAAGAAGGCATTTACCCTCAGGCTCCTCCTCTTATCCCTGAAACCACCTTTACGGCGTATAAACTTGGCCCAGAATCCAAACATACGATGCCCTGTTTTTTCCAGGAACAGGATGGATGGCTTATAATCGATGGCTCCAGCAGCCAATAATCTATCTTGTAACTGACTGAAATCACCATCTCTGGTTTCATCAAAAATGATCTCCCCAAATAGTGAACAGTCAGATAAATCAGCATCCGAAATACCTGCATCGGGCAATAGGAACGATTCCCCCTTCTTGCCATACATGAGCCATCGCACAATGGTCAGGGCACTCACCAGATTGGCATGCCTATCCTGAAGCACGATCTGGCCAACGAAATGGGCCTGTATGTCGCGCAGATATTCCTGGATCCTACGGCTGGTCATCAGCCACATATTGCGACAGGCATTGACAAAAAGGACGTTCCTACCCCTTAGATAGTTCCTGACATCAGTATCTTCGAAGAACGACTGAAGAGGGAGGGAGGGTGACAAGAACCAGGACTGTCCTACAACCATGACCAGATCGGCATCTGCTACGTCAGAACAGTCTATTTTCCGGATTCCGGATGGTGGTATTCCCAAGCGCGTCTCTGGGAAAGTGTCAAAGAACTCGTATTTGCTCCATGGATAGGGATAATCCTGCACAGGGATAATCTCCTTAAAGACCACGCAACAGCCAACCTTTTCCAACGGCTCACAGATACTTCTGGCCACGCTTAATGCCTGTCCGCTCTGGGTGTAGTAAAAGACGACGCACTTCTTCATAACTGTAAACCGTAAACTAAAACCTCTCCAAATACATCTGTCGGACCTTCTTCGTCATGGCCCTATAATCCGTGCCCCCCATATCCTGACGCTTCATGCGAGGCATCACTTCCAAGGACATGTGACCTGGATGCAGATGAAAAGATGTTTTGGGGAGCACCTTACCAAATCCCTTGATGACGACAGGAATGATATCCAGATTCAGTTTCTCGGCCAGATAGAATGCACCTCGATGAAAACGCTGGATCTTACAGGTAGCAGAGCGTGTACCCTCAGGGAAGATCACGACAGAGTAACCTTCCTTGATCTTCGTAGCCAGGTCATCCTGCATCTGCTCCGTATCTGACAACGGGAAGAAGTCGGCATAACGGATGATGATGCCGTAGAAGGGATTATGCCACACCCAGTTCTTCGTCAAGATAATCAGTTTGGGTGCCAGCATCATGATACCCATCAGATCAAGATGGGACTGGTGATTGCTGACAATCATGGCCGGGGTGGCAAAGGTCTCACCAGAAGGATTGATATAGGAATAAGTGGTGCCAGGCACGTGATGGATCACATATCGGGCCACTCTTTGCAGTATCTGATGATATTTTTCCTTATGACTGGGTGTCTTTCCTCCCAGGGTCAATAGGAAAAAGCCCAGTACGGTCAAATATAAGGCTGCCACCAGGAAGAAGCAGAAGGAAAAGATCGTGTATGCCCACTTCTTGATGAAAAAGAGGAGTGCCAGCAGACACAATATCGTATTCAGGACACTGATCCTGAAGAAGTCATAAACAGGGCGGAAATGACTCACCCGCTCTTCTGCTGGGGGGTAATACACCCTGACATTCACCCAGGAGATATCAACACCTGCCCATGCGGCATATACAAGGAATTCCAGTTCTGATTCGTAACGGGATGTGATCAGATTCAAGCCTTTCAATGAAGAAAGGGTGTAAAGTCTGAAACCACTTTGGGTGTCAGGCAGATTGATGCCTGTCTGCAAGCGGAACCAGAAGTTTGAGAATCGATTGGCGAAGGTGTTCTGTCGAGGCATGTTCTCCTCAGTCAAGTTCCGACATCCCACAATGATGCCTTCAGGATTCTCTTTCAGACCTTCCAGAAAGCAGGGGATATCGTCGGCAAAGTGCTGACCATCAGCATCGATGGTGATGGCATGGGTATAGCCGAGTGCCATCGCTTTCCTGAAGCCTGAGACGAGTGCATAGCCCTTGCCCCGATTCTTGGAATAAGAGACGACTTCTATGGGTAGAGGACATGACTGGAGAATCGCCGCTGTCTGATCCGTACTGCCATCATTGACGACAATGATAGAACGACAGTACTTCTCCACGTCCTCAATCACACGCATGACGGTGGTCGCATTATTGTAGGTTGGAATAATGACGCAGATCTTCTTATCTTCTTCGCGACAATTCATGCTTATACAACCTTGAACAATAGAGACATCTTGGTATATTGGGCCTCTTCGTTTTCAACACTGACATTCACCTTGAAAAGATCATCATCTTGGGCCATATCCGTAAAAATGAAGGACATGACCTCGCCAGGTCTGACGATTTTCTTGAATTTGATACTTTTAAGCAAACTGAGGTCATAGGTATGATGATATTCTAATTCCAAGATCTCCGACGCCATCTGAATCAGACAAACGCCTGGGGTGATGGGATTGCCAGGGAAATGGGATTGGTATATCAGGCAGTCAGGATTGAACTTCACCTGGTAGGTCAATGCGCCATCAACACTATCCTTACCTATGATTTCATATAACTCATTTAATAGTTTCATTGTTCGCTGATCATTGGAGTGAATGTATAATAGATCTTATATCGGCTGTTGACGGCCTCGATTTCACCATCCGGTTTAAACTGTATGCTGCGTGACTTCTTCTTAAAGTCCACACCTTGCTCCATCTGTGACAGAATAAAAGCCAGATCCTTCCTCAACACCTTACGGATATACCACTTGTCGAGGAACGCCACGATATTCAGTAGCTGGACCTTCTTGTTGTCGTATATGAAGTCGAAGGCTTTCATGCCAAACTCGTTGACGACCGTTCCCACGATACCATCATCAGCCGACTGGTCCATCATGCAAATACCAGTGAAGTCATGGCCTCTGACCTGCATTCGCAGCTGATAATCCTTTGACAGGCATGGTGTCTGAAACAGGAACAGCAACAGGCTAATGAACAGCAAACATCTTTTCATCGACAGCAACGTTTAGCTTGGTGTTGATGAGATTGACACGGGTTTCATCGCCCGTCTTTTCTACCATCCTGACGCTGTTGACCATCGTCAAGGCAGGATCAAAATAAATCTCTATGACCTGATAGAGTTGTTTAAGCTCTTTCTTCTTAGGGAACAGCTTGGCAAAGTAGCTGTTGTCCTTCTTATAGACCTCCACGTTAAAGTCGGAAGAGCTCTTCAGACTACCGCCTGTCACACTGTTCAGAATGATATTCGTGATCTGACGGAACATCTTATTCCCCTGGACATCAATATTCTTTGTTGATTTCGAGGACTTGATCTGGACCTTGTCACCATTCAGGATAAAGGTGTAATCATAGGGGGAAGTGTATTGCCAGCGCAGTTTGTTGGGACGCTTGAAATACATGATGCCCTTGGACTGCATCTCTTTACTTAACAGCTTCATGCTCTTGGTCTGCGTGAACTCACACTGCATCCCTGTCATGGCCGAAGCCGTCTTGTCTATTTTCTCTATCATCTGTTTCTGCTGTTCTGCAGTCAGTTTCGTTTGCCCCAGTAATGGCAACGAGGACATGAAAGTCAACAGGATCAATAATCGTCGGATCATCTTATATTACTATTTTGCTATTAATACACAACCAGTTAGAATCAGGAACACCCCAAGCCATCTTTCCACAGGCACATGTTCATGAAAGAAGATGATGGCAGCAAACATACCCATCACATAGCTCAGACTGACCATCGGATAGGCCATACTGAAAGGGAAATGCTTGATGATATACATCCATAATATGGAACCTGCACCGTAACATAATCCACAGCTGATGAACTGCCAATTAAAAAACAGTCGGTGGAAATACTGCCAGGTGAACGAGAAGGCGCCTGCTTTCATCAAGCCATATTTCATCAGAACCTGGCCACCAGTAAGAAGCATGCACTGCAACAACGATATGGGCAAAAGCTTTAATATCATACTAACCCCTAACCCCTTTCATCAAAACCAGTGAACAATCGCCACTCTCTACCATATTCAACAGAAGAATGCTGCTAAACTCATTATCGACAGGCAAACTGTCATGATCGTACATCATAGAGGGGATCATCTGCTTTTTCAACAGGTGAGCTGCAGCATAGGCGCCTAATGCTGACACCGTGTAATTCTCGCCGAACAAGTGCTTATAACGGAGAAGCGGCTTGTGGGGGAACAAGTGCTCGATGGTGTCTCTATAGGGCTTGTCATTTCTCGGGTTACCATTGACACCTGTCATCACGGCACTGACATCTGCCAGCGAAACGCCTGCGGAATCGAGTAACTCGTCGAGCACTCTCCTGAGTTTCTCCATGGAAGGGCGATAACAAAGACGGATGCCTGCCATCTCACATAAGGCATCTGCCGGCTTTTCTGCATTTAACAGCATGGACATCGAGACCTCGCTGCAGGGAGCCATCCCTTCAAGGCCTACATAGCCGACCTTACGGACCAAGTTGAAATGGGAATCCACCATTTCGTCATAGCCTCCAACCAAGGCCGTTTTGATTTTACCCAATCGGAACTGCATCCAGGCATCCAGCAAAGCTGAATCAAAGCTGGCGCCTCCATGAGAATAGGTGGTATTATAGCCATGGGTCTTTGTGTAAATGCCAAGGGCTGATCCCACGGTGTTATGTGTGGACTGCATGAAATAGGTAGGACTGACCGTTTCCTCGCCATTCTCAACCAGATCGTCCAGAATCCTTACCGTATAATCCAGACTGCCCAGACACGTACCAGTAATGATGGCATCAGGATGCTCGATCCCCGTGTCCTTCAACACTTTCAGGGAGGTTACCAAGGCACGTTTCATCAAGTTTCCCATACGACGGGCCTCATTGGGAGCCAGATAGTCACGGAAAGACGGATTCACAGCCTTCACCAAAGGCTCCTCATAGGAGATGGGGGCGTTCATCCATTCTTCTGACAGCGGAGTCTGAATGGAAATCTGTTCTGCTGCTTGTATATATACCTTTCTGCTTTCCATATCAGCTTCTTGTTTTCGAGATGATGATAGAGGAATCATTGCCTCCAAACCCAAAGGCATTACTCAGGATATTCCTGATTTCAGATGGCGGACATGTATCCGTCACAGGGATGATACCGTTATCCATCGGGGTCTGCCAGTTCAGGTTCGGTGGCAGGAACTGGTTCTGAAGAGCCAGGATGCAGAACACGGCCTCGATACTGCCTGAGGCACTGGTGGTATGACCTGTAAACGACTTCGTCGATGACACAGCGGGGATCTGGTCACCAAACAAACGCCTGATGGCCTGACTCTCGCTCTCATCGTTATTGGGAGTTCCTGTACCATGGGCATTGATATACTGAATCTCGTCAGGAGTCATTCCTGCGACCTTCAATGCTTCCTGCATGGCCAGGAATGCGCCTTCGCCATCGGGTGAAGAGGCCGTCTGATGGAAGGCATCACAGGCATTGCCATAACCTCGTAATTCACACAAGGGCGTAACGCCTCTCTTTTTGACTGATGCTGCCGTCTCCATGACCAGATAGGCTGCGCCCTCGCCCAGGTTCAGGCCTGCCCTGTCTTTATCAAATGGTCTGCACGGACGCTGATCCAATATCATCAGGGCATTAAAACCATTCAGATGGAACTTTGACAAGCATTCCGATCCTCCGACGACAACGATATCCGCTAACCCGCACTGCAACATGTTGGCGCCTGTAATCATGGCGTTAGTAGCCGAAGAACAGGCCGTAGACAAGGTTGAAATGGTAGCGAAATCGCCAAATGGCTCAGCTGTCATTTCCGAACTGTCGGCACAATTATGGTTAGCTATTGCAGCAAAAGCGGCATCGCAATTGGGTTCCTTGGCATGGAACAATTCTCTGCGATCCATACCACCCACCGTCGTAGCAGAGATGAAAGCGACCTCTTTCAGCATATCGCCCTCTAAAGAGGCTTCTTTTAATGCTTCGCGCAAAGCCAGCCTTCCGATCAGGACTGTCCTGGGAATCTGAGGTTCGTATGCAACGCCTAATAGCTGCATCATCTCCTCATTGCTGAGTTTTACCTCGCCCACGGGCAATTCCTCGTGGACAGACTGTAAGTATTTCATCTTGGAAATACCGCTCAGTCCTTCCCGCAGTGAGGTCAGCGTCTCATCTTTACCCACACCAATGGCAGACACGACACCTGCACCTGTTATGTATATCGGATTCAAAGCGGAAGTGGTTTATTTGGTTCTGTTCTTGGTGATGAAATCAGCCATCACATTTACAGACTGAAACACTTCCTTGCCTTTCTGGGGATCTTTCAGCTTAATGCCATACTTCTTCTCCATCAAAACGATGAGTTCGAGAGCATCAATGGAGTCCAGTCCAAGACCACTGCCAAACAAAGGGGCATCGGCATCGATATTCTCGGGCTTGACATCTTCAAGATTCAATGCTTCAATAATACTCTCTTTCAACTCTAATACTAAATCTTCCATAATCTATTCTATTTTGTTATTATTTTCATTCTTGCTTCAAAATGACTACTGTCATAGTAGTCTACCCAGCCTGTCAACATGCTCTGCGTATCGTCATCCATGAAACTGACATCGATGATCTTCTGAATCGTCTCTTCATCTTCATGATCCAACACATAGAAGGAGGTCTCTCCAAGATACTTGTTCCGAATGGAGATTTCTCCCGTGATGATATTAGGAAGCGTGTAGACAAATACAGACGGACTGGGGAAATAATTGTCTGCGTCGTTGATCGTTGACTGATAATGACGGTCGGCATCCAAAGAACCACTACGGTTAAACAGGATGACGGCACGGTCTTCGCGAGGCTGGGATCTGTCTTCTCCAAGCGAGGCAATCATCAACTCTGAGGCGATAAAACCCAGTTTACACAAGCCATCCATCTTGAAGAACTTCGGATAGTCGTTGATGAAACTGCGATAGGCCTCGTTGAGCATAGACAGACCTGTCCCTGCTACTGACAACTCTGCTCCATTTAAACTGATACGTTCTGGAGTGATCTCGATCTCAGCGATGGAATGATGTTTTAAATCGGGCATCATGTCAAACTCTCTTGAACAGCATGGCAGCGTTACATCCACCAAAACCTGACATCAATTTAATAAATGAACGTTTGTCGGTCTCTATCATCTCTGAGGTAACCATGATCTTTCTGCTGACGCCAAGGTTCTCAAAACCTCTGGTAGGCAGGATCATCCCATCATTAAGCGCACAGATGGATATGATGGTTTCCAATACCCCCGCAGCACCCATCGTATGACCGAAATAACCTTTCAGACTGTTGACTGGCAAGGTGTTCAATCCTGCTCTGTCGATAGCAACAGACTCCATCTCGTCATTAAACAAGGTGGCTGTGCCATGTGCATTCAGGAAAGCGATGTCATCAAGATTCTGGTTCTGAAGGACACGTCGGAGCGCCCTATAACAGCCTTCACCCTTATTGGAGGGACTGGAGATATGGAACGCGTCATTCCGGATGGCACCTGCCTCCAAATACCAATCACCATGCTTCAGAGCCTGCTTCTCCACACCTTTGTAGATGACCGTAGCTGCAGCATCTCCAAGGTTGATGCCTGTCCTGTCATCATCAAACGGACGGCATGGTTGATCAGTAAGCGCCTTCAACGATTGGAATCCAGAAACAATAAACGGCGTCAGGACATCAACACCACAGACGATCACGTGGTCGTAATAGCCAGCTTCCAGGAAACGGGCAGCCACGATCTGACCACTGGCACCTGAGATGCAGGCATTGGATATCACAACGGGCTGATTGGGATTGCCCAGATTCGCAGCAATAGCCTTTGCAGCCTCTCCCAGCATCACTTGATCTTCGGCTATATCATCAGGGCGATGACTTAACAAGTCGACATTTCCCTTTGTCGATGACAGGATGATCAAGGTCTTCTCGGATGTCACATCCACCTCACACTGACTCAATGCCTGACGAATAGAAAGAATGGCCATCTTCTCGAAGAAAGTTTCATGGCCCGATATGCCTGCTGCTTCGCACGCAGCAAGCACTTCGTCATGACGAATCAGCGCTGCCATAAAAGGATCACCTCCCCCCCACTCTTCGCCATAGCGAGAGAGGCAGGAACGGCCATTCTTCACAGCGTCATAATTAGCTGACGTATGAAAGCCAAGTGGAGAGATGATATTATCTGCAATGAGAGCAGCTACTCTTTCAGCCATTTGTTCTTCCAGTCTTCGTAAAAAGGAGGATTAATCCACATCAGCTCATAATTGAAATCCATGAAGACCTGGACGGACGTGGCGGTAGCCATGATTTCCTGACTCTCCGCATCACGAATCTCATAATCAAAGATGATCTTGGCAGCCTCCGTATAACGGTAATGGATGGTTATCTCGGGCTGCATGCCGTATCTCAATGGTCTTTTATACTGAATGGATAAGTCGACAATGGGTGCAAACACCTTGTTTTCCTCAAAGACATCATATCCCAACTCGTAAACACTGCCAAAATACTCTCGCGCATCTTCGAAATACTTAGCATACGCTCCATGCCAAACGACTCGCATGGCATCGATTTCACTGAAGCGTATCTTGATCTTGATTGTGGCTGAAAGCGTCTTCATCTTTTCAGTTTTCCGGCTGTGCCTGATTTGTTGCTGCCATATCAGTCAATGCGATCTTGATACGAGCCGTTGATATGACTTCATCATCAATCTTCACCGTGACGCTGGCCAGGGTCAGATTGAAGATGTCCTCTATGATATTCACATAAGTGGTCAACTTCTCGTGGCACTTGGGGCGTCGCAGAATCTGGCAGTTACGAATATCACCGATAAAACCCAGTTTCACCGATTCTTTCTCCTGCATATTGATACACCCCATTCTGGCAGCACATGATTGAGCGATGTTTTCTATAATACCTGTCGGTGCCAGCGTCATATCATCGAGGAAGATATTATCCTCGCGTACGACAAACTCCGTAACAGCGTCTGTCATGTCACAGCTGAGCACCCTGTCCACCATCACAAACGGTGGACGCTGCGGTATCAGGTTGGTTATAGGAATATCCTTTAATTCCATAAAAGCGATTAAGCCACCTTTGACTCTATGTAGTCATAGAATTGGGAAAGTGTCTTAACGGTTGACATCTCCTGAGGTTTGATCTTGAAACCGAAGTTCTTTTCCACAATAACTACAATATCTACATAGTCGAGGCTGTCAATACCCATATCTTCTTTCAATTTAGCCTCCGGAAAAATGTTTTCCTCATCTATTTCAAGGTCATCAATCAGGAATGCCTTTACTTTCTCTTCAATTTCTTCTCTTGACATAATATAACTGTTTTAATTGATTAATAATGATCCTCTCTTACTGTGCCCAGAAATCAAAGTAATTGTACCATTGAGTGGGATAAAGTCGGATAATCCGCTCCAACTCTTTGATATAATTTCCGGACAGCTCCTTAATTTGCTCTGCACGAGATGCATTCTTATCATAATGCAACGGCGTCACGAATATTTTGTAACTTTTGGTTGATTTCTTGACAACATGAACTGCAAGTGCCTCTACGCCACGTATCGCTACCACCTGAAATGGTCCGAGCGGCAGATGGGCTTCCTTCCCCAGGAATGTCTGGGAAACATATTTGTGAGAGCCCCAGATACGGTCGGCAGGGATGCTGACGGTCTCACCATCAGCCAAGGCTCTGTTGATCTCAAACAAGTGACTCATATCTGATTTCATGGCTATCATGTGGATATTGGCACCCATAAAGAGTTTCTGCCTGTTATTCATGACCTCCTTCTTTTCCCCATCATAGACCAACGCATTAAAAGGCTTTTTATCGGCTACAAGGGTATAACCTGCTATTTCATAATTCCCGATATGAGAACTCAACTGGACAAATCCTTCTGGCATATCGGCTAATTTCAGATAATTATCATACCCTTCAAGCTCGACATCAAATCGCTTGCCTCCATACATGGCAAACTTATCCAAGACTGCCTGGGCGAACAGACAGTGGTTTTTGATGGTCATTAAGAAGGAACGCCATTTCGAATATCCTAATCGCTCATGCAAGAAACGATATGCATGCTTAAAACCTGGTCTGAGAAAGCAAGGTGGAACCACAAAGATATAAGCTATGGCGTAAAAGAAACGAATGTCAACAGCCTGTAGCATCCTGATGAGTCCACGATGCATAAAGCTGGTGCCAAAGGTCGTCCCTTCCCACTGCTTATCTGTCAGATTCTTATTCTCCACCATCACTTCTCACTTTTCACTACTAGAATAGAGTGTCCTTGTCCCAGGTGGTCATGGATCTGCTCGATCTCCAGACCAGCCTCACGGATACAAGCCTCCATATCCTCAGTGTTGTACATCTTCGAATTGCCATTGGCTATGGCCGTGAAATACAGGCTTGTCATCGTCAGGCAGAAAGCCGCTGGTTCGAAGCGCTGACGATCCCACAACGTTTCCATGATGTAGATACGTGTATCCTTGGTCATCGCCTCTTTGGCACGCTTCAGGATACCCACGATCTCCTCCATCGAGAAACAGTCGAGGAACTGACTCATCCAGATGGCGTCCAATCCCCCTTCACGTTTGGGGAAGAATGCCTGAGGATCGAGCAGGTTAATGCCATAGCCACTGATGCGCTCTGCGCCTGGCTTAGCCTTGACGTTCTCTTGCATCATACCAATCTGCTGGGGCAGGTCGAGGATGGTGACCTCTACCTCGTCATTATAGCCCACGCATTGCAGGGCCCATTTACCTGTATTGCCGCCAACGTCGTAGAGTGACTTGACATGGTGCTCGTCGAAGATGATTTTCAGGGCCTCGGGGAAGGATGAGTCGCTGTAGAAATGGTCGAAACCAAACCAGCTCTTCTGTACCTGTGGGGGCAGACTTGACAGTCCTTCGTACACCGTAGGCCAGGGGCCGAAGTGCTTCAGTCCCTCAGGCTTGCCATTTTTCAACGCCTCCTCCAGATGGAACCATCCTTCATAGTTCACATCGTGGTTGAAGTCGATGTTAACTCGCGTGGCTGGATCGTTCAACAAGAACCAGCCTGTCTTTGACAGGGTGTAACGGTCGGTCTCCGTATCAGCCAAGATGGTGCCGATGCAGAGCGAAGCCTCCAACAGACACTTGACCGCATAGTCGGAGAGGCCTGTCTTTTCGCAGATCTCCTGGCGCGTCAGTCCATCGTCGGCATCGCGCAGCATGTCGAGGATGCCCCATTTCACCATCAGTCTTGACGCCTGAAAGACCACTGGTCCCCAGGCAATGAACTCTGCCAGCCTCTGAGCATCGCGGGCTGAAAGCTGTTCATCTGTATATTTTTTCTTGAGTGCGGGTGATAAATTCATGATCGTTCTTACTTCTTGATGTCCTCCAGAAGGTCCTTGGCCAGACTCTTGTGGAACATCTTCATACGACGGGTAAAGTTAGGCACCTTGAAGTCCATGGTTCTTGATGATGCACCTCTGTAATCGATGAGATAAACCTTGCAGACGGTCTTGCCGCTGGCATCCAGGATGGTGAGGTCGCCGCTGATGATGATACCACCATCACGCTTGCTCATACTCCAGTAGGCTGCTCCGGAATTACCCGTGCTGAACTTTGATGCCTTGATAATGATGCGGTAGTCAGCCTGGTCACCATCAACCACCTTCAGGTTCTTTTTCTTCTCCTCGTTCCAACGCTTTGTAAAGAATTCCTTGGCATCTGCCATGTGGGAATCCCACTTATCGAATTCCTTCGGATCTTCTTCCTGCAGCCATTTCTTCAGGGTTCTGCCACTCTTCTCCTTGTCCTGGATGGTGGCATCCAGATAGTCAAACTCCACAGTAGCAGTCTTACCAGGTTGGCGAACCACATCAACGAAGCTGCCTTCTACTACCTTAAACTCATCGTCGTCTGCGAACGCAGCCGTTACTGCAAACACGGCCATCATGGCCATCATTAACATTCTCTTCATAACTGTTTCGTCTTTTGTGTTAAACTTATCATTCTTCAGTGTCGTCTATCCAAAGATTGGCATAATTAAACCACTGCAGTGGATAAAGATCCAGAAGTCTTTCTATCTCTTTGGTATAAGCATCTGCCAGTTGTTGCCTTTGCTGGCTTTTTGGCAAAGACTTATCATAATATAAGGGTGTGAAATAAGCGCTATAGACATCATCGCTTTCTTTCATCGCACTGACCATAAACACAAAAGTCCCTTTCGTCACAGCCAAGGAGAAGGGGCCTCGTGCCAGATTGACTTTTTTCCCATGGATCGTGGAAATCACCACCTTATTAATATTAAAGAGTCTGTCAGCAAAGGCACTGACAATCTCTCCATGGTCCAAAGCTTCAACGATTTTCTCGCTATCAGTCGTTCCGGAGCCCACGGAAATCATCTGAATATTCATGGCTCCAAATGAGGATTTACGATAATCCATCAGATTCTGTTTCTCGCCACCATAGACAAGCACATTACAGGGCTTGGATAATGGAAGAGAATATCCCAGGATCTCACTACATCCTATATGGGCATTCAGCTGAAAGAAAGATTCCGGACTTGCCATTTTCTCCTGATAGAGCTCCAGACCGTGATAATGGATGACGAATTTATGTCCTGCATACATGGCAAACTTATCTATGACAGTCTGACCAAATAGACAATGGTTCAAATAGGTATCCTTGATGGATTTGAATCTGCCATATCCTCTTTTCTCGCGGAAATAATGATAGGTCAGACGTGCCCCTGGACTCAGAACCAGCGTCACAGGGATCACAAAGATATACATAAAAACATAGAAGAACTTGAAGCTGATATGCTTCAGCAAGTATATCAGCAACCTATGCATGCCTGCACTTCCGTATGTTCTCCCTAGATAGCCCATTTCTTAAGCACCAATGCCGAATTTGTGCCGCCAAAGCCGAATGAGTTGCTTAATACGACATTTACCTCGGTCTCAACAGTCTTAGCAGTTATATTTAAAGGCTCTGAATATTCATCGGGGTTCTCAAAGTTGATATTCGGGGCCACAAAATTATTCTGCATCATAATCATACTATAGACAGCCTCTGAGGCACCTGCCATCCAACATTCATGTCCAGTCATGGACTTGGTGCTGGAGATCAAGGCGCGTTGGCCTCTGAGCAACCTGTCGAGTGCCTTGGCTTCATACATATCACCCTGATGGGTTGAAGTGGCATGAGCATTGACATAATCAATGTCCTTGATATCAATACCGGCATCCTTGATGGCCCTTGACATGGCTATAAAGCTTCCTTCGTCACTTGGCTCGGAGATGCCACCTCCGTTGCTGGAGAAGCCATAGCCACATACTTCGGCAAAGATGGTTGCTCCCCTCTTCATGGCATGATCATAATCCTCGAGAATCAAGGCGGCAGCTCCACCACTGGGCACTAAACCGTCACGGTCGCAATCGAAGGGGCGCGATGCTTTTGTGGGTTCGTCCATACGGATAGAGAATGCATTCAGGGCATCAAAAGATGACATGGAAAACTTATTGACCTCCTGAGCACCACCACAAAGGATCATATCTTGTAAACCTTGTTTGATCAGCAAATAGCCAAGACCTATGGAGTGAGAACCACTTGCACAGGCTGAACTGACAGTGAAATTCACGCCACGAAGATGGAATATGGTATTCATATTCATGTTAACCGTGGAATTCATGCCCTGGAAGATCAAACCAGAACCGATCATCGCGGAATCATGCTTCTCGCTCATGATGTTGGCAGTCTCGACAACAGCACTGGCAGAGGAGTCATTTCCAAAAATCACACCAACTTCATTCGCTAACAGATAAGCATCATCAACACCCGCCATCTGGAATGCGTCTTTACTGGCCATGAAAGCATATTCTGCCTCTTCAGACAGTCCCATGCGCGTACGACGATCCAAGACGCCCTTCAACTGCGGACGTTTGACCATACCCGTCAAACCAGAACGGAAGCCATAATCCAACCTGTCTTGGTCTAAACCTATTCCAGAGATTCCATGATAGAGTGAATTCTTAACTTCTTCAACACTTGTTCCGAGGCATGACCAAATGCCTATACCCGTAATAACAACTCTTCCCATAATACTCTAACCTCTAACCACTAACTACTAACCACTAACCACTAAGTATAAAGTCCTCCATTGATGGAGATAACCTCTCCTGTGATATACGATGCTGCATCTGAGAGGAGGAACTTCACTAATGCAGCAACCTCCTCAGGCTTACCAAAACGTTTCATCGGGATCATCTGCTTCAACTCATCCTGAGGAAGTTCCTTTGTCATGTCCGTATCGATGAAACCAGGCGCAACGGCATTAACCGTGACATTCCTGGCTGCCACCTCCAGTGCGAGTGCTTTGGTGGCGCCTATAAGTGCAGCCTTGGCAGCGCTATAGTTCACCTGTCCCTGCATGCCTTTTAATCCTGACAGTGAGGCCATGTTGACGATATGTCCGCCATGCTTACGCTTCATCATGTTGGGTAACAATTTCCGTGTAACGTAGAAAAAGCCATCCAATGAAGTGTTTATGACAGAATGCCAATCAGCATCGGGCATCATGAACATGACATTGTCACGACGGATGCCGGCATTATTGACAAGGTAGGCGATATAGTCATCAAGATGACTCTCCTCCCATGCTTCAAGGGCATTTTCAACTTCACTTTGGTTGCTGACATCAAATTTCATGAGTTCAGCATGTCCACCATTTGCTTCAATAGCGGCTTTGACTTCTTCCGCTGCAGTCTCATTAGACTGGAAATTGATGATAACGGGGATTCCCATGCCGGCTATTTCAAGACAAACAGCCTTTCCTAATCCACGGGATCCTCCTGTAACAAGAGCATATTTCATAAACTATAAACTGTAAACCGTAAACTATAATCTCATATTTTTTCTATAAATGCTGAAGGTATATAGGCGGTTGATATCAACCCAAATTGCGAGAGAGTGATAATGACTCTTTGCTGTCCTGATACCCTGGCTACCTTACCCTTCACTCCTGTAAACGGACCGTCAACGACCTGAACCTCCTCACCGCTTTTGTAATGACACTGGGAGGGCTTTACAAAAAACAGATGCTCATTCCTGGTGATGGTTGCACGGATAAAGTTTTCCATCTCTGAACAGGCGATAGTTAACGGAGGGTTCTTTTGCTGGTCATCCTGTTCGAAATGATTATAATAATAAGAGAGGTAATTGAGAGCGGGTGTACGCTTGATATAGCCCTCAGCTTTCTCTGGTGTCGTATAGGCGAATAAGATATTTGGTATCAATGCCTTCAACATCCTCCTTCTTTTCCCGTTAACTATCCGATTTGTATACCGCTTAGCGATATACACGAACGTACCATCGTTGATCAGGAAGTCGGAAGCCTTGTCGACTCGCCCATAGGAGGCTCGGAAGACATACCATTTCTTGTTTTCGTCATGAACGTATCTTACCGACACCCCGGTTTGAACGTTCTTCGCCTCGGGGACGATGTCAAGGGTAAACTTGACACTGGAAGGATCTAACTCTCCTCCTGGAGTTTCCACATTAGACAATGTGCTCATATTAGCTCAAATGCACACCACATGGGTGGTTGTCATCGAGAATCGGGCGCAAAATTACTAATTTTATGCGAGACTAAAAAATTTGTAATAAGAAAAGTGCAAAAAATGGAAGAAAGTTCGTACCTTTGCAGCCGTTTATTATATATAAGGTACGTACAATGAAGGAAAAAATAAGGACCATGCTGGAGGATGCGCTGCCATTGGTGGATTTCGACTCGGACTTTCTGTTCAGCGAACTCGACTCCCTGGGGGTGACGACCATCCTGATGATGCTGTCCGACGAATTTGGTATCAAACTGGAGGCGCAGGACGCCACACCCAAGAACCTGAAGACGCTGGATAGTATCGTGAACATGGTGGAACAGAAACTTAACCAGAAGTAATGATGATCCTCGAGGACTATCTGGAGAGAAACGCCAGACTATATCCACAGAAGACGGCTGTTGTCTGTGGGGAGAAGGTGTGTACCTACGAGGCACTCTACGAACAGGTGCTCGCAAGGACCGAGGTGCTGAAGGACCAGTATCCTGTGGGACAGATTGTCTGTCTGAGGGCCTACCCGACCATCGACTATCTCGTGGAGTACTTTGCACTGCACCGGGCTGGCTGCGTGGCAGCACCACTGGAGCGCGACATGCCTGAGATGACCTTCCAGAAGATTGCCAGGCGACTGGGGGCTCACTCCACGCCTGAGGGTACGGCGGATATCCTCTATACCACAGGCACGACGGGACAGTCGAAGGGAGTGATGATCAGTCATCGCACCATCATAGCTGATGCGGAGAACCTCATCGACGGTCAGGGTTTCACCCACGAGCTGGCTTTCGTGGTTAACGGCCCGTTAAACCATATCGGCAGTCTGTCGAAGATCTACCCCGTCATCATGCTAGGGGCCACACTCATCATCGTCGACGGCATGAAGGATCTGAACAGGTTCTTCGCGGCCTTCGACTATCCGGCTGAGAAGATGGCGACCTTCCTCGTGCCTGCCAGCATCAGGATGCTGATACAGTTCAGCAGCGAGCAACTGGCGAAGATGGCCGACAAGATGGATTTTATTGAGACAGGTGCAGCTGCCATTGCACAGGCCGACATGGAGAAGCTGTGCGAGCTGCTGCCGAAGACAAGGCTCTATAACACCTACGCCTCGACGGAGACGGGCATCATCGCCACGTATAACTACAACAACGGCAAGTGTGTGGCTGGTTGTCTGGGCAGACCGATGAAGCACTCGAGACTCCTCATCACCGAGGGGGGACTGATTGCCTGTCAGGGGGATACGCTGATGAGTGGTTACGTGGGCGATCCTGAGCGCACGGCTACCATCCTGAGGGACCACACGGTGTACACCTCGGACATCGGTATCGTCGATGAGGAAGGTCAGCTACACCTGAAGGGGCGCGAGGACGACGTGATCAACGTGGGCGGCTTCAAAGTGGCTCCAACGGAAGTGGAGGATGCGGCCATGGCCTACCCCATGCTAAAGGACTGCATCTGCATCGCCACCGAACATCCCATCACCGGACGTGCCTTAAAGTTGCTCGTGGTGATGAACGACGGAGAAACGCTGAACAAACGTCAACTGGCCCTACACCTGAAGGAGCGGCTGGAGCCCTATAAGGTGCCCATGCTCTACGAACAGGTAGAGAAGGTGGCACGAACGTTCAATGGCAAGCTGAACAGGAAGCATTATAAAAGGTAAAAAGTGGAGGTTTCGGACTACAATTCTTGGAGATACCGACTCATGAAGAACTATCTGAAGTTCATGCATGAGCAGTTGCTAGTGCGCCGGCGCTACACGACGGGCATGGAGAAGCTGCCCAAGAAAGGAGAACGGTACTTCATTGTCTGCAACCATCAGAACACGGCCAACGATCCGCTGAACATCGTGTTCTCACTGCCACAACGACAGCATGTCTGCGCACTGGCAAGGGCGAACGTGTTCACCGTGAACCCTGTGTTCACACGGTTTCTCTACTGGATCGGTCTGCTGCCTGCCTTCCGCTTCGGATGGGAGGGTGCTGAAGGTCTGGAGAACAACTTCGAATCGTTCGATATCGTGGCCGAACGTATCAATGCGGGGTTTCCCGTCATCGTGTTCCCTGAGGCAGGACATACACAAGGTCACTATCTGGACCGGTTTACGACAGGTACCGTGCGCATGGCCTTCCACGCTGCCAAGAGCAACGGCTGGCAGGAGGACGTGAAGATCGTACCGACCGCCCACCATTACAGCGACTATTTCGACGTCCGTACCGATTTCCTCTGGAGCATCAGCGACCCCATATCCCTGAAGCCTTATTACAAGGAGTATCAGGAGCATCCCAACAGTGTCATGCGTAACCTGACCCAGGAAATGAGAGACTGCATCCAGCACATGATGCTCGACGAGGGTTGCGACGACTATGAGGAGAAGGATTACCTGAGACGTTCGGCCCTGAACCCCGCAACCTTGAAGCAACTGCCACTCCCAGAGCATCTGGAGGCAGACAGACAGTTCATCAGCCAACTGAACGAGAACCCCGAAAAAGCGACAATCCTCCAGTTGACGGCCAAGCTCAGGAAACTGGAGCAGAAAGCAGGTATCGACGATAGCACCGTCGCTCAAAGACCAGGATGGCTGAAGACCGGCCTCTGGATGATCCTGCTCCTGGTATTGTTGCCTTGTTGGGTGGTGAGCCTTTGGCCACATGCCATCTGCTACAGTTTGCCACCAAGACTGATCCACGAGGATAGGATGTTTACGAACTCCTATCGTTATGTCATGTCTGTACTCCTGCTCTACCCGCTCTTCGCCCTCCTCACCCTACTGGCGATGGGTATCGGCTGGGGACTGTGGTGGCAGGCACTGGTGTGGATCCTGCTGTGGATACCATCGGGTAAATATGCCTGGTGGTATTACCAACGGCTCAGACAGACGAAACGAGCACTTTGCTATCTCCTGAAGCCGGACTGCATCAAGGACATAGAGGGCATACGCAGGGAGATTTTGTTGAGAGTTGAGAGTTTAGAGTTTATAGACAATAATGAAATCAAGAGAGGAATTTATCAAAGACATAACCCCTAAGATAGCCAAGGAGTTTGAGATCGAAGAGGAGGCTATCACTGAGGATGCCAATATCTTCGAGACACTGGAACTCGACAGCATCAGTCTCATCGACCTGATGAGTCTGGTACACGTCAACTATGGCATCAAGATTGCCAAGGAGGAAATCCCGCAGATCAAGACTTTTGGAGATCTGTATGACTATGTCGCTGCTTTAGTTGTTGACGGATCTCACGCTTGCGACGCAGATAAATAAGGCGTTCCTGAGCATGTCTGCGCGAGAGTCGTAACTGGTGACCATACACCAGACAGGCAGCTCCGAAGTAGGCTGCCACCTGAATCCACAGGCAACGTATCTCGGGCAGTACGTCGCTGATCGTTCCACCTAAGGTATTCATCCGCACAAAGGCACGGATGCCAAAAGTACTGGGGAAGAGCCACGAGATGCCCTGCCACGCACCCGGGATGCTCGACTGGGGCCATGACACACCACTGAGGAACAGCAGGGGAACGGAGACGAACACCATGATCAACATAACATTCTCACGATAACGGACCAGACACGATACCGTCATGCCGAAGAACACACAAGCCAACAGATAGGGAACCATCAGCGTCAGCAGATCCTGCCAATGGATCAGCGTCAGGAAGGAGAATATTCTCGGGACGATGATGGTAAGCCATGCAGCCATGAAGATATAGATCATCAGGTAGCACATGGCCTTGCCGCCCACGATGCGGTAGACACCCCCATAACACTTATGGATAGGCACCAGATCCTCGAAGCGGTTGCGCTCACGAGCCGTTCCTGCAGCCAGACCGATACCCAGGACCAGCGTCTGCTGGAGAATCAGCATGAGTACAGCGGGGATGATGAAGTTGCCATAGCCCCCGGCAGGATTGAAGATGGGCACATCTTCGAAGTTAAGAGGCCGCGTCGTGATCATATCCTCACGGTCGGTATAGTTGCCCGACACTTTCTTCTGAATCTCAGCTCCCATTGCCTGGGTCACGACGACAGAGGTCTGGTAGATGGCTTTATAGGTGAGCATCAGCGACATATCGCAGTAAACACTGATCACGCCCTGTTCCATGCGGTTGATATGGGTGGCGAAATCAGAAGGTATGAGATAGATGCCCTTCGCTTCCTGACGGCTGACGACCGACTTCGCCTCTTCGAGATTGCCGGCATAGGAAACAATCTTCACATCGGGTGAGGCGTCGCACATACGGATAAACTGACGACTCAGCTGACTGTGCGACTGATCAACGACGACAACAGGAACCTCATGGATCACCTCGTTGTTATAGATCCACGAGTAGAGCAACGGATAGACGATGGGCACGATGACACAGAAGATCAGTACACCCTCATCCTTCAACACCTGCTTCAGTTCCTGACGCCAGATGAAAGCTGCATCCTGCAGCGCCTCGTATAGTTTATGGAATATAGACATAGGTGAGCATTGCATTTTTTATCTTCGACAGCACCAGCCACGGCAGCAGCATGAAAGCCAGCATGGCCGCGATGTGGAGCCAGGCATTAATGACCGGGAAACCATTGAACACGGTAATCTGGTACACCATATAATAATGGCGCAGGGGGAAGAGCCATGAGAGCGACTGGATAGGGCCGTCCATTCCCATCACAGGGAAGGCGGAGCCAGCCAGCGAGAAACTGAGCACAGCCCACAGGGAGCAGATACTCATCGACATGCGCAGAGAGGGCATCAGTCCAAAGGCAAAAATTCCGAATCCGATGGAGGCAAACACCTCGAGGAGTCCCAGTAGGATGATATCCCACACATCGCCCAGATAGGGGAACTTAAGATAGCCGAAGAGATAGAACTCGTAGACAAAGATCAGCGTCAGCCAGATCACAGCCTGCGGGAGATATTTTCCCAAGATAGCTACCACCATATTGCCGTCGGCTTCCTTGAGCCACTCTTTTCCACGTCCGAACTTCAGTTCCATTCCTATGGAATAGGCCGAAATCAGGAACATGAACAACATCATGATACCTGTAACCAGCACTGTTGAGAGATAGGCGTTATAGTTCGTCCAAGGGTTTGCAATCTGGTGCAGATCGATACGGATAGGCTGCAGGAACGCCATGATCTGCCCCTGCGTGTAGCCCTGGGCACGCATCTTCGCCTGTCCCACTGCCGCCGATCCGAGGTTGGAGATGGTCTTCAGATCCTTCATCAGCAGCGAACCCGACATCACCGAGCCCATATTATAATAATAGGATATCTTGGGGCGACGAGCAGAGAGCAATGCGTCGGCAGTGCCCTTCGGGATATAGAGGAAAGCGTAGATCTGGTTTTCCTGAATAGCGCGCCTTGCCTCAGCCACCGAGGGATAGTGAGCAACGACTTTGGAACTCTGGAAAGCGTCGAGGCGACGGATCAGTCCACGTGACGTGGACGTATTGTCGAGATCGACCACACCCACAGGCATATCCTCTGGCAGTCCCTCGTCCATCAGTGACGTGAAGAAAATCATCGCCAACAGCGGGAAGACGACCATACAGATCAGGTAAATGCGATTCACAAGGAGAATCTTACATTCACGCTTCGCAACCTGCCATATATCAAAGATGTATTTCAACTCTTAATTCTTAATTATCAACGACATGCCCGGACGCAGACCGTCGAGCTTCTCCACAGGACGAGCCTTCACCTCAAAGGTCTTCAGGTCGTACTGACCGTTAGCCTTCGTAGCCTTCCATACAGCATACGAACCCTGGTCCTTCAGATAGTACACCTTCAGTTTGATATCCTTGTTGAAGGCTGGCACGAAAGCCGTGATCTCAGAGCCCATCTGCATGCCGTTGAGCTGGTCCTCGCGCACGTTGAACGTACCCCACATGTCCTGCATCACGGCAATCGACATGATGGGCGAACCAGTGCCGACGAGCTCACCTACCTTCGGATAGACATCGCTGACCTCACCCTCCATCTGGGCCGTTTGTACGGTCTCATGGATATAGGAGTTCACTTCCTGAACGGCACCCTTGGCACGTCCCACCTGAGCAGTAGCGGCCATCTTGTCTTCCATACGGGCACCATTGACAGCCATATCGTACTGGCTCTGGGCGGCTTTCATCTGAGCCTCCATCGCCTTGTAGTTGGCATAGACCTCATCGCGCTTCTGGGCACTCATCACACCCTCGTCGTAGAGACGCTGGATGCGGGCATACGACTTCTCGGCAATCTCGAAGCCGGCCTTAGCCTGCTGCAGTACACTGTAGGCACCCTGGATCTGCTCCTTACGGGCACCGTTCTGTGCCTTCAACTCCATGGCAGCTGCTGCACTCTGGGCACTCTGGGCCTGTTCCATCTTCGCACGTACCTCAGGGGCATCGAGGATGGCCAGCGTGTCGCCCACCTTCACATAGTCGCCCTCCTTGACGCGCAGTTCCAGAATACGTCCTGGCACCTTGCTTGACACACGGTACTCCGACACTTCCACCTGTCCCTGAATCACATCCGGATCACGATCGAAGGCAAAGAATCCAATCACTGCTACAATAATCACTACTGCCACGAAACCTGCGATGGCAAGCAGAATGTTATGATGTTGACTTTTTGCTGACATATTATCTATAAACTATAAACTTTAAACTGTAAACCGTAAACTATAAACTACTCCAACGTTCCCATTGCCTTCTGGAGATCAACCTGCGAGAGCCGGACATCGATCTCTGCATCGATCTTCTGCGACTGTGCCTGCAGCCAGGCAGTCTGCGCCTCCATCACCGTGGCAGGTGTGATCACACCCTCTCGGAACCCAAGGTTCGCCATGCGCAGGTTCTCATCCGCGCGCTGGATATTGGTCTGAGCCATCGTGAGCTTCTTGTTGGCCTCGTCAACCTTGAAGGTGTTCTGGTTCACCTGCAGCTCTATCAGTTCACGGGCCTCCTCAAGTTCAAGACGGGCAATGTTTGTAGCACCCTTCGAGGCACGAATCTTATACATCACGTCGCCCCAGTTCCAGATGGGCACACGCATCATGACTCCTACGTGCCAGAAGCCACGGAACTTATTCTCAAAGCCATTGAAGAGACTGGGATTGCTCACTGCGTAGCCTCCCGTCAGGAGCACCTGAGGCAGGTTACCTGCACGGATCACGTTCGTCGCCTGCTTTGAGAGGTCGACGGTGTTCTGGAGCATCTTCAGTTCGGGACGGTTCTCCACGGCCCTCTCCACATCGAGTTCTGGAGTGAGCTCTACGACAGCTATCTGCTCTGCCAGCTCGTCGACGAGTGTCACCGACTCGTCAAGTGGCAGTCCGCAGAGCTGGTTCAGCAGCATGCGCGAGAGCACCAGTCCGTCGTTGACCTTCGCCAATGTCATCTCGGCCTCGTTCACCTTCACGTCGACACTCAGACCGTCGCTCTTCGTAGCCACGCCCTCGTCGATCATCTTATGGACATCGCCACTGAGCTTCTGCACGAGGTCGCGATAGCTTTCAGCCAGTTTCTTCTTATGATAGAGAGATACCACCTGCCAGTAAGCCTGGTCGATGCGATAGAGTGTCGCCTGACGACGGGCATCCATCGAGTGGCTGGCCATCTCCTCCTGAATGCTGGCCATCTTGTTGAGAGCGATGATGCTACCACCCATAAAGAGGGGCTGACTCAGCATGATGGATCCGGCAAAGATGTTTCGGGTATCAGTCTCGAATGCATCTACGATCTTCTGCCCCAGACCATTCAACGCAGTCTCCATCGTCGGTCCCAGCTTTCCCATCACGGCAGCCAGTTTTGAATCCTGTTTCATCATAGGACCAAGACTCTGTGTGAGTCCGGTTCCTAATGCCGTGCCAAGGCCACTGAACTCAGCCTTCTGGGTCTCGCTCAACAGTGAGATTGCCTCACTCGTATACTCGTAAGTACCGATGGCACTCACATGAGGCAGGTACTTGGTGCGTGCCGACTTGCGGAGGTTGGCTGCCATTTCCTGCTTCTGTTTGGAGATGCCCAGTTGCTTGTTGTTGCGCAAGGCCATCTGCCGGCAACTGTCGAGCGAAAGAACCCGCTGTGCAACTGAGTTGAAAGGTAAAAAGGCAAAAAGGTAAAAAGGTAAAAACCATTTTACCCAACCTTTTACCATTCTTAATCCTTTTTTATTCATATCATCTATAAACTATAAACTTTAAACTCTAAACTATTTAAAAGAGAACGTTCTCGAACCAATCATATTTCCGTCGGCAAAGACGCTCACCCGGTAGTCACCGGCCTCAAGCATCTGCGACACGTTCCAATAGACCGTCACGGGCGTTTCTTCACCCGTATATTCAATCGTCTTCTTCGCAGAGGCCTCAAGCTGACGGTTCTCATACGGGAAAGTACCGCCACCGCCAAGCACGTTGCCACCAGGATTCTGGATGCGCACATACACCGTTCGGTTACCGTTGGAGGCCGTCACATTCTTCGTAATCACGAAACTGGTCCTCATCTGGGTACAGTCCTTCAGCTTTTTGGCCTCCTTGCCACGCTTGTTCAGCAACTGCAGACTGATGTTCGTCGCGTCGAGCTGGGCAGCAATGGCCACCTTCTGCGAGAGCGAGGCCTTCTCACTGCTCAGACCGGCCACCTGCTGGTTGCGCTGCTCGAGTTCGGCCTTCACGGTGGTATTCTCCTGCTTTAGGCTTTCATTCAGACGGTTCAGCGAGTCGATCTGCATCACGTAGTCGCGCAGCACGGCACGCACCGTGGCGAGTTCCTTCTTCAGACGGGCTATCTCACGGGCATCCGAGGCCTTCACACGCTTAAGCTCCTCGAGCAACTGCTGGGTCTTCATCTGCTCTTCCGTCAGCTGCTGGATGATCGAGTCGTTATTGATCTGGGTCTTCATCTCACTGTACTGCAGGGCGAATCGCTCATATTCGTTCTCCATCTCCTGCTTGTCGAGCTCTGCCAGTTCCTGCATGTCCTGATTGACCTGCTTTTGTTCCTGAAGACTCATGAACAGCCAGGCCGAACCTGCCAGCAAGGCAAGGATGACCAGTATCAATGGGATTAATATTTTCTTATTCATCTTAAACAATTCTTAAAAATCGGTTGCAAAATTAGGCAAATAATATGAAAAAACAAAAGATTTTTGCAGTTTTATACCTTATTTGTTTGGAAGTTAAAAATAAATAACGTATATTTGCAAAATAAAAACCTAAGAAGATGCGAAAGGACAGTTTTATATATAAGGTATATGACCTCTACAGCGACGGGTTCCGTCACATGCGCCTTGGCCGTACGCTGTGGGCGATTATCCTCATCAAGCTGTTCATCATCTTCGCGATACTGAAAGTTTTCTTCTTCCCTGATTTCCTGAAACGGCATGCTCAGGGCGACGAAGCAAACTATGTGGCGACGGAACTCGTTGACCGTTCCCAATAATTTCTAAACTCAAGACAATAACCTCTAAACAAAATATTTATGTTCAACAACCTATTCTTAGACATTGATGCCGGCACCATCGACTGGTCGAGAGCGCAATTCGCCCTCACGGCAATCTATCACTGGCTCTTTGTGCCCCTGACGCTGGGACTGGCGGTCATCATGGGCATCGCTGAGACCAAGTACTATCGGACATCAGATCCGTTCTGGAAAGAGGCTGCCCAGTTCTGGCAGAAGCTTTTCGGTGTGAATTTCGCTATGGGTGTTGCCACTGGTATCATCCTCGAGTTCGAGTTCGGAACCAACTGGAGCAACTACTCCTGGTTCGTAGGCGATATCTTCGGAGCCCCGTTGGCTGTCGAGGGTATCGTGGCCTTCTTCATGGAGTCGACCTTCGTCGCCGTCATGTTCTTCGGCTGGAAGAAGGTATCGCCGGGCTTCCATCTTGCCTCTACCTGGCTCACCGGTCTGGGTGCGACGATCTCTGCCTGGTGGATCCTCGTGGCCAATGCCTGGATGCAGTATCCCGTGGGCTGTGAGTTCAATCCCGACACCATGCGCAACGAGATGGTATCCTTCGCCGAAGTGGCCCTCTCACCCTTCGCTGTCAGCAAGTTCTGTCACACCGTTACCTCTTCCTGGATCATCGGAGCCGTATTCTGTGTGGGTGTCTGCTGCTGGTATCTCATGAAGAAGCGCAACACGAAACTGGCCATCGAGAGCATGAAGATCGGTGCTGGTGTAGGTCTCGTAGCCGCCTTGTTGGCTGGTGCCACTGGTCATAAGTCGGGTATGGATGTCGCTGAGGTCCAGCCCATGAAGCTCGCTGCGATGGAGGCGCTCTACGATGGTGGAACCGAACAGGGACTGAAGATCATCGAGGGCATCGAGGTGCCCTATGCCCTGTCGATCATGGCCACCAACGATCCTCAGGGATTCGTGCCAGGCATCAACGATCTTCTGAATGGCTACACCACGCCAGACGGGAAGGTGGAACTCTCTGTCGACGAGAAGATCGAACGCGGCAAGAAGGCCATCGAGGCTCTCGCCGCCTATCGCCAGGCGAAGTTCGCCTCCAGCGACGACGGCACAACAACAGCCTACCAGCTGTCTGTTCTCAAGGAGAACATGCCTTATTTCGGCTATGGCTACATCAAGGACAAGAACGACGTGGTACCCCCTGTGGCTGTCAATTTCTGGTCCTTCCGCATCATGGTGGGCTTCGGCTGTCTGTTCATCCTTTTCTTCGCTGTAGTACTGGCAGGTCTCTACGGATTCCCGAAGGCACTGTGGCAGAAGCGTTCTATCGAGAACCTGCCCGACTGGCATTATTGGATAGCCATTGCACTCATCCCGCTGGCTTATATCGCCTCTGAGTGCGGCTGGCTCGTCGCAGAGTTCGGACGTCAGCCCTGGACCATCCAGGACATGCTGCCCACATGGGCTGCTGTCAGCGACCTCCAGTCATCGAGCGTCATCATCACGTTCTTCCTCTTCCTGATTCTTTTCTCCACGATGCTTGCCGTCGAGATCAACATCCTGCTCAAACAGATTAAAAACTATCAGTCATGACATACGAATTCTTACAGCACTACTGGTGTTTCATCGTGTCACTGCTTGGTGCACTATTAGTATTCCTGCTCTTCGTTCAGGGAGCCAACTCCGTAGCCCGTTCACTGGGACAGACGGAAGAAGGGCGTCGTCTCGTCTACAACTCCACAGGCCGTAAGTGGGAGTTCACCTTCACCACGCTCGTCACCTTCGGAGGCGCTTTCTTCGCCTCGTTCCCCCTTTTCTACTCCACTTCGTTCGGTGGGGCCTACTGGCTCTGGATGATCATCCTCTTCACGTTCGTGCTTCAGGCCGTCA
This sequence comes from Prevotella sp., assembly GCA_017443345.1. Classification (GTDB taxonomy): domain Bacteria; phylum Bacteroidota; class Bacteroidia; order Bacteroidales; family Bacteroidaceae; genus Prevotella. The sequence continues at coordinate 50,569 of JAFSNR010000039.1, forward strand.
GCTACGAGTTCCAGAATAAGATCGGCAATTTCCTCGGTCCGAAGACCTTCCAGTTCTTCCTCACCCTCAACGGCATCGTGGGGCCGCTGCTCCTGGGCGGCGCCGTCGCCACCTTCTTCGAGGGTTCGAACTTCATCGTTGAGAAGAACAATCTCATCGACCCGACTGCCCTCACACCGATCATTTCACGTTGGGCTAATGCCTCACATGGCCTCGATGCCCTACTGAATCCCTGGGTGCTCGTATTGGGCTTCGCTGTGGTCTTCCTCGCCCGAGTGCTGGGCATCCTCTACGTGATCAACAACGTCAACGACGAAGATATCCGCTCACGTGGCAGTGTGCGACTGATAGGTGCTGCCGTACCTTTCTTGGTGCTCTTTGTGGCCTATCTCATCCACGTGCTGCTGAAGGATGGCTTCGCAGTCGATGACCTCGGACGCATCTATATGGAACCTTATAAATATCTCAACAACTTCATCGATATGTGGTATCTGACCATCGTGCTGCTCATCGGTGTGGTGCTCGTGCTCTTCGGCATCGGCAAGACCATTCTCTCGAAGACATATATCGGAGGCATCTGGCCTGCTGGTATCGGCACCGTTCTCACCGTCCTCACGCTGCTGCTCTGCAGTGCCTGGAATAATACGGCATACTATCCGTCGACCGCCGATCTCCAGTCATCACTGACGCTCCAGAACTCCTGCTCGAGTGAATTCACGCTGACCACGATGTTCTACGTCTCGCTGCTGGTGCCCTTCGTACTCGCCTACATCGTCTACGCCTGGCGCGCCATCGATGCCAAAAAGCTAGACAAAGAAGAACTCAAAACCGATCACGCATACTAATTCGTAAAAAAATCCCCTGCCGCTCTGAACGTGCAGGGGATCTTTTTCTGTAAACCGTCCGTAAACCATACGCTCGGCCTTGCCTATGCCAGAAATGGCTCCGATGATAATTATAGATTTCTTGTTCATTAAAATATTTTCTGTTTAGAATGATTATTTAAAATTATTTTCGTATCTTTGCCGCCGAGAACAAAAAGATTACGATTATGACAGCAATAGAATTAAACGCAGAGTTATACCGTGCTATGGGCGAAATTGCCGACGATGAGACCTTGTTGGCGAAAGTGCTTAAATACGTGAAGAGTCTTGCTCCTAATAAAAAAAAGCGTATGACTGCCGATGAAAGACTGGACGCTGCACTTGCCAAGTTTAGTGGTGACTTTGGTGGCAACAAAGATGCAATGGAGATAGCCCAGGAGATGCGGCAGGGGGCAGATATGGTTCGCGAAGTAGAAACATGGTAACTATGGAGACTCACGGAACTTATCTGCTGGATACTTGTATCTGCATCGCCCTGATAAAGAAGATGCCCAGTGTTGTGGCACATATTCGTCGTGTGGGGGCTAACGAGTGCAAAATTTCCGAGATTACGTTGGCCGAGTTGTATTTTGGTGCCTTTAAGTCGGGGCGTAAAAAGCACTTTGACGATGTGGAGGAGATTAAAGGACTTTTTGAACAATATGCCATTACTGATAGTCTGAAAGAGTATGGTGATATTCGTTATCAATTGGAACGTATAGGCAAGAAGATTGGCGACATGGATATGTTCATTGCAGCCACAGCTCTGCATGAAAATCTCATTGTTGTGACTGGCAATACCGACCACTTTGAGCGTATACCAGGTTTGAAGATTGAGAATTGGATGGAGTAATACGCTTACATTCGATACCAACACCATCACTTTCCCCCACATCGGTGAGAGGGATGTTTCGTTTTGGCGATATGATGTCAGATATTTCATTTCAGTTTTTTATGCGAGGGCGAGCAATGCGGTGATGATGGTTCTTTGCAGAACAAAGCGGCAAAGTCGAGCGTTCTTGTTCATAATCATTTCTGCGCTTTCTCTATTTCATTCTTGATGGTGTCTAAGCCAGGGAAACCGATGCTCTTGTAGGACTGCTCGCCCTTGGTGTTGTAGATGGCGTATGTGGGAATACCGGGAGCCTCGTACTTGTCGAGGATGTAATTGTATTGTTCCTCCGTCAGGTAGTAGTGGTCGCCGTCGATGTCCTTGATCATTTCCTGCCAAGTGGTTGGAGGCGACGAGGGTGGGGTGATGTAGACAAACTGGATGTTGCAGCCTTTGGCCTTTGGCCGAGCCTGCTCACGCTCGGCAGAGTCCAAGCCAGCTTGACTCTGCTCTCGCTCACTCGCAGTCTTCATTTCCTCTTTTATCGATGCCATTGCCTTGTGCCCAGCGCGGCAGGGACCACACCATGTGGCCCAGAGGTCGATGAGCACGGCCATCCCTTTATACTTGTCAAGGATAGTTTGCAGTATGTTTTCTGGGGCAACGTCATCATATTTCTTGAAGAATACGTTCTCATTATTGGCCAATTCCTCGGCTATCTGCTGCTCATCCTTCGCATAGACATAGGAATGGATCTCTGCCAGCTGGTCTTCAAATCCTTTTGGCGCACGGGCGGCGATAGTCTTTTCCACATCTTTCAACTGTTCCATGTATGGGAAGTCTTTTCTTTCCCTTGTCACTATCATTGCCCATTCGGATATGTGCATTAATGAACGGATTGTAGCGGCATCCACTGGCAATGATGGCAGGATATCCATTTGTTGCTTCATCCATATCATCGTAACGGAGTTTCGTTTTTCCCTAGGTGCATGAGTCAAGTCCATCTGCATACTTTCTGTCAGCACGTCGCGACAATGCTCCGTTATACGGCTTTGTGTCTGCTGTTCAGGTATTGGACTCTCCACTTTCCATAAGGGGACTAAAAGGTCAGTACCTGTTACTTTCACAGTTACATCAGGCTTCAGAAAGATGTTTATGTGCCGATTGGGGCAGCCTTCGCCATAGAAAGAGAGGTTACTCTCAGTAAATCCCTCAACGGGCAGGGTGTAGGCGAATCGTCCGTTTTGGACGGTATCTACAACAGTTCCCGAACTACCAGTACCAGCAAGCACCAATGTACCATCTTTCAACGCGGGTGAATAACCTGTGACAGTTGCTGTCTTTGTTGACTGTGCCCAGCCTGTCAGTGCGACGAGGGCGAGCAGTACGGTGATAATAATAGGCTTGTTCATGTTCTTTGCTTTTGTTGTGATAGTTTTCTGCTCAAGTCAAATGACTTTATCCAGTCCTCGGCACTCTTGATCATCTGATTGAGTTTCTCTGTTGGCTTCTCCTCCTTGCGAGCGAGGTCCAGGAACTGGCGATAATATGATTCAGCCTGCTCACCATCTTTAAGGAGATAAGCATAGGCATTGGCGATATTATAATAGGTGGCGATGGAGGTCGGGTTATAGGCGAGATGTTCCTTCCACGCCGTGACGGCCTCTTGATAGTGTTCCGTCAAGTAATAACCCTCGCCCTGCGAGAGTGTAATGGCCTTCATGATGGTGGTGTCGGGTTGCATCAGCTGTCTGGCGAGATCGAGATAGCCAAGCCCTTCGGGATAGCGCTTCGTGTCGATGCAAACCACACCGAGACGGTAGGCACAGCCATAGTGCTGCATGCCACTCATCAGAAAAGCCAACTGCAGATAATGATAGGCACGCTCGAGATCTTCTATCTGTGAGTAGCACATGCCTGCTGAATACAAATTGTTGAAGGTAGAGTCACCCTGCTCCAACAGTCGATCGTATAACTTGCCAGCCGCTGTGAAATCACGATTCATGAACCATGCATCGGCCAGCGCCCTGTTCACAAGGATGTTCGTGGAATCCCTCTGGCTGTATATCATGCCATGGATAATACCATTTTGCGGTTGCTGGGTTTTGACATGTGCGAGTATGAGATTCGCGACCACCTCGCCATCCATAGGATAATAGTAAGTCAACTGACTTGCCCAGAAGACAAAGGAGTCGTTGTCACCCTGTTTCTGATAGCTGAAGCATAGCTGGCGGAAGGCATCGTGGGAGAGGCTGTCCTCGGGCACCAGTTTCAGGAGGTCAGCTGTCTCGCGATAGTTGCCACGCTTATAATAGCAGTCGGCCAGTTTGGTGCGCACCTCGTAGGTATCGGCCATGTTGAAGGCTTGCTGGTAATACTTCAGCGCCTCAAAGGTGTTGTACCGTTGCATGCAACTATCACCAGCCTGTACAAATAACTGCAATGAATCCTTTGTCTGTGCCTGCCCCGTCATAGTGACGAGGGCAAGCAGCATTATAATGATAGCTTTCATATTCATTTTTTTAGTCTTTCTTTTAGGGCCTGCAGTTCCATTTCGATGTTGAAAAGACTTTGAATCTTGACATCTTCACGTACACGTAGACCATCGGGAGTGAAAGTTTCTGAGTGAGGGATGGCACTAAACAGCAAAAGTTCTTGTAAATGACGGAAATCGTTGAGACTGACACAGACGGTCTCTTCGTCAGCAAGCCATTCAGTCACATATTTCTTATAGGCATCGCTACCACCGGGTGTGCGTTCGCCAGCAATGAAGACGATTTTCACGTCGTCGCGCTTGCCCATCTCAGCACGTATACCCTTACTGTTCTGAATTTCAATGCGACAACCTCCGCACCCCATTCCCCAGAAGTCGAGCACGAGGTATCGCCCAGGATATTTGGCCATGATATTGCTGATGATTTCTGCCCCCGGGCCTTCAGGCAACGGAGATGTAATGCTCTTTTGCGACATTTTCGCCTGATAGAATTCCTCGGCTTTCTGGCGGACATAGGGATGCGTTAATTTCGAGAGATATTCCTCCATGATGGAGGGAAGTGTTTCTTCATTCTGCCGCCAGGAGTTGAAATGATCCAGTATTTCCTGAAGAATACCGAGCTGTGCCGTCAGATTATCATGCTTACCCGTCAACTCGTGTAGCATGGCAATGCCATTATCCAGAGAAGCCTGTTTGGCTTCACGTACGGGTGGGGCTTTATAAACACGGTTGAGGGTAAAGAAATAATCATCGCTGACCATCAGCAGGGGATTGTCAAAGTCGATACGATCTAATGCCTTGTAGTTGTTTATATCGGCAAAGGTTTTTATTTCAACACTGTCGATCAATGTCCGTGTCCAGCTGCCATCCTCTAATTGTTGAAAGGGCATGAGCCTGAATTCACTATTCATGGCATAGTCTATCAGGGCCATTGCATAAGCAGACTGCATTTCGCCTAATGCCAGGTTTACCTCCATGGGTGTAAAGTGATCTCGACGACTGATCATGTCGATGCGTGCCAGCATGTTCTGCCAGACCTGATCGGCTATGGGGTTGACTTCGCTGAATTTCCCTTTGAAAGATGAGAGAGGCCTGGCCATCTGTGTTAGTCGCAAGTCTGATTTCAGCAATCGCTCCACTTCATGGCTGCTGCCGCTGTCGTAGAAACATTCCCATTGTCCATCCTTATTAGGGTGAATGACGATGTTGATAGTCTCACCAGGACGAGCAAAGAAGGGCATTTTAGTGAAATCTGTATTGGAGTCGTTATTGGTGACTTTTACATAGAATGCCGATTTCATGGGATAGCTGAGCTGCATGGTCTTTTCGAACGAGCCGTTGGGTTCTATCTCTATCAGTTGAGTACCATGATCACCGACCATCACATCATACACGTAAGCTTCCATCGAGGTAAAACCCATCCGCTCAGCGTCATAGTCCTCAATACGGCCACGAATGGTGACACTGCCCGACGTCAGCCAGTCGGTAGGGAGCGTAAAAGGATTGCGGGCATAAAGTTCCTGTATCGAAGGTGCTTTAATGATCGTTCCCTTCTCATGAATACCAAGAATATTGACTTCCCAAAGTGCATCAGCCTCGATGAAGTCAAAGAGCTGAACGTGCTGGGGCATTGGGTCGAAATGAACTTTGAATTCAGTGGTGCCAGGTGATTCGATCCATGCGTCAAGAGCAATGCCCTCGGCCGAACGCAACGGGTAGTGATGACCATCCTCGTCGACGAGGTAACTATTGCGAACGAAGCGGAAGGTTTCGCCTTGGGGGCAAACCATAGTAAACTGGAGTGTGGTGGCCGTATCGGTCATTATGACTTCGTCGATCTTTAATTCGCCGATGATCACATCTGCATTGACCATCGCCTCTGGGACCTTGATGGAACGACTGGTGTTTATCGACGTCTTATTAACTTTTGCCAGCCCCGTCACACATAAGAGGGCGAGCAATGCGGTGATGATAGTTTTCTTGTTCATAATGATAGTTATTTGGGATTTAAATCGCCGGCAAAGTTATGATGAATAAGCGAACCGCACAAGGATTTAAACGGGAAATTGCCGTCGGGGGTGTTGCAGGCATTTTTGAGTTAAAAACTTGACAATGTGAAAGATACCACAAAACATCCATTAAAAAAAGTAGCTGAGAGAAACGGGCTGAGAGCGAGAAAAGAAGCAGAAAGCCTTGCAAGTTTGGCGAAAAGGCCGTAATTTTGCACCAAAATAATCATCGATATGAAGAAAGTATTCATCTTACTGGCAGTCATGGCTATCATGATAGGATGCACTGAGCGGCAGCACCCCCTGTTCAGGCAGGCTTGGCAACTAATTGAAGACAGACCTGACTCGGCAAGAAGCATTTTGGAAAAAGTAAGCGAGATTGATCTGACTGAGAGCGGACGGGCAGAATATGGGTTACTGAAGACTATAGTAGACTATAAGACTTTTGGAACGATAAAAAACGACTCGCTCATATCCGCCAGCATGGCCTATTACGACCGACACGGCGACGACTGGCACCGTGGTCGGGCCCATCTATACCGCGGTGCTGTTAGAATGTATAGAACCCACGATATTCCTAATGTCATCTTAGACACCATCGTAATAAATCATGATACACTCGTGGTAGGAAAGGTTCCACCAGAATACCATCAGGAAGCCATCAAGGACCTCAAAATGGCAGAGACCATAGCAGAAGATGCTGACGACGAGAAACTGAAGAACCACGCCTACGAACTGATGGCCTATACCAACATTTCATTTAGGGATCACCCGCGTGTTTTGAAGTATTCGCATAAGTGGTTGGATAGCAGTATCAAGCTAAACGACAGTGTAAAGATTCTCAGAGGCCTATTTATGTGTGCCACCATTCATAATCGCATGGGGCAAACTGACAGTGCTATTGTATATACGAAGAAAGGACTGGAATTGTCAAAACATGCTGACGCGTGGATGCCAGCCTACGAAGAATATTTTGAGAAGGCTGAAATATATCTGACGTTGGGGATCATCAAGAATGCCGAGGACAGTCTGAAGGCATGGGAGGAGATTGTAGGCTACCAAACCAGAGCAAAGGCTCTGAAAGAACAAGGCAAGTATGAGGAGGCTATCAAGCTGGCAAAGCTGGGCATAGAACATAGCGACCAGCTGAATTGTTTGAGGTGCTGGGAAATCCTCTATGAAATCTATAAGCTGACGGGCGATAAAGAGCAGGCGTCGTTTGCAAAAATTAAGAGTTATAACAATATGTCGGATTTGGGTCGTATGAATACACAGATGGAAGACTTGCAAAAGAATCTGGACGAAGAACGAAAAACAAAGGATTTAAGCCATCGCCTATCAGGAATGCAGGAGCTGATAATCGCCTTGTCTGTGATAGTGACTATTGCCATCGTTGCAGGCATGTGGTGGCATCGCAGAAAGGTACGTAGACTGAGTACGAAACTGGACGAGGACGCACGTAACACAAGCGAACTGAACTCGAAGGTAGGACAACTGGAGAGTCGTATGGAACACATATCGAACACACTGCTGATTGGTACGCAGATGTATAATCAACTCCAGCAGCGTCAGTGCATCGCTGAGGCCACTTCCAAGGAGCAACAGAGCCTGGTGGACTACTTCGCCCAGCTGCGCCCCAAGCGCTGGCAGGAGTGGCAGCGGAAGTACAAGGATCTATCAACGGCACAATACGTATTCCTCATCATGCAGGATGACCTTCGCTACGACGACGAGGCCATCGCCAACGCCCTCAACGTAAAGCGTCCCTCCGTCCGCAGCATGCGTTCAAGAATCAAAGGACGGGAGAGGTAACATCTTCTTCCCCATTTTCATATAGTTTACTTTTTCTTTGTCTTCGGCAGGTCGCCTATGCGGGTGAGGGTGAAGTCGGTGGCGGAGAACCATTTGGCGCGGCAGGTCTTGCCAGTGAATGCAGGGTCGCTGGCCATGCCGTAAGCAATGGTGTCGCCTGTCACGATGATATTTTCTATGGTGGCTATTGACCAGCTGTCAAGATTGCTGTCATGATTCCTGACGGCATCGGCAGCCACTTCCAGATTCAGGTTCTGATGCTGCAGTCGGACTGTTTGCTGAAGGCTGTCTGTCAGTTCCTTCTGAAGGGCTTCATAGAGTCCTGCAGGTTTGTTGTCGTAGGCGGGAATCTCAATCAGTTTTTTATTGTCGGCTACGGCATAGACGAATGCACCCGGTCCCTCGGCTCTCACAAGACAGTCCAGACGATAGATGCCTGGCACGACCTGCTGCTTTCGTTCCACCTGAAATATGGCTTCGCAGAAGTCGTTATAGGTGTCGAGATAACGTACCCTGCTGTCGCCAGTGGGATATTGTCCGCTCCACGTGTAGTGGTCGCAGTTCTCTGCCTTCAGGATGTTCCAACTGCCGCGTCGCAGGAAGTCGGCATCCTCCTCATTCATCTCCACGTCCTGATAGAAGTGCTGATGCCTGTCGCGATAGAGCCTGCTCTCATGTTCCTGACTATAGTTCGCCATCGTGATGCCACAGGGCACAATGCAGCAGAGAGCGGCAATCCAGAGCACTATCCATACGATGCGCTGCACGATGCCCATCGGCTGAACCTTATTAGATAGCGACATCACCATGTGGATGATGGCATAGATGGGTATCAGCAGCATCATAAAGAGTGCTATGACGAACAGGATGAGCACCATCGGATTGGTCTGATAGAGTTCTGCCAGTCCCATTGTCTCCAAACTGAACGGCATGTTGCTTGAGATTGGGAACACCAGTGCCGACACCAGTACGACGAGGGCAAAAAGGAACCCGCAGCATAGCGCCACACAGACAATCATGGCGATGGCGACGGAGAACCCGAACAGGATTTTCAGGAGAATAGAGAACAGGCTGCGTAGCAGGTTGGGACGCTCCACCGTCTGCTTATCCTTCTCAACTACCACATCCGCCAGATTCTGAGGTGTCACGTCCTTTCCCTCCATCTGCAGGAGTTGCTCAGGCGTTTTGGCTTCAGGCAGTACGATGGCCAGCACGATATAGGCTATCAGACCGATGCCATAGCATGCCGTGAACACGATGGTGCCCAGGCGCCAGATGGCAGGATCGGTATCGGTGTAGGTAGCAAAACCCGAGAGCACGCCAGCCAGCATCTTGTCCTTGGGATTGCGGAAGAGCTTCTTGCCTGCCGTCCTTGCGCGAATCTCTTCGCGGAAGCCTTCTGCTGCCGACTGGAACGAGTCAAAGCGATGGTTTTCCTTTTCCTCGCTTTTACCTTCTTCCTCGTCCGTCAGTTGTTCAGGCTCTCCGATGCGGGTGATGATTTCCTTCACGTGTTCGATGGTGATGGCCTCCGTGCCGTTCTGACGGAGTTCGTCAAAGAGTTCTGCAATACGACTCTCTATGTCATCGACAATTTCTTCGCCTCCATCCTGCCGACCAAACGATGAATGGAGTGACTCGATATAGTGCTGTAGCATCTCGTAGGCATCTTCGTCTATCTGGAAGAGGCGGCCACAGAGGTTGATGGTGATATTCTTCTTCATTTTGCTTCAATATTATTAATAAGGTGGATATTCTTGAGATGGTTCACTGTGTTTGAGAGTTCCGTCCAGGCTCCGTCGAGTCCTTCAAGGAAGCGTTCGCCATCAGGGCTGAGGGCATAGTACTTGCGGGGTGGTCCCTGCGTCGACTCCTGCCATTCGTAGGAGAGCAGCCCGTCATTCTTCAGACGGGTAAGCAGCGGGTAGATCGTTCCCTCCACCACAAGCAGCTCGGCGTTCTTCAGTTGCTGGATGATGTCGCTGGCGTAGGATGGACGGTGCTTCAACAACAGCAGCACACAGTACTCCAACATGCCCTTGCGCATCTGTGACTTTGCATTTTCGATGTTCATACCTTTACAGTTTAAATGACTTACGGCTGCAAAGGTAAGCAAAAACTAAGTACCTTGCAATACAAAGTATTAAGTTTTTGCCAAGAATTATGTATCTTTAACAAAAAGACTATAAAACGAAAGCGAAAGTATGCTTTTAACCTGAGTTCGGGATCAATAGCGAGTGTGGATTACTGGGCTTGCGCGGGAGGATATATGTCTCTCCGGCAGGGACTCAGGTTACGTAAGTCGAAGGCGACGAGGTACGTAGCTCGAAGGTATCGAGCTACGTAAGCATGCTACTCGATACAAAGACAAAGATACTCTTAAATAGAAGTCAAAAATGATGTTCACATTCACTAATCGTATTATTCACTGAAATACAATTGGTTACACGCGTGAATGTGGTTATTTCACATTCACTAATTTGGCCATTTTTAGGTAGTTTCAGCGGAAAAGTTTGCATTTCGACTGAATTTTTAGTATCTATGCAGGACAAAAAACACACTTTAAATATGAAGATAACGGTTGTCAACAGCAGAACAAAGGGGCAATAGGATAAAGGAGATATAGCTTGCTGATGGTAAGTGAATGTGAATGAAGCACCATCACTTTAGTTAAACTCCTGTATTACAAAAGATTAAGAGCAATAGTGAATGTGAACCATGAAAAGTCTCCTACTATATATGTTACTCCCTTTGTAGTATCCAGATACTATAGCCTCGGTTAGGGGCTTTGATTGTGGCGCAGCCATCAGAAGATACAATGGCTGTCTCGTCAGGATTCAGGATGTTGACGAGGGTCTGGCCGGACCAGTCGGTGAAGCTATCACAGTTGACAGAAAGGGTGACGGAGAGCGTATCGGTATCGTGATTGTTGAGCATGATGATGGCACCGTCTTTTATACCATTTCCCTGACGGCGGGCGACATAGGCACGACGGGTAATGTCGGCTGGCTCTGGTTGGCCCGTCTCAGTTAGGACGGTCAGCGTGCCGCCGAGATACTGACGGCGGATGTCAATCAGTTGGCGGATGGCCTGCTGAAGGTCTGCAGGTGCCGTGACTTCGATCGACTTGTCGTCCACGTCGTGCTGGGTGACGGCATAGTAGTGTGGATAGAAAACGCAGGGTGTCCCCTCATGGGTGAGAATATAGGCGTAAGCCATGGCAAAATCCTTAACCAGCCATTTGTCGTGCTCCTTGCCAGTGTCGTGGTTATCGACGAAAGTCACGACGTTTCCGGCAGGCAGGGCAAAGCCATCGCTGTTACGTATCATCCCCGCATGAGCCAGCTGCGACATGTCGAACTCATCGCCCGACTTGTTGCACATATCGGTGAGCGTGAACTTCAGAGGGAAGTCGAAGGCATGGACGTCGGCACCGCCAGCCGCCACGCTGTCCACCCACTCACGGATATACTGCCCGTCGGCAGCCCAATACTCGCCGACGATGAACGGCTGCTTGCCGTCGTGCAAGGGCAACCCCTTCACCCATCGGCTGACAAACTCTGGCTGCAAGCCGCGCACGAAATCGAGACGGAAACCATCGAATCCGACAGTCCCCTTCAACCACTTACCCCAATCGCAGAGCCGCTGCTGCACCTCCTCATTGTAGGTATCGAGGTCGTTGCCGAAGAACTTGGTCCTGGGACGCAGCACATCGTCGGTGAAGTCGGTCAGCGAGTCACTGTCCGTCGACGGATGGAAGTGCTGATAGTGCCATTCATAGTTAGGCTCACCCTCACCCGTGTGCTTGGGAAAGAAAAGGTTTGTGCGGGTGTATGCCACGGAGTCCACCCAGCGGATGTCGCTCTCGGGATATGGTTCTCCCTTACCTGCCTTGACATAATTTGTAACGACGGGATTCGCCTCCAGATTCTCATCACCTCCATAGAGGTGGTTCAGCACCACGTCGGAATAGACGCTGATGCCCGCCTCGTGCATCGCACAAATCAACTGTTCCAACTCCGCCCTGCTGCCATAGCGGGTCTCAACGCTGCCTTTCTGGTCGTAGTTGCCCAGGTCATAGTGGTCGTAGATGCCGTAGCCGCTATCCACGATACCCCAGTTGCCCTTGGCGGGAATGGGGGTCCACAGGCTGCTGATGCCAGCGGCTTTCAGTTCGGGGGCCTTCTCGCGCAGATGATTCCACCACGAACCATCCTTAGCTTGTTCATCCACTGGCACATCCCAATAGAACGCCTGCATCATCACATCGTTAAGCAGAGCAGGTTGCTCGTCCTTTACGGATGAGCAACCTGCGAAAACAACTATACTAACTACATATAAACCAATCCTCTTCATACGCTTGTAATGTTAGCCGTATTATTATTGGCATTCAGAACAATCTTATATGTACCAGCACTGATGTGGATATTCGGGCCGTCCTGCGTCAAGGCGTTCAAGTCGCCTCCTAGGTTGATTGCCCATGAGGCATCCCAGCGGAACTTGATATCACCGTCGCTGACGGTAATCGTTGTTGACCATGTATCTGTCTCTGGGTCATAGTCCATCACCTGTCCTTTGTCCCAGCCGCCAGCCGTGGCGTCACCGATAACCTCCCAGGCCGTCTTTGAAAGTGAGGCCACCATCTTCTTCGTGTCAGCCGTAATCTTATAGTAGGCACTCTCAGGTATCACGATGTTTGCACCGTCACCCATCACGAAGTCGGCCTTGGTATGGGCATCGTTCCAAGTAAAGTCACCCACAATGCCAATCCACGAGCCGCTGTCATAGAACTTGAATTCAGTTCCTTCGGCGAAGTAGTAAGCACCCGTGTACTTGAAGTCACGAGCCTCCGATACCACCTTATACACATTGTCAGCCTCAGGTCCCCAGCCCTGATAACTGCCAGGCAGTGTCATGAAGGCGCTGGAGAGTTCGATGGTGGTTTTCTCCATCGCATAGGTATATTTACCCGCTGTGGTCAGGTCGAGAGTAATGATGTAGGCTGCATCAGCAGGCACTTTGATATTGGCTCCATTGCGGGCCAGCCCATTCTCCGTCACACCGTCGCCACCGTAGTTGATAGTCCAGTCGCTGTTGGCACGGAACTTGAACTCATTGGCCGTCATTGACGTGATGACTGTCCAGAGGCGGGTGTCGGCATCGTACTCCATCTTTGTGTCATCGCTCCAACCGCCTGAGGTGGCATCACCGATGACGCCCCATGTATTGCACGCCCACGATTGGCTCACGGTGCCGTCGGCCTCCAGTGTTACCTCCACAAACCCCTGGCCTTTTTCTTCTACTTCCACGCCCTGTGCCAAGACCTTTGTAATATTCTTGCCATCAAGTATGGCAAACGTAGAATCATTATCAAATTGCACATAACCCTGGTAGACACCATCCCCGTCGGGGTCACCAATCAGATAGGCTTTCGTATAATCCCAATCGGGATAGCCCACAGCCACATATGCATAGGGCCAATCGATATTGTCCACATTCGGATCGTAGGGTGTAGCCTTGAATGTGACTGTATTCGTGGCTTCGTTCTGATACACGTCGAAAGCTGTTGATTTCAACGATACAGTGAAGTCGTAGGCCTGTCCGGGATAGGCACCGATACTGGCCAGAATAGTGTTCATCTCAGCATTGGTCAATGAGAGTTTTGTGTCGCCCGTCTCACCGATGACAATGCTCTTCTGATTACTATTGTTGGTCAGCGTTACAGCGTAGTTGACCACTGCGCCTGTGCCGTAATTGGCCTTCTCCCATGTAATGTCTGGGAACAGTGCCGTGCTGTTGTCCTTCGTGATGGAAATTTCGGCAGGCGTGACGGCATTCAGCGTAGCAGCCTGACGCAACTCCAGTACGGGATCAGTGGTGTCCTCTGCGCATGATGCAAGTGCAAGGACTCCTGCCGAAAGGAAAAATATCTTCTTGAATTTCATAATTCTTTTGTTGCTTTAAGTTTAATAACCTTCGTTCTGTCTAAGATTCTCGTTAGATCCGATGTCGTCTGAGGGAATGGGATAGACGGCATAGAAACTATCTACAGCTTTGCCTTCTGCCACGCCACCCTTCCAGGGCCAAACATAGTCACCGCTTGTGTACTTACCGAAACGTACGAGGTCGGTACGACGCTGTGCCTCGTAGAACATCTCGCGTCCACGCTCGTCGAGCATGAAGTTCAGGTTGAAGTCGCTATCAGAGATCGGTGCAGCCAACTTATCGGTATAGGCACGTTTGCGCAGGTCGTTCAAGTAACCAAGTGCCTCGGCCTTTGTCGCACCCTGTCCGCCACGAAGCACAGCCTCGGCTAAGTTCAGGTAAATCTCACCCAAGCGGAACAAGGGGAAGTCCGTCCATGCCTCCGAGGAAGCAGGTTTTGAACCATCCTTATAGACATTATAGAACTTGGTGACGGGGATGCCATTGTTCACGAAATTAGCCTCGTTGGTAATCTCGAAGCTGGTGGTGGCATCGGTACGAAGCATCTGCCGACGGCTGTCCTTGTCCATGTCGTTCTCACGGGTAAAGATGTTGTAAAGTGATGACTTGGCACGTACCCCCTGCCAGGCACCCTTAGCGTTGGTCTCTTCCTGGAACTCACTACTGCCCCAGCACAACAGAGCCGTCATACCTCCCCACGTCATGGTTTCCTCACCCTCGTAGCGGCAAGGCATAATCATCTCCTTCGAGTGGTCATTGTCTGCCTTGAACATATCGCCGTAGTTCTCTTCCAACTGGTAGCCTGCACTGATGACCTTCTTCGAGTAGGTGATGCAGTCGGTGTAGCGGTTCTCGCCCACGTAGGTCTCGGCATTCAAGTAAAGACGACTGAGTGCTGCCCACATACAAGCCTTATTGACGTGACCGTAACTGTCGCTCCACCCCACTACAGGATTGGCGAGGTCGCTTTCACAGGCCAGCATCTCACTCTCGATATACTTGAACAGGTCTGCCGCATTAATCTGTTGGGGACGGTCACTGCCCACGGTGCTGTTCTCATCGACAAACGGCACATTACGATAGAGATCAAGGGCATACTGGTACATCAAAGCACGCATAAAACGGGCTTCGGCACGATACTGCGTCACCTTTGCCTTCATTTGTTCAGAACAGCCGCGATCAGAAAGTTTTCCGTCTGAAGCCTCACGCAAGAAAGCATTACAAAGATTAATCTGATAGAATAGACGATAATATGAGCCTTTCACCCAAGGAGAGGATGCAGCCCAAGAGATATGATTGAAGTCGGGAATACCGGGGTCGTTCCAACAACAGTGAGCCATATCGGAAGCCAGTTCCTGCATATTCCACAATACACGGATGAACGATGCCTGTGAACCGCCGTCGATGCCGACCACGTCCTGCTCGTCATCACCGCCTTTGTTACCGCCTATCACCAGTCCGGCATATATCTTTGCCAGACTCTCCTCGTAGGCGCCAATTTCGTTTCCGAAAACCACTTCGGAAACAAGGTCATCCTTATCAATGGGCACGGTGTCAAGGTCGCCCGTGCATGATGTCGTGCCCAGCATTGTTCCAACGAGGGCAGCAGACAGGATATATTTGTATTTCATTGTTTTCATCTTTACTTATTTGTTTTAGAAATTCAGGTTTACGCCTAACATGAACGAGCGGGGACGAGGATAGATTTCCTTGTCGATGCCCTCACCACTGATTTCAGGGTCAAGTCCGCTATACTTCGTGATAACAAACGGATTCTGCACAGTGAAATAAACTCTTGCGCTCTGCTTGTCGTTGAAGAGTTTCGGGAAAGTATATCCCAGCGTGATATTATCCATACGGAAGAACGAAGCGTTCTGGATATAATAACTGCTACGGTACTGCCCAGCTTTGAAGTCGTGATCCCATGCAGATTCCAGACGGTTCTTCAGGAAACCGCTCTGGTCGTACATCTGTGAGCCATCCCATGCCTCACGGTTTGACTGTACATTATTATATACGTAGTTGCCGAAACTTGCACGGACGGCAAACGACAAGTCCCAGTTCTTATAGGAAATCTGGTTGCTCAATCCCATATATACATCTGGAGCCGACTTCTTATAAGCAATCAGGTCTTCCTCGTCGATCTTGTTGTCGCTGTTCTGGTCAACGTATGCACCCTCGATGGGCTTGCCGTTGGTATCATACATCTGCTCGAACACATAGAAGGAATTATAGGGATTGTTCACGGCATTGATCTGAATCTTATAGCCTGTGGCTCCGTCGATGTCACCGTGAATCACACCTTTATACGAAGGATCGTCGTTGAAGGTCAGTTTGGTAATCTCGTTTTTGTTGTATGAGACATTGTAACTCACTGTCCAGTGCCAGTCCTTCGTATCAACGGGATGGGCTGTCAACGACAGTTCAATACCCTTGTTCTCCAATGTTCCCACGTTTGTCAGCAGTTCGTTGCTGAAGTTCGTACCTGCAGGTGCGGTTACGGTGTTCAGCAGATTATCGGTCTTGCGGTAATAGTAATCCAATGTTCCCGTAATCTTATTGTTCAGGAATCCGAAGTCCAGACCGACATTATAGGTCGTGGTCTCTTCCCATTTCAGATTCTCGTCGTAAGCCTGTGGGGCTATCAGTCGGTATTTCGTGTTGCCGAAATAGTAGTTGGCACCAGCCTTTGAGTAAGAGTAACGGGCCAGATAGGGATAGTCGCCGTTATTCAGATTCTGCTGGCCCGTGATTCCATAGCCCAAGCGGAGTTTCAAGTCTGAGATGGCCTTTACTTCCCTCAAGAATGGCTCATCGTTGATACGCCATGCCAGAGCGACAGATGGGAAGAGTCCCCAACGGTTTTCCTTGCTGAAGCGTGAAGAACCGTCGTCACGCAGGGTGAATGTAAAGAGATAACGGTCAAGCAGTGTGTAGTTCAAGCGTCCGAAGAAAGATACAAGATAGTTCTCAGTCTTGTTCTCCTCCATATCTTTATAGTACTCAGTGCCTTTCTCTTTGGCGAATTTCTCTGAATAAGGATACTTTGTCCAGTCTGATTTGTAGAAATGCTGCCAAGAATAACCGGCCATTACATCGATGGCGTGTGCACCAAAGGTGTTGGCATAGTCCAGATAGAATTCCAGAAGCGTATTACGTTTCAACTGCCAGTAGCTGGTGTTTTCACCGAAGCCAGCTTTGTAGTTGCCTGCGCTCCATGTCATTGGGGAGTTGTCAGCAATCACCACGTCGCCTTCACCTTTCGACACGTCGTAACCAAGATTCAGGTTGACACGCAGTTCGGGCAGGAAGTGGAACTTGTAATCAAGCTGTGCGTTGCCGATGCTGCGATAGACGGTCGACTTGTCGCTCTTCGAGTCGAGCATCGAGACGGGATTGGTCAGACCGATATCCACGGGCAGTCCGTTCACGGGGTTAAGATACATGAAATAGCCGTTGCCATACTCCGAGCCAGTCATATAGACAGGTTGAGTCGGATCGTACTGCGTAGCCAGATTCACAGCACCCATGTCAGGGAAGCGATTTGTGGTGTAGATGCCCTTCGCGTTCAACTGAATATTCAGATGTTTGTCAAAGAGTTGTGGATTGAGGCTGATGGCACCCGTCAGACGATCCATATTTGAAGTCTTGATGATACCGTTTTCGTTGGTATAGCCAACGGACACGCGGTAAGGCATATTGTGCAAGGCTCCCGACACATTGACGTTGTGGTCAGTACTGACGGCAGTACGGTAAATCTCCTTCTGCCAGTCAGTACTGTTTGTCCCGATGGCGGCTACCTGTGGACTGCCTGCACCAAACCTTGCAGTAACAAACTGCTTGAAGCTCTCAGCTGACATCACATCCACGTCATTGGCGCGGGTGCTGATTTTCACGTTGCCGCTATAGCCCACTTTCACCTTTCCAGCCTGACCCTTCTTCGTGGTGATGATAATCACACCGTTAGAGGCACGGCTTCCATAGATAGCAGTGGCAGAGGCATCCTTCAGAATCGTAAAGGTCTCGATGTCATTAGGATGGACGGTGGCCAAGGGGTTGCGCATACCGCTGATGTCGCCGTCATCCACTGGTACGCCGTCAATCACAACGAGTGGATTATTCGAGGCTGACATTGACGAACCGCCACGAATACGGATAGTGGCACCACCACCAGGAGCACCGCCATCTGTAATCACACTGACACCTGCAGCCTGGCCGACGAGCATATCGGTTGCCGAAGTAACGGCACCCTTCACTAACTTGTCAGCACCGAGAGCAGTAACTGAACCCGTCAGGTCGTTTTTCTTCACACGACCATAGCCGATGACCACCACTTCTTCCAGTGCTTCCGTGTCATCTTCCATGCGGATGGTAACAATGGGAGCAGCCAGAGCCGTAGCATCCTTGTAACCCACATACGAGACGGTCAGACGATCACCCTGATTCGCCTGCAGGATAAAGTTTCCGTCGAAGTCGGTCACCGTTCCGCCACTTCCGTTTACTCGGACAGTAGCACCGATTACGCCTTCTCCGGTAGCATCCACTACATGCCCCTTGACCGTAATCTGCTGGCCAAAGGCACTCGCTGAAAGGATCAAGCCGAACAATACGGCCATCATCCTCAGAGGCATTTTGAAATGTACCTGTTTCATCATTTTACTGTTTAAGTTATTGTTAATTGTTATACAAAAGAGGTTTCTTCGTAAAGTGCCGATTCCGATTCACCATCCTCCGTGCTTGTGTAATGATGAAGCAGGTATAGAGCTTATCTGGCTATCGAAAACGGCACAAGGCTTTCTGATTCACATCGGTAATTGATGCCTCAAATTAACTCGATGCAAAGATAAGAAGAAATGAAAAACGGACAAATGGCGAGTAGAAAGATTGTAGAAACGAAAAAGGCGCAAATCCTTTTCTTACAAGAGCTTGCGCTTTCTGATAGGAGTTGAATTTGTAGTTGTCGTGTAACTAAATCCGCATGACATCCTGCTCGAAAGTTTCACGGTTGATGGCCTTATTACGCATATTAGTTCGATAGTTGTAAACCGTCGAGGATGAACAACGAAGGAACTCCTGTACTTTTTGACTATCGGATATGCCAAGTTTTAGCAGAGCATAGATGCGTAGTTCCGTGTTCAACCTTTCTCCCTTTTTGGGATTAATTTGAGCTTCCGGACGCAATAGAGCATTAAAGTTTTTCAGGAAATTCGGGTATATGTGGAGGAATGCTTCATCGAAATTGTTATAGAAATCATTTACTTCCTGATTGATGTAGCGGGTGGACTTAACCGCCTCATATAGATCTTTGAAATTGTGCTTGTTGGCTATCTTATTTAATTGACTCCGGTAATGCTCCATTTTATATATGTATTCCATACAAAGATTCATAAAGCGGGTTACATATTCCTCCTTCACCTTATTTGCCGCGACAACCTGTTCATTAGCCTCCTTCAGTTGCTTGTTGGCCATCAGCAACTGCACATTCGTGTTTGTCACCTGATTGTTTACTTTCATTAGTTCCTTCTCAGACTTTCGTAGCAAGTTCATCTTCCTGTGGAGTACTATAAGCGTGACAACTAACAATATCAATAACATGCTGATTACGGCAGCGGTGGCGATAAGTGCGTTTCTTGTATCTTGTTTCTGCTTTACTACGGCAGAGTCAATGACAGACAAGAAAGATGATGTCTCGACCATCCTCATTCGAGCATTACAAGCTTTCGCATCGTCAATACAGCGGTGAATATAGGTATAGGCACGGTCAATGTCATTCTGTTCGTAGAGTAACACAGCCAGTTTTCGAAGTGCGATATACTCACGTACAGCATTCTTGATGCCTGCAACTGATGACATTGCAAGGTATTTAACCTGGGCATCACGTTGATGCAGTTTCTCATAAATCTCAGAGAGTATGTAATATTTCAGTCCTGCCTCACGGGTAGTCAGGCCATCAGGCAAATTGGCGGACAGTAATGCGATGGCCTGTTGCATCTTGCCGCTGTCTTCCAGTCGCTCAGCCCTCAGAATAACATCATTGGGAGCGTATGCGATAGCAGAGTCGCGACAGATTTCCATCTGACGACGATAATACTCTTTCTGCTCCTCATCAACAGAATATTCTGACAGATTACGATACACGTTTGTACCAAGATAAAAGTGACTCCTTCTAAGCCAGTCTGAGTGCCCAGTCACATCCTGCTCCTTAAAAATCTCCAAAGCCTCATGATGCATTCCTACGTAGTTATAGAGGAAGGCAAGACTGAGGTGAGTGTCAATGATACGCTCCTGCTCGCCAAGTTCATCTGCCAACTTAAGAGACTGCTTGATATAGACAAGAGACGAGTCAAGAGAGAAATCCTGATAGGCACGGTACAGATTCATCGTCGCGTTATATCTTTCTTCCTTATTCACAGAGCGTTGTAGATGCTCTTTCAACCTTTCTAACTCTACATCTTTCAAGGCAATATAACGTTGATAGTCAGTTAGCACGCCATCAAGCTGCATTAGGACAGGATCGTCCTTCGAGCATGACAGGCACATCATTAAGCAGGCTGATAGAAATAAAAACTGTTTCATATATCGTGCAAAGTTACAAAAAACATTCCAACTTTGGAATAGTGAATCCTATTAATGTAGAAATATCCAAATGCCAAAGTGCTGAAATAGAATGATATATAGAAATTGCATTCATATAAAAATGTAGTTCAAGCAGAAAGATACAATTTTATCAAAGTCGGTTCTTCTCGGCATTACCGGCGCCGGTTCCCTTGTACTTCGACGGGGTGACATTGAAGCGGTAACGCAGTGAGAGTTGGATGCAACGGGAATCGTTGTCCTCCATCTTACGATACATCATCCTATTGCTGTAAAGCTTGACATGGTTGATGCCGCCATTGAAGAGGTCATTACCTGTCAACTTGACATTTAGACGGTGTTGGAAGAAGTCTTTGCTGACGCTGAGCGAGAGCATTGGATTAGTGCAGTCAACCCAAATGTTTGAGCCTGTATTGCCGTGAGTGTGCATATTGAAATCGGCCTGTAATAGCCAGTCGTGAGGCAGCGTGAAGATGTTGCCCAATTGTAGGGACAGCATCGGATGATTAAAGTTCTTTTCTTCGTCCAAGAACGTTGTCGTGAGCCAAGGTTTCATCAGCGACACGTTGTATTGTGGCGTCCACGTTATCCTGTCGCTTAATTTGACGTTCTTCTGTGCGCCCAAAGTAACAGTGAGCCAGTCGGCATGATCATAGTTCAGGTAAGTCACAAAATTCACTTTTGAATCTTCTTCCAGACTGCCCGCCGTATAAAGGATAGGATCAATACAATGGGAGAAGTTGGTCATCAGATAGAGCCACTTCCACATCACCATTGCGTTCAGATTGTGGTACTTGACGGGTTTCAGATAGGGATTGCCCGTCTGCTGATTCAGACGATTCTCATAAATGACATCGCTACTCAACTGCCAATATGAAGGGCGTGTTGTCCGCTTGGCGTAACTGAAAGACAGCTGAAGATTCTTGGCTGACGTAGAAACAGAAAGAGACGGGAAAAAGTCATTGTAAATACGGCATTGCTCATCGCGCCGTTGTCCGCTGACGAAATACTCCGATTCCACGTGTTCGTAACGCAGGCCAGCGGACAATTGGAAGCGTCCCAGACGCTGGCGAAGTTCCACGAACGGGGCGATGTTGCTTTCGTGCTGCTCGTTGTTGCTGTTGGCAATGTATCCCTCCTGATTATCGAATCTGCTACGCCAGCGCGTATTGGTGTATTCCTCACCGACTTCTATCTGGCCTTTCCACAATGGATGGGCGACGAAGAGTTTCTCAGCAAACATCTTACTGCGCGTCTGGCTCTCGGTATTTACATCGCGGTCTTCGTACTCAGAGCTGAGTTCCTGCTGCTGATTAAGATTCTGCTGTTTACGTGAAGTGTAATCGGCGTTGAAGTCGATACTGAGTTTGCCCACTTTGCCTGTGTAGTAGAGATTAATCTGATGTATAGGAGCGTTCTTGTCACGCCGGACACTGCTGTTTTGCAGGTGGTCGTATGGCTTTCCGTCAGCCAGCAAATCGTCATCATACTCGCTGTGGGTCTTTACGTAGTCGTAGGTGTTCTGGTAGAACCCACCGAAAGAGTGGCTATCATTGATCTGGTAGTTGAATCCGAATCGCCCTTCTAAGAAAGGATTGCGAACATTATTCTTTTGCTTATTGTTAATCACCCACAGTGTATCAGCAAAGATAGTCTGCTCGAACTCACCATTGCTTTTTCTTCTGTTATAGGCCCCGAAGAGATTGGCAAAGAGTTCCAGCCCACCCGTACGGTAGGTCAGATTGATTCTCTCATTATTGGCATAACCACGTCCTTTGCGGCTCCACGAGGTCAGTTCGACGCCCAAGCCCTCACCAGCAGCCCGTTTGGTGCGGATGACGATGACGGCATTCACCGAAGCATCGTAGCGGGCACCTGGATTCTGGATGACCTCGACAGTTCGGATCATATCCGACTGGACGTTTCTCAGCTCGTTCAGGTCGGTCAGTTTGCGGTTGTTCAGATAGATAAGTGGTGCGCCCTTGCCTAAGATTTCAAAGCCCTCGCTGCGCTTGGCAACCATCGGAACACGCGAAAGAACATCCTCTGCCGTACCCATCCGCTCCATCACCGTTCCTTCCACATTCATCATCAGCGAGTTGCCTTGCAACTGTACCTTAGGGCGCTCACCCTGTACCGCTACACCGTTCAGCGTGTAGCTGTCTGGATGCATCTTTATTGTTCCCACCTCGGGCTTATTACAGAGTTTGTAGATGGTCTTGTAACCGACGTATGAGATACGGGCGAGGACGGGTTCTGTATCGTATGGGACGGCAAAGTAGCCAGCCTCGTTGCTCACGCCTCCACCTATGACGCTTGAGTCTGATGGATGAAGCAGGTAAACATTGGCATAAGCAACAGGCTGGTCCGCTTCGTCGATAATGGTACCAGTAAGATGTTTATCGGTCTTGTGGGTACACTCCACGTAAATCTCACGTTCTCCGCTCTTATATACACGAACCGGATAGAAACCTATCATCTGTCGGATGGCATCGGTAACCGACTTGTTGCGCACATCGGTGGTAATGCGGAAGTCCTCCAGATCGTTATAGATAAAGATGATGTCGTAATGTGTGGTTTGCTTCTGGATATATCGCAAGGCATCAGACATGGAAACATTGCGGAAATCATGAGTAATATTCTGGGCACTGACAGACATGCCTATCAGGCAACATAGAATGATAAGTAACTGTCTCATGGCTATTGTTCAGCGGTTGATGAAACAATCAGTGTATCGTTCTCAATCTGCAGTTGCAACGTCTCGAAGTTGTTGAGCATTTCCACTACCTTAGCTATGGAGTAATCCGGTCTCCACTGATAGAACAGGCGGAGCTGGCGAACTGCATCGTTACTGTATTCCACCTTGATATGATAATAGGCCGACAACTCTGTAAGTATCTGTTCCAACGGAATGTTGTCGTAGAGTTTGGGCTGAGGAACTTGGGCTGAATCCGTCTCGACTTGTTGGGGAGTAACAGCCGAGGGCCGAGTGTTTGTTGCAATCTCTGTCTTTACGCTCTGCTGTTTGTTCCAAGAAGTTGCGATGACATGAATGGCGGCATAAGCAATGCCCGAGAGCATGAGAACGCTAACGAACATAGCGGCGAACTTGAATAGTGAAGAGTGAATAGTGAAGAGTGAAGAATTGGGCTGCGTTAACCGTTGCCACTCGGCATCAATCATCTCGTCGGTGACTTCCTCGTCGGCACGGGCGGCATCTATGGCGCTCTGAGTCTTCGACATCAGCGTGTAGAGTTCACGGCACTCACGGTCGGCAAGTATCTCCTGCCATTCCCCGGCTGTGTATTTCTGGGGCTGCTGCATCATCTGGAGCAGCAAATCGGTTTTGTTCATACGCTCATTGGTTTTTAAGATGTGTACGTAATTGACTGAGCGCACGGCGCAGATGTTTATAGACGGTAGTCTCGCTAACGCCAAGACGACAAGCAATCTCCTTGAAGGTGACGCCATCGCGGAAGTGCTGCAAGATAATGTCGCGGCAGACAGGAGGCTCCAGTTGGTCTATACCCTTATGCAGGGTTTTCAGTTCCTCTTCAAGCCGTTCCATCGGCATGATGGTCGTGTCGAGGTCAAGGAGGTAGAGGTGTTGCACCCGTTCCTGTATCTGTCGGCTACGAATCACGTTAAGGCATCGGTTCCGTACGCTTGTAAGCAGATAAGTCTCGGCTGTCTCCTCTTTCAGATTGCAGGAATCGTCGAGAAGCTTGGCGAAGATGTCGTGCACTACATCCTTGCTCTCGGCATCGTCGTGCAGAAGCATGGTGGCCAGCCGATACATCTGTCGGTAATGCTGTCGGAACAGCTGTTCGAGTTTCTTTTTATCTGTCATACACCTTATATACACATGAGGAGCCCTATTACTAAACCCTAAAAGCAAAAAAAGTGCCAATTTACGCAAAAATGCAGCGCGTCATCGCAACGCACTGCACTATTCCCGGGTCATTTTACCTGACTATATCAATGCTTGAATGATATATTGCGGATGACAAATGCACCCTCGCCGTCGCCCTCCTTGAAGTCGAAAATGGCAGGGATATTGTCGAACGGCTCGAAGGTCAGGATAAAGTCGGTGTAGCTTAAGCCACTCTCGAAGCCTTCGGTGGCATTCGTAACTTTCACATTAGGATAGTTGTTCTCGTCAAGCGTAATACCATCTGCTGATGTCAGCTTGTATTTCTTGCCATTGGCTTCAAGATAAGAATCCTTAACGAAGCGGAACCAATAGTCTTTATGGCCATAATAGCGGAAACCAACGATAGTGCTATTAGCATCAGCATTTATCTGGCGAACGCTGAAATGGTAATTGGCGCTGTTGTCTTGCCTAATATCTAGTCCGTTTACGAAGTCAGCTATTCCAAAGAACCACCCTGGGTTATAGCCCATGGCTTTCCACAAGATGCGACCTTCGGGCGAGATCAATACATAATAAGGTATGGCTCCTATGTCACAATATCTGCTGCTGACATCCTTCATGGCGTTGTTCCAATTCTTCCAGACAATACGCTTACTGAATTCATGTTTCTGCCACTCTGGGAGTCTATTCTGATTGATACCGACAATCTCCAGTTTATCCTTCATTCGTTCGTAGACTTCTCGCATCTCCGGCTCAGACATCATGCAAGGCCCGCAGCCAATTGCCCAGAAGTCGAGCAGTACATATTTTCCTTGCTGTCCCAGAACTTCGCTGAGGTGATGCTTCTGACCTTGCATATCAAGGAGCTCAGCATCTACGGCATCTTCACCAACCTGCAATACGCGTGGCGGATAAACATAGTTGTGTATCTCAGCCAATCTCTCTTCAAATCCCTTCGGTGCACGGGCAGCAAAACTCTTTTCAAGTTGCTTTAGCTCTTCCATGTATGGAAAGTCCTTGGTATTCTTTGCTGTCATGGATATAGCCCATAACGTACGGATCGCGGCTGCGTCCGCAGGCAGTGAGGGAAGAATATCCATTTGCTGTTTCGTATACTTCATCTCAACTGGTGCTCTCTCTGTCCAAGGCTTATTATCCAGATCCATCTGCAAAAATTCTGCTATTACATCGTGGCAATACTCCGTTTTACGCCTCTCTGTTTGCTGTTCGGGCAAGGGGCTCTCCACTTTCCATAAGGGATAGAGGCAGTCTGTGCCCGACACTTTCACATTCACACCAGGACTAAGGAAGATGGTTAAACCAAAATTGGGACAACCGTCACCCATTAAAGAGAGAAAACAATCGGTGAGTTCCTCTACGGGCAGAGTGAAAGCAAAACGTCCGGCCTTGACGGTGTCTACAACACCTCCAATAGTGCCAGTACCAGCAAGCACCAGTGTGCCGTCTTTAAGTGCGGGTGAATAACCAGTGATAGTTGCAGTCTTTGTTGACTGTGCCCAGCCCGTCAGTGCGACGAGGGCGAGCAATGCGGTAATGATAGTTCTCTTATTCATAATCATTATTTATTTGGGTTTGAAATTGATGGCAAAGTTATGATGAATAGATGAACCACACAAGGATTTAAACGAGAAATCACCATCGGGGGCGTTGCAGGCCTTTTTGAGCTAAAACACTGGCAATGTGAAAGATACGCAAAAATACCCTTAGAAAAAAGTGGCTGAGAGAAACGGACTGAGAGCGAGAAAAGAAGCAGAAAGCCTTGCAAGTTTGGCGAAAAGGCCGTAATTTTGCACCCAAATATTCATCGATATGAAGAAACTATTCATCATACTAGCAGTCATAACCCTCGTGATGGGATGTATACAACCACAGGCTCCTCAATTTACGCAGGTCTGGAAAAAGATTAATAAGCCCGAGGAGGCAAGGTCCATCTTAGCAAAGGTCAATACAAGTTCTCTGACGGAGAGCGGCGAGGCAGAATACGGGTTGCTGAAATCGATAGTAGAATATAAACTTCATAGAAAGTTGGAAAATGACTCGCTTATATCCGCCAGTATAGCCTATTACGACCTGCATGGTGGCGACTGGCTCCGCAGTCGTGCCTATTTATACCGGGGAGTTATCAGAATGTACAGGTTTGGCAATATTATTGATGCCGTCAGGGATTTCAAGGTAGCAGAGGCCATTTCAGAAGGAAATGACGATGAGGAATTGAAAAACCAAGTCTATCAACGTTTGGCTCATGCCAACTACTATTTCAGGAATCATCCGTCCATCCTCAGGTATTCAAAGAAGTTGTTGGACAGCAGCATTGAACTTAAAGACAATACGATGATATTAAAGAGTCTGCTCATGTGTGCCACTGCTCATGCAGATATGGATCAGTTGGATAGTGCCTACATTTATATTAAAAGAGGTATTGAACTGGAGAAAATTGCAGACATGTCGATGTTGGCTGATATCTATAGCATGATGTCGGAGATATATGCGGAGCGAGGTGAAACCATCAAGGCCGTGGAATACTTAAATAAATGGAATCAAATAGACAGCACCCACACCACATGGTATCTGGTACCGGCATACATAAGAAAAGCCCAAGGAGAATATGAGAAGGCGATCAGACTGGCAAAGTTGGGTTCGGAAGATGGCGATCAGAGGACCCGCAGGAAATGCCTGGAACTTTTGGCTGAGCTATATGAATTGACGGGCGATGAAGAGCAGGCTTCAGAAGCTAGGATGATGATACATGAGTATGATGATTTGATGTACACTAATCAGGCCATGCAGATGGTTGACTGGCAGCAACAATTCGATGAGGTGCGTCAGACTAAGGATTTCTATAATCGCATGACGTGGATGCAGAGGCTGATGATCGCCCTGTTCGTGATTGTGACCATCGCTATTGTTGCCGGTGTATGGTGGCATCGCAGGAAGGTACGCAAGCTAAGTTTCCGACTGGACGAGGACGCACGGCGTATCAGCAATCTGCGCACAATGATAGAGCAATTGGAGAAGAGCGGAGAGGACAGCGGACAGGAGATGGCTCGATTGAAAGAAGAGCTGGAGAACCGTATGGAACACATATCTGGCACACTGCTGGTGGGCACACAGATGTACAACCAGTTGCAGCAGCGCCAGTGCATCGCCGAGGCTACGGCCAAGGAACTACAGTGCTTGGTGGATTACTTCGCCCAACTGCGTCCCAAGCGCTGGCAGGAGTGGGAACGGAAGTACAAGGACCTCTCCACAGCTCAGTACGTGTTCCTCATCATGCAGGATGACCTACGCTACGACGACGAGGCCATCGCTGCCTCCCTCGACGTGAAGCGCCCCTCCGTCCGCAGCATGCGCTCACGCATCAAAGGGCGGGAGAAGGAGTAATCCTCCCCGCCAATTCGACGGGGAGGATTTCATTTAGGCTGTATGTCAACATACTCCTGGGCGACGTTCTCGATGCAGGGACACTCCTTCAGGGGGTTCAGGTCGTTATGTCCTAAGATCAGGGCGCGGGGGTAACGCCGGTGCAGATCTTCGAGCAACTGTCGCATGGCAGCCTTCTGTGCGGGAGTACGCGTATCGGCGGGTTGACCGCGGATGTCGAGCCCACCCTCGTAGCACACGCCAATCGAGTGGGCGTTGTGGTTCTTGCAGTGGGCACCGACCATCCATTCCGGTCTTCCGGGCTCGATCGTTCCGTCACGACGGATCACGTAGTGGTAGCCGATACCGAGCTTCCAGCCCCTCTGGCGATGCCACGAATCGATCTGAGCCGCCGAACTCATCTGGTCAGGCCTCACTGCCGAACAATGAATAATAATCAACGTTATAGTTCTCATTTCATGCAACTCTGAACAAAAAATGTTGTAATCACGAGTGTGATGAGCGACCCTGCAAACTTCAGGATCTTTCCAATCTGTGTACGTTTAAACTTTATCATCTCTCTAAACTATAAACTTTAAACTCTAAACTATAAACTTAGAATTAGTTTCCGAGATCAAATCCACCGCTTTCGCCACTCTTGGTGAAGGTCTTGCTGGCTACAGCAGAAGTCTCACCGTCGAGGATGGCAATGGCCTTGATGGTCGTAGTGGCATTCAGAGTGATGGCCTCGCTGTAGAGCGTGCTCTCTGCCGATGGATCGCTGCCGTCAGTGGTGTAGCGTACCTCTGCGCCCTGAGGACCCTGGATGGTTACCTGAGTGGTGTCAGTGAACGGAGTCGTTCCTGAGATCTCTGGAGCCATTACGGACTCTGAGCTCGACGAAGAGCCATTACCACCGGTCTCTGAGCTCGTCGAAGAGCCGCCACCCTGCTGGGAACCGGAGCCACCGGTCTCTGAGCCTGTCGAAGAATCCTCCTCCGGTTCGACATTCATCGAGTTGTCGTGGGTCTCCTCGAAGACCACGTCCTTCACCAGCGTCTTGGCGATGACGTACTTCTGCTTGATGGAGCCGTCGGGCTTCTTCTCCTGACCAACGACTACGCGCTCGGTCTCAGGCTGGAACAACACGCGACGCGTGGTGATCGTAGCCGCCGAACAATCCTCCTTCTTCAGGACACCGATGGCGGAGAATCCTACCTTGAAGATGCCGATACCGTTGAGGTGGATCTTCTGGCCCAACTCGAAGAAATGCTTCATCGCCTCACCCAACTCCTGCAGCACGGCGATGATGTCA
>JAFSNR010000057.1 GCA_017443345.1 Prevotella sp.
GAGAGAATAAAGTCACCTTCTTCCAGCGCAGGGATGGCAGGATTAGTCATGGTAACGTCTATCCAAGGCGAGAGCAGGACAAGCCGTTCCGGCATAGGGACTCCACTGTCTCGTAGGCTCTCGGCGAAGGCAAGAGCCAGACCGCCACCGGAAGAGTCGCCCATCAGAACGACGGGTTTTCCTTCGCGCAGTGCCTCGGCATATACCTCCTGCAGGAAGCGAAACGCATCGAGACAGGTGCTTTTCAGCAGAATCGGATAAAGCGGCATATAGACCTTGGCATTCATCCTCTGGGCCAGTTTGTCGCAAAACTCGATGTGGCTATCAAGGATGCCAAAACAATAGGCTCCGCCGTGAAGGTAGATGACAAGGCAGTCGGCATTGTCGTTCTCCAGCGTATAGACATCATTGTCGGCAATGACCATGTGTCCCTGTCGGTGCATGGTCTCCACCTCTGGATATTCTTGCTCCGACTGGCTCTGCAGGTACTCCATGAGCACAGGCCAGGTTTCCTCGGTGAAGATATATTTCTGCCCTCCGGCAGCCTTGATATCTGCTTTCATCTCTGCAGCCTCTTCACTCATCGGTATGGTTACTGTCGACTCGTCGGCATCGGGCGTGACAGGATTGTCATTGCTACAGGCCACAAGGGACAGTGTGAAGAGTACGGTCAGTAAGAAAGATGCTTCCTTCATTATTGTTTGTTGTCTGATTTTGAGTTAAAAAAGATAACCTACAGAAAGGTACAGACAGTTGTTCTTTTCCGTGATGTCATCTATCTTGTTGTTGTTCGTCAGTCCCCATTTATAGCCGGCCTTCACACGGAAAGTTTCCTTGATGTCGCACCAGAGACCGCCGCCAAGTTCCAGTGATAACCGCCTGTTGTCGTTGTCGTAATAGTTGTAGGCGGGGTCTGTGGATGTGTCCTTCGACATGAGACCGTAGTAGATTGTCGGGCCTGCGTAGACCGAAAGGCTGAGAGCGTCGCTTACGGGGAATCGGTAATTGAAATCTATGGGGACAAACAGACCGAGCTCTTTGTACTTGGCACCGTCGCTGTTGTCGAAGGAGTAGCTAAGTCCCAATCCTGGGGCAACGGAGAGTGCGCCCGTCAGGTTCAGGTTATAGTCGGCGGCAGCCATGAAGCCACTATAGTTGCTTGAAGACTTAACACCTGCAACCTTTGACTTCTCAGTGTTTAACAGATAACCCAATTGCACACTCATCTGAGCGTTTGCCAACATTGCCCACATCAGCGTGATGGCCAGTAATAATAGCTTTTTCATGAATGTTTTGTTTAAACGTTTATACTTGTGTATTGCCATTAAGTTATTACGAATAATATTGTTTCATCAGTTTACGTACGTAGAAACTGAAGAAAAGCTTCTCGACAAAGTTGGGCTTCTGGAAGACGATGCGAAGAATGACGTCAAGGGCGGCGAAGCGACCCGCCTGGGCATCGAAGGCGGCGTGATCGTCCTGTCCGGTGTATTCCTTGGCGAAGGCATCCCAGAAGCGGTGGAACTGCTCCAGGGTCATGTGGAAGATGTCCTGCACCCGCTTCATGGGAGCGTAAATGTGGCAGATGAGGAAGAGGTGACCAATGTCGAACATGGGGTCGCCATACGCAAAGCGATCCAGGTCAATCCAATAGTAATCCGCTCCGGTCTGGATGATGTTCCCAGGCTGAAAGTCGCCGTGTACGCAATGGCTGTTCTCCGGTATACTCTCGACGAAGGTGCGTAGCCGTTCCCTGTTCTTGCGGCTCACAAAAGTAGCCATCTCAATGGCCTGTAGCGCCTGTGCCTTCCTGCTGGGGAAGAATTCGGTGTTGCAGGGCGTAGCGAACAGTTCCTTCCCTTTGCAGCACAAGAGACGGGCCATCTCTTCGGTGCGTTCGGGTTCGTCGTGGCAGATGCGCGAGAGTGATTTTTTGTCCTTGATGCGCTGGGAGATGGTGGCATAGGCATCGCCTACCTGCACAATGCGATACATCGCGGGGACAGAAATTTCGAGGCTGGCGACGGCCTTGGAAACATCGTATTCGTGCTTGACGGCTTCCAATGTGCTCAGACGGGCATTATTCACCTTGAGGATTTCGTCCGAATCAGCCGAGGTGACATAAGTCTTCCCGTTGCCGCCCTCGCCAATTTGGGTGTAGTCGTTCAGATCAATGGTTTTGTAAGTATTCATTTATTATCGTTATTTTATTATCATTCTCAGCCTTCAGCATAACCTTTATTGCTTTTTCGAACCTTGTTTTATAAGGGCACGGAAATAACAGAGCGCATTCTCATAATCCATGAAGCGC
>JAFSNR010000058.1 GCA_017443345.1 Prevotella sp.
AAGTTAAAAGCACCTTGTCAAATTCTTGACGGTTTGTTTCTTTTCTACCCAAATGCTCATAAGAGCATTCGCTTCTTGTACTACTTCTGTCTATGTAAATCTTTCAAAGAACTCTTTCTTTTTGCCCCGCACCTCATTTTTTGCGCGAAAGCGAGTGCAAAGGTACAACAAATTTCAATACCAACCAAACTTTTTGGAGTTTTTTTTTGCCTGGATCCTAAAATTTTCGGGATTATTGACAGAAGTCAACTCTTTGGTTGCATAATATATATATAATGTACGCGAGATTATTCGCGGCGTCCGAAGATACGAAGCAGATAGATAAAGAGATTGATGAAGTCGAGATAAAGTGTCAGGGCTCCCAACAACGCCAGTTTCTGAGCACCCTCACCTGCATCTGGTGCCATCTGCAACATATTCTTGATTTTCTGCGAGTCGTAGGCTGTAAGACCAACGAAGATCAAAACGCCCAGATAGCTGACAATCATCTCAAGACCTGAACTCTTCAGGAAGATATTGACAATCGTGGCGATGATAATACCGATCAGTGCCATAAACAGGATCTTTCCCATCGAGGTTAGATCAGTCTTCGTGGTATAGCCAATAAATGCCATCACAGCAAATGTGCCTGCCGTAATAAAGAATACGCTGGCGATGCTCGACATCGTATAGATCAGGAAGATCGAAGAAAGAACGGCGCCATTTATCACCGAATAAAGCACAAACATCAAGGTGGCTGTCGTCAGAGACAACTTATTGATGGCTGCCGTAATACCAATCACCAGAGCAAACTCAGCGATAATCAGTCCCCAGAACAGAACCTGATTGGACAAGAGAGCCATCATCACACCCGGGCTTGTAGCCACACCATACGCCGTCACACCAGTCAATACCAGCGCCAGCGTCATCCACACATACACCTTCCGCATCAAAGCCGGAAAGGCTGCCGACATCGAGAGCTCTCGCTCACGAGTCATGCCATCGAAATTTAATTCACTATAATTCATACTCAAATCTATTTAATTCGCGATTCAGTGCATAAAATGCAAAAATTATGCCACAAAGGTAAGCAATTACTTTTAATAAAACATAAATTAAGGGGGCAATTTGCCGAATAATTAGTATTTTTGAAATTTTTTCACTATATTTGTACCCAATAACGAACTATAAATAATGCACTAGACAAATATGAAGATCGGACTATTTATCCCCTGTTATGTAGATGTGGTCTATCCTGAAGTGGGTGTTTCCACGTACAAATTGCTTAAACATCTTGGTCTTGATGTGGACTATCCCTTGAACCAGACCTGTTGCGGACAGCCGATGGCGAATGCCGGATTTGAGAAACAATCCATTCCCCTGGCAGAGAAATTCGAGGAGAAATTCAAGGGTTTCGACTATGTCGTTGCACCCTCTGTCAGCTGTACGGCTTTTATCAAGCTGAACTACCCACGCCTGTTGAATCACGAATGCGAGACGGCCAAGAAGGCGATGGATGTGGTGGAGTTCCTTCACGATGTGGTGAAGGTCAAGCAGCGCTTAGGCACCTTCCCCCACAAGGTAAGCCTTCATAATTCATGTCACGGTGTGCGCGAGCTTGGTCTCAGCTCACCGAGTGAAGAAAATGTCCCAAGATTCAATAAGATCAAGGATCTGCTTGAACTGGTGGATGGCATTCAGGTGGTAGAGCCTGAGCGTCCCGATGAGTGCTGCGGTTTCGGAGGCATGTTCGCAATCGAGGAGACCGCCATCAGTGCTCAGATGGGTAAGGACAAGGTTGAGCGACATATCCAGACCGGTGCAGAATACATCACTGGTCCCGACTGTTCTTGTCTGATGCACATGGCTGGTGTGGCCAAGAAGCAAGGAATGAAAATCGAGTTCAAGCATGTGGTAGAGATTTTGGCCGCAGGACTTTAAGAATTGAAAGATTGAAGAATTGAAAGATTGAAGATTATGAGTACAGGACATAGCATAGCAGCAAAAGAGTTCTTAAAGAACCAGACATACGCCAAGTGGCATGACGCCACATTCTGGTCTGTACGTACAAAACGTGACAAAATGGCATATGGCCTTGATGAGTGGGAGCAGTTGAGAGAAAAGGCTTCACAAATCAAGCGACATACGATCACCCATCTTGATGAGTATCTCGACCAGTTCTCCACGAATGCGGAGAAGAACGGTTGTATCGTTCACTGGGCCAAGGATGCGCAGGAGTTCAACGAGATTGTCTACGGCATCCTGAAGCAGCACAACGTGAAGAAGATGGTGAAGTCGAAGTCGATGTTGACCGAGGAGTGCGAGATGAATCCCTATCTGGAAGCTCACGGCATCGAAGTCGTTGAGACCGACCTTGGCGAGCGTATCATCCAGCTGAAGGGTCAGAAACCGAGTCATATCGTGATGCCAGCCATCCACCTGAACCACGATGATGTTGGCGAACTGTTTGAAGAGAAGGGTATCTCTACGGAGAAGGGCAACCACGATCCCACCTATCTGACTTATCGCGCCCGATTGAGTTTGCGCAACGAGTTCCTGACAGCCGACGCCGGTATGACTGGTGGCAACTTCGGTATTGCTGCCACCGGCGACATCGTGGTATGTACCAATGAGGGAAATGCCGATATGTCAACCTCTTGTCCGAAACTGCACATCGCAGCCATCGGCCTCGAGAAGATTATTCCCAACTACGACTGTCTGGCCGTCTTCCAGCGCATGCTCTGTCGTGCAGGAACAGGTCAGCCAACGACGACCTATACATCCCATCTCCGCAAGGCCCGTCCGACGGCAGCTCCGATGCATATCATCCTCGTTGACAATGGCCGTTCCGAGTGGATCGGCAACCCAGAGCATTGGGAGGCGCTGAAGTGCATCCGTTGTGGATCGTGCATGAACAGCTGTCCCGTCTATCGTCGCAGCGGTGGCTACAGCTACAGCTATTTCATCCCAGGCCCCATCGGCATCAACCTCGGCATGCTACGCAATCCTCAACAGCATTCTGGCAACGTGAGCGCCTGCACGCTTTGCAACTCATGTCAGACCGTCTGTCCTGCGAAGGTAAACCTCGGCGACCAGATCTATCTGTGGCGCCAGCAGCTCGACGACTTCGGCACTGCCAATCCTGAAAAGAAGCTGATGTGCAAAGGCATGAGCACCCTCTATGGTAGTAGTGGCATCTACAATGCGGCCACAGCTATGGCTCCACTGGCGAACCTGATTCCTGCGCCTCTGATGAACCTGAAGCTGAATCCATGGGCAGAAGGCCACAAGATGATGAGCTTCCCGAAGGAGACATTCCATTCTATGTGGAAGAAGGGGAAGGTGAAGTAAGAGTTTAGAGTTTATAGTTTATAGATGATAGATTATGAGTAGTAAAGAAGAGATTCTGTCAAAGTACAGAAAGAACATACAACAGAAATATGACATGCCGTCGCTCGACGACATCAAGGCTATCACCTACTCCGACCCTCT
This sequence comes from Prevotella sp., assembly GCA_017443345.1. GTDB lineage: Bacteria > Bacteroidota > Bacteroidia > Bacteroidales > Bacteroidaceae > Prevotella. The sequence continues at coordinate 3,472 of JAFSNR010000058.1, forward strand.
GGTACAGTACATCTCGATGACAGAGAGTGTGGGAGGTCATGTGATTGAAGTGAAGGAAGGTCAGGATGTCAACGACATCATCAAGGAACTGTTCCCCGATGCCAAGGAGATTGCCTCTAACCTGCCCGAGATCACGATAGCCACGAGAAATCCAGACGAGGTTGGGCGTGCTCGCGACCTGAACGGAACTGACGTGGGTGTCATCCGTGGAAAGTTCGGCGTGGCCGAGAATGCCTGCGTATGGATCCCCCAGACGATGAAGGAGAAGGCCGTCTGCTTCATCTCCGAGAACCTGATCATCCTGTTGCCCAAGAGTCAGATTGTCAATAACATGCACGAGGCCTACAAACGCATTGAGTTCGACAAGACCTACGACGGCTACGGTACGTTTATCAGTGGACCCTCGAAGACTGCCGACATCGCTCAAGTTCTCGTGATGGGAGCCCAGGCAGCACGAAGCGCAACCATCCTGTTGCTGCCGGAATAGAATAAATCTCACAACGGGGCGCTCGGCTCTGCCGCTTGCTACCGAAGGGACGCAAGACTGTCCCTGTTGTGAGATTTTTCTTTAAATAACAATCAACGTTATAGTTCTCATAAACTGTAAACCGTAAACTATCGGATCGGGGCAACTATGGGTCGTTCAAGTATCTCCTTTGGGTCGTTCAAGTATCTTCTTTCACTCATGCAGACGTCTCCTTACCCCCTATAGAAGGCATCTGCGTCGCTCACGCAAGATATCTCTTTCAACCACGCAAGGCATCCCCACGCCCAGGTTCCCTTACCGAGTACAAGTGAAGTGCAAGGCGAACGCAGAGTCGAACTTGTTCAAGCTATGCTGAGCCGCAGCCTTCGCTCGCCGTTGCATCTCAAATGCAAAGGCAAAGTTACCACATTTCATAACCACGATTTCCGTTTTCTTCCGTTTCCTCCACATTCTTCCATTTTCTTCCCGATTTATTTGGAGTTTTCAATTCTTTATTGTATCTTTGCCCCTAAATTATAAAATACGGAAACTATGAAAGAAAAGAGATATCCCATATTAGACGAAGAGGATGGCCTCGGATGCATGAAAGCTAAAGAACCTATTGGGGCTTTGGCTTATGCAGAGACGACAGAAGATATTGACCTGCTCGACGATGAAGATGACAATATTGATTGGGATAAGATGCCGCTCATCGGCCCAGCCACTTATGAGGAAGCCATCGCTCAAATTGAAGCGGCAGAGCAAGAAATTGCCAATGGCGAGGTCTATGATTGGAAAGATGTTCTTAAAGAGGCAAGACAAAGAATCTTAAGTTATGCTCATTAGAATCAGTAAATCGGCCAAACTTGCCTTTTTATCTATTCTTGATCGATACAATGAATTTGCTGGCCCTATGTCGGCAGATCGATTCGCGCTTTTAGTCGATGAAAAGCTTGAAATGCTTGCAAAGTACCCTTACGTAGGTCACCCAGAGCCGTTGTTAATTCATAAACGGAGGAAATATAAGGCAAAGAGTATCAATAAACATTATGATATTATCTATTACGTCACTAAAACAACTATCTGGGTAGTAGACTTTTGGGACAGACGGTGCGATCCTCTTAGATTAGCCAACCGTATCAGAGGGTAGCTAAACGACATCGATACAAAACTTCTCTGCCAGGAACTTCACGACGTTAGGGGGAAGTACCCTTGCATTGGGTTTCAGCCCCATGGCCTCCAACTGTTTCTGATAGGGCTTGCACCATTCCCGTAAGGTATCGAGGCTAACCCCAGCTGCATTGGCCAATTCACTCTTCGATTTTGCTTTCATCTGTAAACTATAAACTGTAAGCCGTAAACTGTAAACTATAAACTATAAACTAAAAAAACTCTTCTCACGCGCGCAGGAACTGATTTTTTTCATTTTTTGTTGAGTTCACGTATATACGCGCGAGGCTCAGATGATTTCTGTATCATCATCCGCCTGAGACTTGATGCCATAGCGTGCCTCGTAGGCCAGTGAGCAGGCCCTCTGCTCGCGTTCCTCCTTCGACCGCTGCACCAGACGGTATCCGCCACCTTTCTCGACATATTCATACCCAAGTGCCGAGAAAGCACGGGCCAGGGCATCGGTACTGACCCTGTTGGACGGGGTACAGACAATCTGCTGGGCGATGGTCACCGGCAGCACCTCCCCGACCTCGGTATCACCAGGCTTCCGGAAGTAGTAGTCTATCAGATCCTCCTCGGGCCTTGGCGTCTCGAAACGCTGGTTATGCTCACGAAGCACTTTTTCCTCCTCTTCCGTGAAATAATACCTGAACCCCTGCTGATAGAGGGCGTAGGCCTGAGAGTAGACACCCTCATAGTCGATAGGATGCGTACGCGGTTCGTCGATACGGTCTACCTCGAAAGGCAGGAAACGACGCGTACCCGTCTTGTCATTCAGGAAGATGATGTTATTGCCCGTGCCACAAAAGGAGGCGATATGCTTGCGCTGTTCGGGGTAACGGTCGAAAGGGGCGCGTTCGTCGGTAAAGCGCATGGTCATGATACTCTTCATTTTATTCATCTCCGCATTACTCATGGCATCGAGCTCCTCACAGCAGATCAGTCCGTACTGCGACAGTTTCAGGCGGTCATCCTTATCCGTCTTGCCCGAGTCGATCTTCGTACAGAAATACTGCTGCAGCTCAGGCGGAAGAATATAGTTGAACCAGGTCGTCTTGAATTTTCCCTGTTTGCCGATGAGGATGAGCATGGCCGAGTTGACCTCACGCTCGTCGATCCATCCCACGACCAAACCCACAAGCCATTTCCTGAGATACTCCACGAAGAGCATCTGCTTTTCCACGCTGCCCTTCACCATGACCGACATGGCCAGTCCGATGATATGGTCGGTCTGTCCGTCCCAGGGCGGCAGGTGGTCCAGATAG
>JAFSNR010000059.1 GCA_017443345.1 Prevotella sp.
AGCGCATGAGCGAAGCCACGGGTAAGGAGGCCAAGACCATCCACCGCCTGCTGGAGTTCAACCCTGCGGAGGGCTACGGGCGCAACGACGAGAACCCGCTGGACGGTGACGTGCTGATAGTGGACGAGTCGTCGATGATCGTTATCATCCTGATGAACTCGCTGTTGAAGGCCGTACCGCTCTCGATGCGTCTGATACTCGTCGGTGACATCGACCAGCTACCCAGTGTGGGAGCCGGAAACGTGCTCCGCGACATCATCGACTCCGGCGCAGTACCCGTCATCCGTCTGACACGCATCTTCCGTCAGGCACAGTCGAGCCGCATTGTCACCAATGCCCACAAGATCAATCAGGGCACCTTCCCCGATATCAGCAACGGGCGACATTCCGACTTTTTCTTCATTAAACAGGAAGATCCCGAACAGGCTGCCCGTGATATAGTCAACATCGTCAAGAACCGCATTCCCAAGGCTTACGGCTACAGCACCAACGACATACAGGTGCTGGCTCCTATGCAGCGCAGTGTGGTGGGAGCCACAAACCTGAACATCGCCCTTCAGGAGGCTATCAATCCTGTGGGCGACAGCCTCTCACGAGGTGGATTCAGATATCGACGGGGTGACCGCGTGATGCAGATACGCAATAACTACGATAAGGACGTTTTCAACGGTGATATCGGCACGGTGGAGCATGTGGACATGGAGGAGCGGACTCTGACTGTCTCGTTCGACGGCAACAGCATTGAGTACGAGGATTCTGAACTTGACGAGCTGACGCTGGCCTACGCCACCACCATCCATAAGTCGCAAGGCTCTGAGTATCCCGTCGTGGTCATGCCCCTGCTAATGACCCATTTCGTGATGCTCCAGCGCAATCTCGTCTATACCGGCATCACCCGTGCCAAGAAGATCTGCATCATCGTCGGCACTACGAAGGCCCTGGCCTACGCCATCCACAACATGGTGGTGCTGAAGCGGAACACAAGACTGAAGGAGCGACTAACAGATAAATCAAACAAGCAATATGAATAGAAAAGACATTGAAACATTCGTAGAGATTCAGAACCGTTTGCATACATATAGCAAGAATGTCCTGACCACATTAGCCAAGGAATACCCCGAGTGTGGTATCAACGATATTGCCAGGGTAATAGGTCTTGATGTGATAGGCGATTATCTGCAACTCACCTATTCGAGTTATCCATGTGTATTACCCCTATATATTCCCCTCCAGTATGTCGAGACAGAAGACGTGGAAGGTTTCTGCATGGCTCACGCTGAGAAGGTAAGAAAAGAGGGTAAGTTGCTGAGCCAAGAAGAGTTCATGGAAAAGGCATATCATAACCAGTGGATGAGATTTTATGAACTCTTTGATGTTCAAATGACCGATAGTGAAGCCGATTTGGACAGAGCCAGAAAGAAACTGCATGGACTCATTGAGACGATGACCTATGTACTGCAACAGGCAAAACAGCAGGGCAAGGCAGATAAGAAGGCAGATTATTTCACAGAGAAGGAGCTACCCCAGCTCAATGGTACTTTTATACAGTTTCTGGAGTGGGCTAAGTCTGATGAATTCTGGTCTATTCGTAAGAAAGATGAAAGAAAAAGAGCTGCTGAGTTCAAAGCTGAAATGCTGAAGGAGCAGAAAGAGACTATTAGGCTAATCAAGGAATGTGAGACCAGAGCCAACGAAGAGCTACAGATAGCAGAAGCGGTTCTGGAAAATATAAAGACTAAGTTATAAT
>JAFSNR010000006.1 GCA_017443345.1 Prevotella sp.
GGCGTGTATGGCAACATCGTCTATCGCCACAACAACGGGCAGGTAGCCAAGAAGGACAAGGAAGCCGCTGCCACCAGTTTCATCCGTGCTCTGGAGAAGATTCCTTCTTTGGTGGAGAAGTACCAGAAGGATGTAAAATGGTATCAGAACAAGATCGACCAGTTGACGCCGACGGCCAATAAGGAGTGGAAGAAAGAGAAAGAACTGCACGACCTGAAGAACGAACTGGCCGCACTCGATCGAAAGATTCAGATGGAACTTGCCCCAAAGGAAGAGAAACCCGAAACGCCCGAAGAAAAGGAGGCCAATGAGAAGGAAAAGACCATCGGCCTACATCATGACCAAGACGAAGAGCCGAAGAAAGTCAAAAGCCACAAGATATAGGTTATAAACTGCCTATGACATCGTTTCCAAGCCCCTGTGAATTGATATTCGTCAATTTCGCAGGGGCTTTTCGCACGCATATGTGGATAAAAAGGTGTAATGTTACACTTTTCGGCAAATTTTTTATTATCTTTGCACTTCATTTTTCGCCCAAAGGCGAACAAACAAGAGTTAAAAAGATATGTTTTTAGGGTATTCTGACCCTACTGAATTGAGAAGAAATGAAAAAGATTTATGCCGCAATGGAGCTTGTTATCACACTACTCCTTTTGAACGTTGGATGCTTCGTCTATTTCCGTAGCATCAGGATGAATCAGTATGACAATGAAGCAAAAGCTTTCCAGGATCAACGGGTAAACGTTCACAACGCACTGATAGGAACTCTGGATCTGGCATCTCTTGGCGAACAGATGCTTAAATGGGATGAGGACGTCCTTGTAGAGTATCGCCGCCAGCGTGTATGGACAGACTCAGCACTCTGCCAGTTGAGGGGATTCTATTCCGAACAGATCATTGACAGTATGAGACAGGCTCTTCAGCAGAAAGAGCACTTGCTAACAAGAATCTCGGAGACTGTTGACATGAAAAAGGAAAACGAGAACCATCTCACCAAGGACAAGAAAATCGTTGTCAACGATACGGTAACAACTATCGAGAAACTGAAAGGTACTATATTCAATAAGCACAGGGAAAGCAGAACGTCCAAGTCAACGAGCAGGACTGTTGTGGTTTCAGGTGTTGATGAGGTGGCTCTTGCTATGCAGCAGGTACATAATATTGACCTTGAGATACTGACAGACAGCCTTGCAGATGTGAATGTGTTCCTCAGGCAAAATATACGGAAACTGGTACGTACCAGCGATGGGGACATTGTGAAACTCTTGAAGGAAAACGAGGACAAGGCACGGGAATTCGGCCATTCTAACTTCAAGACGGGAATGACCATCCTCACCGTCACATCAATACTCCTGATCGGTATCTTCATTTGGTTAGGCTTCGTTATTCACAGACTGCGGAAGGAGGTCAGGAAGAACCAGTCACTTATAGAGAACCGCCGCTATGTGATGTATTCCATCGTCCATGACCTGCGTTCGCCGATTGGCCTGATAAGTGGCTTGACTGACCTTCAGCGTAAATCCAACAGAAAGATGAAGAGCAGTATCGACGGTATAGCCTTTGCCACCAAACAACTGTTGAGGATGATAGACCAGTTGCTTGATTACTTCAAATTGGAGAGCAATAAGAGTGAATTGAAATGCAGGAACTTCAGCCTGATAGAGTTGGCCAATGAACTGGTCCAGGCTTTTGAGTACAAGGCTACAGAGAAACATCTGGAGTTCATCAAACCCCAGCAGCAGAATATCACCCTGTATGGAGACTATGACAAGATAAGCCATATCGTCATGAACCTACTTGACAATGCCTTCAAGTTCACAGAAAAAGGACGTGTGCAACTCTGCCTGAACTATGCAAACGGTAATCTGCATATCGATGTAAAAGATACTGGTATTGGGATTAAGGAAAGTGATCGGAAGAAGGTGTTCACTTCGTTCAGCCGTTTCTCCAATGCAATGGCAACGGGCAAGGATGGCTTTGGTATCGGACTATCCATCGTCAGGATGCTGGTGGACTTGATGGGCGGCACAATCAGTTTTGACTCTGTGGAAGGCAAGGGGACGCTGTTCCATGTCATCCTGCCACTTGCCGAGGGAACTGTCACAAATGAGAGCATCAATGCAGAGTATGTCAAGGTCTCAACGGAACGTAAGCGGATTCTCGTGGTGGATGACTGTGAGCACTGGCTCGACCTTTTCAAGAAAATGCTGAAAGACAGTATCTATGACTGTGATGCTTGCAATAATGGTGCCACCATGTCGAGAATGCTCAGGAAGAATCACTATGACCTGGTTATCCTCGATCTGAAGATGCAAGGACAGAGCGGACTTGAACTGATGCAGGCCATGAAAGCCACAAGGGTAGGCAACAGCAACACCGTGCCCGTCATTGCCTGTTCATCGTCTGGTGAGGAAGTGCGCGACGAACTTGTGGAAAAAGGATTCGACGAATACATCGACAAGACCTTCAGCACGGAAGAGTTGCTGAACATCATCAACAAGGTCATCACGAAGAGTTCCAAAACGGTGTCGCCAGATTTTACAAGGCTGTCGAAGTCTGTAGCCAAAAGCCTGAGACGTGAAACCATCAATACAGTAAAGGCACTGCACAAGGCAGTTGACGAGATGGACTTCATCGAGATGGAGTCTCAGTCGCATCGGCTGAAGAGCAGTTGGGTAGTGTACCGTATAGGCGTGTTGGTTGACCCCGTCATGGAAGTTGCCAGAAACAGGGATGCTAATGCCAAAGAAAGACTTGGCAAGTATATGGCCGAGGTGGACAAGATGGCTGCTATCGTCATAGCCAAGACGGAGGAACTGATTAAGCAGAGGGAGGATGAGCAAGGTAATCGTAGTTGATGATGTCAAGTCGTACTGCGACACGGTCTGCGACGAACTGAAGACCATGGGCATCAGTGCCGTCGGCTGTCAGACAGTGAAGAAGGCCAAGTGGCTCATTGAACGGGCCCGGCGCACCGATGTGCTGCTCGTTGACCTCATGCTGAATGACGAGAGCGGGGAGAACGGCACGGACATTCTGAGATGGATGCGGAAAATGGGCTACCTCCAGCCGTTCTACCTGATGACTGGCTACGGCACGATGGATAATGCCATTGAGACGATGGAAATGGGAGCCGTCAGCTATATCAAGAAGGAGGACATGGGCAGCAAGTTCTTTGCACACATCAAGGACATCATACAGGAGCAGGAACTGCGGGAGAAGCGCAACGACCAAGTGGCACCACAGCGTAGCAGCCAGCCGTTTCTTGACATTCAGAACGACATCAAGCGTATTGCGTCGATGGACGTTCATATCGTCATTGAGGGTGAGAGCGGGACGGGCAGGGGACATCTTGCCGAGGACATCATCCGTCTGACGGGCATGAGTGAGAAGCCAAAGAAGTTAGTAGCCTGTGGTACACTTGATTCTGTTGCGGATGCCAAGGAACTGTTCTTCGGGCATGTTAAGGGAGCCTTCAGCAGTGCCGTCTCGAATAAACAGGGGGTGCTGGCTCAGGTCAATGGCGGAACACTGGTACTGGAGGACGTGGAAAAGATGCCTCTGAAGATACAGGAACTGCTGCTGCCAGTATTTCGTCATGGGACGTATCTGCCCAATGGTGCCGACAGGGAGCGGATTGCGGAGTTTCGTCTGATCAGCATCACCTCGACTTCACTTGAAGAGGCCGTTGAAATGGGACGGATGTCGAGGGAGTTCCACGAATTTATCTGTGAGCATCTGATACAGGTGCCATCCATGCGGCAGACACAGGAGGACATCGTTCCTGTGGCTGAGTTCTTCCTGGACTATTACCGCACGAAGAAGCAGAAGTTCTCGCATCAGGCCAAACGCTTGATACAGCAGTATCCTTGGCCGGGCAATCTGCGGGAGATGGCAAGGGCTGTCAAGATGGCACTGAGAAACTGTGAGGATGAAGTCATACAGCCCGAGCATCTTGGTATTTCACTCAATAATGCTGACTCGCAGAAGATTGCATCAAGCATGATGCTGCATGATCCCGAAGCGGAGAAGAGAAAGATTACTGAGGTGCTTGAAACCGTCCGCTATAACAAGTCGAAGGCGGCGAAAATGCTACAGATAGACCGAAAGACACTCGACAAAAGGATTGAGAAGTACGGCATCATCACTCCGTAGCACTCTGGCATCTGGTATGAAACCCGAAAAAGTGTGGAGAAATTCCCCAACTTGGGGCGTTTCTCCACACTTTTTGACCTTCTTTTAAGGGCCTGATTTTATTAACATATTTTGATTCGGCTCAGAATCAGGGGGTTGTAATCTGACCCTCAAGAAACTTGTTCTTTGGCTATTGCACCCATGCTTACGTTACAAGTGCGATCGCAATCAAACGCATTAGTAACAAGTAAAAAGAGCAATAGCAATGAAACATAATATTCTGACAGAGACGGCTTTCTACCGTGCTCTGGAGAGCAAAGAAACAGAGAACATCAAGGAAATGTACGACGAATTCATATCCTGCGTCATCAAAATCTACAAGGCTGGCGACACGGCTTCGGCCTATATAGCATTGTCCTATACAGAGGTGGAACTGAATGCCTGCAAGGTATCACCACTGGTAAAGACATATGTTGACAAGGCAACGTCTTTTATAAAGGAGATGCGAAATATGCTGGAGACGACGGTTGGTAAGGGCATCACAGCGAATCCGGCTATCCCCGAGTTGCCCCAGATAGAGTGGACAGGACAGACGGTGGATCTCGTTGAACTGATGTATGCACTGAAAGAAACGGGAAGCATCAACAATGGCGAGATGCCCATCAGTCAGATGAGCGAGGCATTCTTCCAGATTTTCGGTCGAAAAACGCAACGCGACTATACGCGATACTACGTTTGTATCAAGGAACGTGAGGCAGACTTCAGTTATACGTACTTCATCGACAAAATGCGGCGCAAACTGAATGAGAAAATCAAGGCAGACATAAAGAAGTCGCTGAGCAAATAGACAAATATTCTCAATGTTTACTATTTCTATGTTAGCAGAAGCCCTGTCCGATGTGAATCGAGCAGGGCTTCAAACTTGTTAGAAATAGACAATCATGGCACGTTCTTTTCTTCTTGTGGTACGGTCACATATCCAATGTCGGAACTCATGCGCCAGACCTGTATCTATATAGTACGACACGGCAATGATGGCCTCCAGATTGTACTGGTCATCTTTATAGCCATTCTCCAGCAATTCGTAGCGCGAGACATTGAGGATACTAATCTTCAGGTCTCGCTCCATCTTACGGATGCAGCCTCTCACTTTCATGATGGTCACTCCGAACAGCGAGGCAATCTCTCCAGCCGTCATCCAGACATCATAACCCGTCAACTCGAATCTTTCGTGCTCAAACACTATGAGGTCTCGTTTCATCATATCCATCTGCTCCTATTTTAAAACCATGTCAATATTAGGCGTGAACTGCTCTATCTTAGCCAACTTAGATGCCAACGTATCAATCTCACAGCCCAGTTTTTCTTGGGTGATTTTGGCATAAATCTGAGTGCTTTTGATGTTCTTGTGGCCAAGAAGAGACGACACAACTTCAAGTGGCATACCATTGGAAAGACAAATTACGGTTGCCATCGTATGACGGGCCATATGCCAAGTGACGTTCTTCTGAATACCTGCATGTTTGGCAATTGTCTTCAACATTTCGAATACCGACTTGTAATAGGGCACAACAAAGACATGGTCATCTCCGCTAATCCCTCTGTATTTGTTCAGAATGGCCAGAGGTATAGGCAACAGCTTTACGGTCTCAGTTACGCCTGTCTTTTGTCTGCGAGTACGAATCCAGAGACTTCCGTCCACGGGATTCTTCACAAGATTCTCTTCGCGCAGATTCTTCAGGTCGATATATGCCAAGCCCGTAAAGCAACAAAAGACGAAAAGGTCACGGATATACGAACGCTTTGCATTCTTGATAGGAAGACTCATGACCGCCTGCAGTTCATTTTTTGTCAGGAAACCCTTCTCGACTTCCTCACGCTGGATGTGATAGTCTCCAAAGGGGTAACGGGCCACCCAACCGTTCTCTTGGGCACGGTGCATCAGCATCATCACTGGTTTTACATAAGTTTCAACCGTATTGTGAGCCACATGTTTCTCTGTCTTGAGGAAAATCTCGAAGTCACTGAGAAAGTTTACCGTGATTTCCTTTAAGGTCATATCTGACACGTGGTAGTGGAACTGGAGGAAATCGCCCACGTGCTTATAGACAGCCTTGTATCTCTCAAACGTATTCTTGGCTTTGAGACCACCCTCGACCTGTTTGGCATACTCTGTATTCCATTGCTCAAAAATTGACATCAAGGTTTGCTTGCGATACTCCAAGCCAAGAAACGAATTCTTGACTTTCTCTGCTGTAACATAGCCGTCGCGAATCATAATCTCCTGATAGTGCTTCACTACCGATGCCTTGATCTTGTCAAGTTCACGGTTCACGTCACGAGCTGCAACAGACTTACCCTTGGCATGACCGCCCTTCGCCTCCCAGATGGCAGGGTCACACGACACCTTGCAACTAAACTGTGCCATTGTTCCATCCACTGTGATACGTCCCATGATGGGGTTCGTACCGTCCTTCTTCAACTTTTCCTTCTTGAGGTAGAAGATTACCGAAAATGTACTTCTCATTGTGCTAACTTTTAATTGTTCAACTGTTCTTAAATTTTGCGTTGCAAAATTAGCCAAATTGAAGTTATGTTGTACTACGCAAATCGCAGACGAATGGGGCACCACTCCCGCAAAGAGTTAAATTTTTGCATCTCACAGATTTTCAGTTACTTCGTGTCTTTATCGTTACCATTTTTCCCCGATTTGCCGAATCTCAGAAAAGGGGTACGAATAAGAGACTAAACTTCTTCCTATATCTGTACTTATCTTGCTTCCATCTGAACCCATCCGCTTCCCAGCGTTTCCCTAACTCCCTGATTTCCACCTCAATCTCCCCATCTCTCCAATTTTCGTTTCAAAAGTAACTTTCGCAACCGCAATATTACCCTCTTCATCCACATCTTGCACTGTCACAGTTGCCGATCCGCTCCAGTCGATGCTGCCGTCGGGGCCTGCTTCTTCTGCTATGGCCTGATAGTAGGGCAGTAGTTCTTCCCAGCCACTCTCATCGCCTGTACCCCAGTTGTCCAGATTATCGCAGAGCCATGCGCAGCTGCCTGTTACCTTCTCGCCTTCGTAGGTAAACTCGAACTGCATCACATCGTCGCTGGCCATACTGAAATTGACCGTCTGGATTGAGAGCGGATTGCCTGCGATGTAGGGGAAGGTGATGGTACCTGTGTTCGCACTCTTGTTGTAGCTGATCTGTCCCTCCACGAGGTCGTCCGCGCCCTCTGCCGAGTAGGTGAAGAAGTAGGCTTTGTCGCCCTCAACCATCATGCCGACAGCTGGCATCTCCTCAAGTTCCTCCTCAGTGTACTTGCCTGAGGTTAGAAGCGCCTCGTCATACTCCGTCCAGATGCCTTGCTTCAGCTGGGCGGCATCATTGGTTGTCTGCGTCGTTGGCGCAGGGTTATCCACATTGCCGACAACGGCATCGATTAAGCCAGAGCATGATGAGAACATGCCGGTGACGCAGCAAGCAATCATTGCTGCCACTAGTGAATTAAAGAATCTTTTTTTACTCATAAAATTATTATTGTTTAAGTTAATAATGTTTTTAACTGTTTGCAAAGATAATCAAATTCCTCTAAATAAAAAGCCCGAATACCGACAATATTCAAATTTTGCAGATTTTGAAACTTTTTTTGCTGATTTTGCAACTCTTTTGCAGATTTTGCAACTCGAGACAATCCGATTATCGACTGAGAATGCGTCTATTAGTCAATAGAATCACGCCCAGGGTCATGCATTCCGTAACAGGAACGGCGAGCCACATGCCTTGAGGAGAAATGAACATGGGCATCAGCAGAAATGCCGGAACAAGGAATAACAGCCCTCGGAACAGCATGCATAGCGTGGCCCGGGTGTTCTGCTCGGTGGCTTGATAATAGCCGATAATGGCCACATTCATGGCAAAGAAGATGGCGGAATAGGCGAACAAGGGGAGTCCGCCGATAGCAATCTCATAGGCTTTGGTGCCCGCTTGCAGGAAAAGGCTGACAAGCGGTTTGGTAGCCAAGGTGAGAAACGTCGTTGCCAATACGCCACAGATGGTAGCGGTACTGAGGCTGACCCTGAAGGCACGCTGGACGCGGTAGCGATTGCCTGCACCATAATTGAAACTGATGATGGGCTGAGCCGACTGGGCAACCGCATTGTTGACCATGAACACGATCGGGTAAAGATAGCAGGCCACACTGAAGGCTGCTACGCCATCCTCGCCAACGCGTTCAGTTCATCGGCGTCAATGGGGGGAGATTAGCCAGCCCCCCTTTTTTGTGTGGGGAGGTGAGCGAGGGCGAAATCGATCTATTTTTATGCCGATTCCGCCCGGAAAGGGATATTTTCGGGCGAAATCGATCTGTTTTTAGTTAGATTTCGCCCGAAAAGTTTGTTTATATCAAAGGTTTGTTATATCTTTGCCATCAAAATAGCGAAGTTACAAATAATAGTGCTACAATGGAAACAATTATTGGAAGGCTAACGGAAATCAAAAAGCTGACATCAGCAGTTAATAGTCATCGTGCTGAATTTATAGCCCTATATGGTCGTCGTCGTGTAGGCAAGACGTTTCTAATTAATCAGATGTTCAGAAATCAATTTGCATTTAAGATGACTGGCGTCATTGAAGGGTCGTTGAAAGATCAGTTCACAGCATTTACCGATGCAATGAGTGATTATGGTTATGATATGCCAGAAAAGCCTGACGACTGGATGAAAGCCTTTATCTTGTTGAAGAATGCATTGAAGCCTAAAGTGAATAGTGGTGAACGTTGCGTTATCTTCATTGATGAGTTGCCTGCAATGGATGCTGAGAATTCGAATGTGGCTGGTGCTGTGGGGTATTTCTGGAACAACTGGGCCAGTCAGTATGACAACATCGTGTTTATTATCTGTGGTAGCGCCACCAGCTGGATGATTACCAATGTCATTGACAGCAAAGGAGGCCTTCACGACCGCATTACCATTGAAATGCCTATTCATCCTTTTACACTCAATGAAACCGAGCTATATCTTAAAGACAAACAATTTGTATGGAATCGCAAGATGACACTACAAGCTTATATGGTCTTTGGCGGTATACCTTATTATTTGAGCCTGTTAGACCGCGAAGAAAGCTTGGTGCAGAATGTTGACCGTCTGTTCTTCAGCCAGGACATGCAGATGCGCCGTGAATTTCGTCGGCTCTTCAATACACTTTACAAGAATCCAGACAGATATATCGACATCATCAAGGCTTTAGGAAAAAGTCGCAGCGGTTTGACCCGAGAAGAGATTGCAGGAGCTCTGAAGGGTGCGAACAATGGGCATTTAGGAAGGCAACTGGAGGATCTCGTCTGTTGCGACCTGATACGCAAGAATATTGTTCGCGAGAAGAAAATCAAGCGGAAAGATGCGATCTATCAGCTTTGTGACTTTTTCAGCATTTTCTACCTGACATTCATTGACAAGGCAGAGGTGGAACAGCAATATTGGGCACATCATATCAACACCCCAGAAGTAAACGCGTGGATGGGACTTGCTTACGAACGGATTTGTATGGCACATATCGGGCAGATTAAGCATTCACTACGCATAGATGCCATATCTACGCTTACCTATTCCTGGCGTAGCAAGACGACGACACCCGCCGCACAGATAGACATCATCATTGAGCGAGCAGATAAGATCGTCAATATCTGTGAAGTCAAGTATAGTCAGGACGAGTATCATCTGGATAAAGAAGAATACGAAAAGATTTGTAAGCGCAAAAACAACTTTTTGCAAGAAACTGGACTCCGTCATGCGCCTTGGCTCACTATGATTACTACAGAAGGGATAGCCAAGGGGAAATACACAGAAATGATACAGAGTCAAGTCAGGCTCGATGACTTGTTTAACTGACAGGCAAACCGCAAATATGCAAATTTATTCACCATTATTTGGGGAATTCGTAAAAATCATGTATCTTTGCATCCCAGTAGGAATCATCTAACATTCAAACATGTCGGACCTTTTTAAATGCTTATGGGAAATAATATGCTTTACGTGATTATCGGCTGGCTAGGCAGCATCAGTCTTATCTTAGGCTATCTGCCTCAGGCCATCCAGACCATTCGTACTCGTCAGACTGACGGTATCTCTCTGCCTGGTTTCTGCATGATGGCGGTTGGCAGCGTTTGTTTTATGAGCCAAGGTCTGATGCTATGCATAGAACAGGGCATCAGTACTGGTATCTTCTTCTTTATTACCAACTTCATAACGGGTATTTGTGCAGTCATCATCTTTGCCATCAAAATGCACAACGACTACTTCAAAAAGAAGAGTTGAACAATGTCGTAAACGCAGGCTGCTGTGAGCGGGGAATAGTTACTCCGCTTGTTCACTCCGCCTGTTCATTTGCCTCCGTCACGAAACAGGCCACGAGTCCGTAAGTGATGGTAGGACGGATCCAGATCTCCGTGAGCATATAGGTGGTATATTCGTCGGCAGCCTCAAAGTACATGATGTCGAATTGATAGAGCACGGCTATGAGCGCATCGATGGCGAAGATAATCCACAGGTTGCGCTTGGTGTAGCTCTTCCATTCCTTGCGGGCATAGAAGTAGGTCAGCGTGCAGAGGAACAGCACCGAGAGCGTGAAACAGGCCGACCGCAGGACGAGATTGTCTAGTGGCGGTGCGAAGAGAATATCGCGCAGAAGCACCGTCATGCCCACCGAGATGGAGCACCAATAGTTGAACCGGTGAGAATCGAGTCGATTGAAGAAATACAACCCAATCAACACCACACAGAAGATATAGAACACGTTGAGCACCAACTCGGGCCATGCATTTTGCAGTCCGTAATAGGCAACGCCATAAAGCATGGTGGCCACCGAGATGATGGCGGCCACCGATGTTATGACGATATCCAAGACTTTTGCGCCTTTCTTAAATCTTGTCTGCATCGTTGTCAGAAGATTTTATAAGCGACTCGTATCTGCAGGTTGGGCCATGCCTTCAGCCATGACAGCACACTACCCACGCCAGAATTCTTGCCCGAGGAATCGATCTCAGTACCGTTGTTCAGTACGAATTTCGGTGAACCCCAGAACAGGAGGCCGAAATCAACGGCCAGGCTGACACGATGGGTCTTGGCGAGATGCTGGCCAAAGCCGACGCCGAGATAGGGCTTCACGGCATTGGTCTTCATGCGCACGTCGATGTTACCATTCTCATCGGCTGTGAACACATAGTCGCCGAACTGCACGCCGACGGGAGGATAGTTGGTACGGAAGAGTTGGTTGTATTCCATCAATTTCTCATTGGCATCGTAGAGGAATCCCAGGGCACCATCGTTGGTGTTACGGAAGTGAAGGAAGTTCTGGCTGCCAAAGAACAGACCTGCAGAGAAGTAGAACGGCTGGTTCCTGAAGGGATGAACCTCGCCCAGCACGTAGAAGTTCCAGAAGTTGGGCTTGAGGGCCAGTTCCACCTTGTCTACCATTTGTGCGCGCTTGATGGCATCCTCTTCCACCATCTGCATCTGATTGATTTCAGCAGCGGTGTTGATGGCCTTGAACTTGATGTCGCCCCAACCCATTCCAGAGAATCCAGCCCTTACAGTCACCAGTTTGTGTACAGGCATGGCAGCATCGATGCCAAAGCCAGTCGTTCCGGTATTCAGACCAACAGAGAGGTGGTTGAACAGGCCTTCCTCGGCATGCAACTTGTCGGCAGACTGAGCCTTAGCCCCTGTTGCCGCTAACATTATCGCGAAGAGAACGATGAGTCTGTGAATATTGTGTTTCATATCTTTTATCATATTTTATTTGAAGTGAGACTTGTTCGACTTGATAAGCAGGTTGGTGAGCGACAGGCTCATCGGGTAGAAACCGTACAGGTAGTCGCTGGTATAGGGCGTACCGCCGTTGATGATACAATGTACATAGTCGTGGCAGGCCATATCCATCGGGATGATGCCCACGGTGCCCTCGTTCTTCAGCAGATCGTCAACAACCAGCGGGTGCAGGTTGGAGGCATTGGTAATGTATCCGCGCGGCGACACCTCAGTGTAGGCCGAACAGTGGTTCACGACCCAGATATTCTCGTCACTGGCAGCAGCCTCACGAGCACTGTGCATCATGTCGATGACCGTCTTCTGCTTGTTCTGCATGCGCTTCGGCGTGGTGGTCTTGTAGTAGTCCTGCTTGTAGAGCTTTGCCACCAATGAGGGGTCGTTCATGTTATACATGGCACAGTTGCGCTGAGCAGTAGGATTGAGATCCTCCTCAACGTCGGGATCCTCGTCGGGCCAGTCACAATACACGATGGGGTAGTCGTAGAGGATATTCAACGGACGGAGGTCGTAGCGGCTCAGCAAGAGGATCTTGCCACGCATCTCACCCACCGTGATGTCTGGACGCCAGTTATCAATAAACAGTCCCTGGTACTTCGACAGGTGCAATACTTCGCTGAGCAGGGAGTACAAGTCCTTCTGATCCTCAAAACCGTTGTCGAACTGCAGCTTGACAATGAAGAACTCCGTCGGGTGGGCTTTCAGGTAGCTTTGCAGCTGGTCGATGGTCCACTCGAAAGCGATGTCGAGCTCACTGATACCGTGTGTCAGACGCAAGATCTTCTTCTTGGCAATCGTGTCGGTGCTCACCACGGGGCGGATATCAAAGAAGCGCAGACCAGACTGTATCTGCTCATCGAGCGTTGACACCTGGCTGATAGCCGTCATGTTGAACACAAACTTCAGTCCGGGCTGGTAGAATCCCATGCCCGTCATGGTGTCGTGCGTTCCAGGGATGCTCAACTTGCACACCTTTGTCTCGTCCTTCACCATGCCGAGCCAGTCGGTAGCGGGTGTGGGGAGATCGTAGGCGTAAGCGATGGTGTCCTGATAACCCTCAGAGAAGAGGAACGGTGAGTCGAGTGATGTCTTTTCGTCGTAAGCTTTCTCGAAAGCATCATCACCGCAACTGTTTAGTGCGGTCATGGCCACTATGGCCATGAGGGCATACATTAGTTTTTTGTTCATAAGTATTTTTATCATTATATTATTGTTAGTTTGTGCAATATTTTGCAAAGATACATAAATTAACTAAAAAACAATGCCCAAAATGTCTTTTATCTCATGTTTTTGCAGATTTTGAAACAATTTTTGCATATTTTGAAAGTCTGAGGCAGATTTTAGCACTCAGAATCGTGTATCCAAGCTGAAACATTTTGTCCCATGCGCTGCTTGAAAGCGAGACTGAAAGTGCTATAACTACGATAACCGCTGTCGTGAGCCAGCTGCTGGACGGTGAAATGTCGCTCAGTAGCAACCGCCTCACGGTAGAGACTGACAAAATGTTGGATACGCAGATCGTTGACATAGCCATTGTAAGTGACACCTTGACTGGAGAAATACTGGCTGAGGTAAAATCGGTTGACACCAATAGCCTTGGCCAGCTGTAAAAGGGTCAAGTCGTGCTGCAAGTAGAGTTTCGTGTCTATACAGTTCTCCTGCAGCAGCAATTTGATGTTTTTGATAGGCAAGGCGGCCAAGGTCGTGCTGTCATGAGTGCTGCTGGTAGTCTCTTCCTCTACAGATGTGGCCAGAGGCTGGGAGATGCTCAGGTCGCTCAGCGTTTCCACGCGCCATAGGAGATAGCATACAAGTATGACGTCGACCACCTGAACGATATATTTGTAAGCCGGACCACTTTGGCCACTGGCGTAATAGCTTAGATACAGCAGGATGACGACCAGCACCATGAAGGCCTGCCTCACCTCCTTGTGTTCCAGGTCGGCAAAGTTGTCGCGGAGCCAGCGCCTATACTCCCTTAACGCGCGTACCATATATATAATAATAACTATGCACAATAACAGGAGATAGCCATACATCATCGGCAAATAGGCCTCGTGGCGGCTGAAAGCACACCAGACAAGCCCCAAGGTGATTGGTGCTGCCATCGCGAAGGCTGGCCATAGCGGTCGTCTGCGGTCTTGCAGCATAGAGAGCAACACGCAAATGGCTACAGGCAAAACCGTCATGCTGTCGAGTACTGCACCTGCAAAATAGCCCAACCTGACATCATCGACAGATTCGAAGTAGATGATCGGCAAATACCAAAGATGGGCCAGAGCCATGATGGCGAAGAAAGCGCCAGTCCAACGGCGCAAACTTACTGGAGTCGTCATGTCAGAGACAAAGGCGTTGCCGCGACGGAAGAACAGATAGCAACTTGCGATCAAACACAGCATGGCCACTGCAGCATAAAGCATAAAATACAAAGCATTATCAAGGGCCGGTTGTTCGTACATATTATTATTTTTATATTGTCGTTTAATTCAATTTTCTCTATAGTTCCTCGATGTAATCGTATAGTTTCCGATAGAAGGGATGGCGAGTCATCGTGGAGGCATCGCCAAGGATGATGAGTTTCATGCGGGCACGAGTGATGGCCACATTCATTCGACGCAGATCACGCAGGAAGCCAATCTGTCCGTCGTCGTTGGCACGCACGAGTGAAATGAGGATGATGTCGCGCTCCTGTCCTTGGAAGCCATCGACGGTGTTCACGCTGATCAGCTGACGATAAGGCTTAGCCCACTCCTTCTTCTTGATCTGACGCCGCAGGTACTGCACCTGCGCCCTGTAAGGCGAGATGATGCCCACGTCGAGTCTTTCGTCGAGGATTCGCTGCTTGCCTATCTTGTTAAAGTAGGTCTCGAGTGTCAATAACGTCAGTTCGGCCTCAGCCTTGTTGATGCGCCCGAAACTCTCGCCCACGAACTGCTCCTTAAATGTCAGGTTGCTCTCCTCGGGAATCTCAAACTGCGAGGTATCGATCCACGTCATGGGGATATCGAAGTCGAGGATGCTGCGGTACTTCACTTCAGGAGCACTCTCCACCTGGTTGCCATAGAACCAACCGGAGGAGAAACGCATGATCTCCTCGTTCATACGATACTGCATCTTCAGAAGTGTCACCACCTCGGGCTTGTTCTCCACGATGCGCTCCATGAGCGTTTTGCCCAATCCACCCTTCAGGGCGGCGATACTCTTCACCGTTGGTGGAAGCTGACAATGGTCGCCTGCCAGAACGACGCGCGATACTTTACGCAGGGGAATCCAACAGGCAGCCTCAAGAGCCTGTGCTGCCTCGTCGATGAACAAGGTGCCGAACTTCTGCCTTTCCAACAGACGATGGGCTGAACCCACGAGGGTAGAGGCGATGACACGAGCCTCAGCAAACAACTGGGCATTGATGCGAATCTCGAGTTCGGTGGCGCGCTCCTTCAGTCGTTCCAACTTCTGGTGATATTTATCGTCACCCCGCTTACGATGGGCTCGGAGTTCACGGATAGCCTTTCGGATAGCCCATAGTTGGGCATAGTCAGGATGATCCTCAAAACGACGCTCGTAGGTAAAAGAGAGCATCTTGTCGTTCACGCGCGTAGGATTGCCGATTCTCAGAACGTTGACGCCACGATCCACCAGTTTTTCGGAGATCCAGTCGACAGCCATGTTGCTTTGTGCACAGACCAAGACCTGGTTTTCACGACGCAACGTCTCGTAGATAGCCTCCACGAGGGTCGTTGTCTTCCCTGTGCCAGGAGGGCCATGAACAACAGCTACATCCTTTGCCCACAGCACTTTGTTGACAGCCTCCTCCTGAGTACGGTTCAGATAGGGGAAATGCAAGGGGGCAAATGAGAACGTCTCAGCTTTCTGACGGGAGTAGAAGAGGTCGCGCAGATAACCCAAGCGCCCCTTGGCACGAATCACTCTGTCGAGGGCTTCGAACATCGTCTTGTAACTCGTCTCATCGAAGAAGAGTTGGATGCCCACCTGTTCAGCGCCCTGCACATCGATCAACTGACCATTATCAGGTACAGCTACCACCATGCGGTCGCCATCGACATAGCTCACCGTAGCTGTGAAGTTGAAGTACTTGATCTGGTTCTTCTCGTCTATTCGGAAGAAAGCCACAGGTCTGCCAAACTCGAAATTATGTTCTATCTCATCGTCCTCCCCCTGGCGAAATACCTCGACCACGAGCTGATTCAACGAGTTATAATAGCTCTTCCCCATTTTCAGCGGAAACCACGCATCACCACGTTTCACTTTTCGCTGCAGACCCATCTCCTCGGTCTGTTTGCGAAAAGCCTCTTTCTCAGTCTGATACTCCAACTGGAGCAGCAGCCGCTGTTGTTGTAATGTCTGTATCGCTGTTGTCATATTTGTGTGCAAAGATAATCTTTTTTCTAGACATTAGTACAAAAGAAACATAAAAAATAATCTGTTCTTATGTTCTTATGTCTAAAATATTTGTAACTTTGCAGTCGAAATGAAACAGATATTGCTGATAAACGACGTGGTAGGCTACGGCAAGGTGGGCATGGGAGCCATGCTGCCCATCCTCTCCTACCTGGGCATTCCCACATACAGTCTGCCCACAGCTTTAGTGTCAAATACCCTTGACTACGGGAAGTTTAACATTCAGGACACCACGGACTATATCCGGGGCACCCTGTCCGTCTGGAAAGAACTCGGCTTCAGTTTCGATGCCATCTGTACAGGACTGATGTTCAGCGACGAGCAGGCTAAGCTGGTGGCAAGCTATTGTCAGGAACAAGGCAAACAGGGCACATGGGTCTTCGTGGACCCTATCCTGGGTGACGGTGGACGACTCTACAACGGCGTAACTCTGAAACAAGTGGAACTGATGCGCGAGATGGTCAGCGTGGCCCATCTGACCTTCCCAAACTATACGGAAGCCTGCTATCTGACCGACACACCTATCAAGATGGAAGGCATCAGTTGGGAAGAAGCGGGCGACCTGCTCGACAAACTGCGCGACATCGGTTGTAAGTCGGCACTTGTTACGAGCTGTAAGATTGACGGCCAGAATGCCGTAGCCGGCTACAACCATTTCGACGACAGCTACTTCCATCTGGACTATCATGAGATACCTGGACTCTTCCATGGTACGGGTGACATCTTCTCAGCCGTACTCATCGGACATCTGATGAACGGTGAGTCGTTAAGAGTGAGCACGCGAACGGCCATGGATACCGTCTTCCGCATGATTGACCGCTATAGGGACACCGACGACAAGAATCGCGGCATACCCGTCGAGAAATGTCTCGATCTGTTGTAATCATGCAGTTCCTTGCATTATAGACACGAAAAAAGCCGGGCACCTGGTAAAGAAGTGGTCCGGCTTTCTGATTTAATAAATATAATGCAAAGATAGCGTTTTCCCAACGCGATTCTACTACTATAACTGAGAATTCGAAAAACCTTGCAAGAAAAACTGTTAAATAATGTTATTTGATAACATTTTCCTAAATTCTTTGTAATTTTGCACGTGAATGAACCGTATGCATCCCCTCCATACAGACCTATTGAAGCCAGAGCGGTTTACATACCCTTTCTTCTACGAGCCTCATCCGCTATGCCTGTTGGCTGCAGAGGAGGTGAAGCAGGAAATTGCACACATCCATCCCACAGAAGGGAAGATGTTCGGGGTTCTCGTTGTGGAGACGGCCTCGCAACAACTGGGCTTCCTTGCAGCCTATTCCGGACTGTTGGAAGGGCGCAACGACTGGAACTATTTCGTTCCACCTATATTCGATGCGCAACAGCCCGATGGCTATTTCAAAACCCGTGAGCGCGAGATCATGGTGTCGGAGGAGCACAAACAGATGTCGCAGGAGTTGCAGACTTGGCTCTTCCACCAATATCAGCTGCTAAATGCAAGAGGCGAGACAAAGGACCTGGTGGACGTGTGGCAGGACTATCATTGTTCTGCGCGCATTCGGAGCAAGTTTCCATTGCCTCCTGGAGGCACAGGCGACTGTTGCGCACCCAAGTTGCTACAATATGCCTACAAGGAAGGACTGAAGCCCGTTTGCATGGCAGAGTTCTGGTGGGGCGAGAGCCCGAAGAATCTGATCCGTCACCATGAGCAGTTCTATCCTGCCTGCCGAGGCAAATGTCTGCCAGTACTGACCTGGATGCTGCAGGGACTCGAGGTCGATCCCAATCCTGAAGAAACGAAGTCCACTCCCCTGGAACCAGAGGTCGTTTATGAAGACAAGGCTGTGGCTGTGGTCAACAAACCATCGGGGATGCTCAGTATGCCAGGCCGCCAGACCGCTTATTCTGTATCCACGTGGGCACAGGAGTACTGGCCTGGTTCGATGGTAGCCCACAGGCTGGACATGTCTACATCAGGCATCATCTTGGTGGCTAAGACAGAGGAAGCCTATCACGCGCTGCAGGAACAGTTCACAGAACGCGTCGTGAAAAAGAAATACCTCGCCATCGTGGAGGGCAAGCCTCAGGAAGAACATGGTGTCATCAATCTGCCACTCAGTAGTGATCCCTTGAACCGTCCTTGTCAGGTGGTGGATCATGAACATGGCAAACAGGCGATAACAGAATATCGTGTACTGGCCACTGTACAGGACTATACACTCCTGGCGCTATGGCCACACACAGGACGGACCCACCAATTGCGCATGCACTGTGCCCATCACGAAGGCTTAGGCTGTCCTATCTTGGGTGATGAACTCTATGGCAGGAAGGCAGAACGCCTTTACCTCCAGGCGCAAGCCATCACCTTCGTCCATCCATCGACGAACAAACGCATGCATTTCGAACTGCCCTATCCATTTGGGCATCTTATACCCTATCATTTATAACACTTTAAAACAATTTTAGTTATGGTTAAGCACATTATTCTCTGGACACTGAATCCAGAACTCTCAGAAGAAGAGAAAAAGAACGTCAAGGCAGAAATCAAGGCTGGTCTTGAGGGATTAGTAGGAAAGGTTCCCGGACTGCTCGATGTCACAGTTCACATCGATGGCCGTCTGGCATCATCGAATGCCGACGTGATGCTCGACAGCACACTTGAGAGCGAAGAGGCTCTGAAGGGCTATGCCGTACATCCTGAGCACGTGGCGGTTGCCAACGGCAAGGTTCGCCCCTACACCGTACAGCGCTCTTGTCTGGACTTCGAAATCTGATCCATCGACAGAATCCTGGCAAACGCACACAAATACCTACAATTAATTACTATATATAGCTAAAGGCCGTTGCCTCGACATCACGAGTAATTATTTGTAGGTATTCTTTTGAATCAAATATGCCTGAAAGAGCCCGAAATAGGCTCTTTCACCATTTTTAGGTATTGCTTTTCCGCCTGAAACTCCCTACCTTTGCAGCCCAAAACAGTAATATATTAGGGTTATATAAGATGAAAAAACTATTTTGCCTGCTTTTTTTAAGCATGATCATAGGCTCTGTACAGGCAGCAGAACCTGATACAATAGGTTATAATAAGTTCCGTTTTGGTGGTTACGGAGAAATGGTGGCTAACTTCAAGGATTATGGCATCAACCGTTTCTATGGCCATCAGGATGGTAACACCAAACAGAAACACAACACGATTTCCATCCCCCGTTTCGTATTGGCTTTCGACTATAAGTTCACACCGAAATGGATTCTTGGTGCTGAGATAGAGTTTGAATACGGAGGTACAGGTACCGCCTATGAACTGGAGAATACCGAAAACGGAGAATACGAGACTGAAGTAGAGAAAGGCGGTGAGGTGGCATTGGAGCAACTCCACATTACCCGCATGATCGTACCAGAATTTAATGTACGCGCAGGACACCTGATTGTTCCCGTAGGACTAACCAACGAACATCATGAACCCATCAACTTCTTTGGATCTTCACGACCTGAGGGCGAGTCAACCATCATCCCCTGTACCTGGCATGAGACAGGTATCGAATTCCTTGGAAAGTTCGGCAAGGGCTACGCCACCTTCGACTATGAGGCGATGGTTGTCACAGGTCTGAATGCCAATGGCTTCGATCGCAACAAGTGGGTTCGCGGTGGTAAACAGGGATTGTTTGAAGGCGACAACTTCACCAGTCCAGCCTACGTGCTGCGCCTGAACTACACAGGTGTTCCAGGGCTACGCCTTGGTGGATCACTCTACTATTGTCCCAATACAGGTGCCAATGCCGACAAACTGATTACCTACGATGAAATCGGCAGGATCCCCGTGACCATCTACTCCTTCGATGCCCAGTATGTCAACAAATATGTGACAGCACGAGCCAACTACCTTTCTGGTAACATTGCCCATGCTGATCAGTTGGGAGCAAAGAACGGCAAGCTCTCCAACAAATCGGGCTACAGCCGTCTGACACCAATTGCCAAGCGCGCCGTGTCCTACAACGTAGAAGTGGGCTTCAACCTGAAGAACATCTTTAGAGGTGGCAAGGGCTTCCCAACCATCTATCCGTTTGCACAGTATGAGTATTACAATCCTCAGGAGAAAGGCGAAGGCATGGACATTATGGATGCCCGTTGCCAGGTCAGCAAGTGGAACTTCGGTCTGAACTGGAGGGCTCTACCCAATCTCGTGGTAAAAGCCGATTACACCACGCGTCAGATCGGCACCAACAAGGTATTTGGCAAAGGCCCCTATAATAGTGAGAACGAATTCGGTATCGGCATTGCCTATATCGGCTGGTTCTTTAAGAAGTAAAGGGGGGGAGGGTTTACGGTTTACAGATTACAAATAATAACATTTAAATAATAAACAACGTATGAAAAAGAATCTCTTTATTGCAGGTCTCGCTATCATGGGACTTTTCTCGATGACATCCTGCAGCAGCAGCGATGATGACAAAAAGGAAACCACTGAGGTAACCATTCAGGACTCTGAGTACGATGCTATCATCAACCAGTACGTCGACGGTGTAGTACTTCCCACCTACAACGACCTGAAGGCCAAGAACACTGCACTCTACAACAGCGTAGTAGCTTTCGGTAACAATCCCTCTGATGCCAATTTCCAGGCTGTCTGCAATGCCTGGCTCACAGCTCGTGAGCCGTGGGAGTCGAGTGAGGCCTTCCTCTTTGGCCCTGTAGCTGACTATGGTCTCGACCCCAACATGGACTCATGGCCCTTGGATCAGGAAGCTATCGTGAACCTGCTGAACTCAGAGCAGTGGAACGCGATGGAGTGGACAGGCGACTATGATGAGGACGACGAGGCCATCGCCGCAGCTCAGAATGTTCGCGGATTCCACACTTTGGAGTTCCTCGCGTTCAAGAATGGTAAGGCACGCACACTCAATGACAAAGCTGAGGACGGTGAGGCTGCCAATGCAGTCTACAATGACTCAAACGCCAAAGCATGGGCACAGTACATGAGGAATACCGCCCAGCTGCTGGTCGACGATGTGACCCTGCTCTGCGACTCATGGAACAACAGCTATGCTGCTGAGTTCAAGAATCATAAGGGTGGCGACTACACCAGTGGCCTGAGTTGTATCGAGCAGCTCATCGATGGTTGTATCGACATTGCGGGCGAGGTTGGCGATGCCAAGATCGGTGAGCCTTATGACCTGTATGTCTCTGGTAAGACCACCGAGGCCCTCTATGCTGTGGAGTCATGGTACAGCTGGCACTCTCGTGACGACTATACCAACAACATCTATTCTATCCGCAACGCTTACTATGGTTCGCTGGACGGCAGCATCCACACCAATTCGCTCTCTAACCTTGTCAAGAAGTACAGTGCTGACCTCGACGCCAAGGTAAAGGCAGCCATCAAGGACGCAGCTGATGCCATCCAGGCTATTCCTCAGCCCTTCCGCAACAACATCAACTCCAGAGAGGCTGCTACAGCTATGGAGGCTTGTTCTGCACTGAGCGATGTACTGGAGAAGGAACTGAAGCCTTTCCTGACCAACCACACCAAATAAGGAAAGCTTACCAACTGGCAATACCGCTGAGCGGAGACGGAACGGAAATTCCGTCTTCGCTATTATGGTCAAAATGACATGACATCTTTTATGAACAAATACTTTTGCATATTTCTACTTTTGACGGGACTCTTCAGTCTTTCTGCCTGCAACGAGAGCGACCAGCTGGATGTTGACGATATCGACATCCCCAGAGGCTATGAGCTCTCTGCTGGTACTGCGACGGGATTCTTCAATTCATCAGTGGCTTACGACCAGCCCGCGCGCTGGCTCTCAGGCACCTATGCTTCCCGTTTCAACATGGGCGACCGTCTTTACGACAATGTGAAGACCTCCAACGAGAATGGTCATGGCGGTGGTCTCGGCCCTGTCTATGCAGGCTACTCCTGTGGTTCCTGCCATCGTAATGCAGGACGTACAGAGCCTACCTACTGGACCAATTTCAAAAGCGGCAGTAACGATGGTTCAGGACCTTATGGCTTTACTGCCTCGCTGATCTATATTACCCGTAAGAACGGTACCTTCTTCCCTAATTATGGCCGCGTCATCCACGATCAGGCCATCTATGGTGTACACCCTGAAGGCAAACTGAAGGTTAAAATCGATTCGATGACCTACAGTTTCCCTGATGGTGAGAAATACACGCTCTGCGTACCCAAATGGACTATCACCGAATGGTATACGGACTCTGTCAAGCCCGAAGATTTGTTCTGTACTGTCCGTGTACCACTGCGCCACGTCGGCATGGGACAGATGATGGCTCTCGACCAGAGTGAAATCGAGGCCCTTGCACGCAAGAGCAACTATCCGGAATGGGGCATCAGCGGACGCTGTAACTACATCAACGAACGCGGCAAACTGCAACTCGGACTCTCTGGCAATAAGGCCCAGCATGCAGACCTCACCGTCGAACTCGGATTCTCCAGCGATATGGGTATGACCAACAGCCGTTATCCGGAGGAGATCTGTGAGGGACAACGCCAGATGGAGGAAGGATCGATGATGGGACTCTCTTATGATATGCTCGACGTGGGTACGGAGGATATGGAATGTGTAGACCTGTATATGCAGGCCTTGGCAGTTCCTGCCCGTCGTAATATCAATGATCCCGATGTTCAGGCTGGCGAACAGCTGTTCTACCAGGCAGGATGCCATCTCTGCCATGTGGTTACACTCCACACCAAACCGCGTGGATCAGTCTTGTTAGCTGGTACTGCTCTCCCCTGGCTTGGCGGTCAGACCATTCATCCCTATTCCGACTTCCTGTTGCACGACATGGGCTCAGAGATCATGGGTGTAGGTCTGAACGACAATTTTGTCTCAGGCTTGGCCCGTGGCAACGAATGGCGCACGACTCCGCTTTGGGGCATTGGTCTCCAGAAGAAGGTCAATGGCCATACCTATTTCCTGCACGACGGACGTGCTCGCAACTTCGTCGAGGCCATTATGTGGCACGGAGGCGAAGGTGAGGCATCGAAGAACAAGTTCAAGAACATGAGCAAGAAAGAGCGTGACCAGCTTATCCAATTCCTAGGGTCATTATAACTAGAAGTACTAGAATCACTAGAAATACTAGATAACAATATGAAATACAATAGATTTTTCGCCATCCTCATGGCAACCACTTTCTCAGCCACCGCTTTTGCTGAGACAGAGACAGAAATACCTGCTTCTGCCGTTGAACAGACAGATGCCAGTAAATTGAATATGGATAACGGTGTGATCCCTATCGCCGATGACCGTGGATTCACCCTGCAGTCAAACGATGGAGGCTTCGTATTCAAGCCCTACCTCTTTTTGCAGACAACGGCAAACTTCAAGTATTACGACGACGAGGGTCTCGACAAAGCCTATAATCAGGACAACATCCTCAATTCAGGCTTCGCCATGCCCTATGCGATTATCGGCTTTACAGGTAAGGCTTTCGGCAAGATCGACTATAACGTCTGCGTGAATGCA
Organism: Prevotella sp.; assembly: GCA_017443345.1. Taxonomy (GTDB): domain Bacteria; phylum Bacteroidota; class Bacteroidia; order Bacteroidales; family Bacteroidaceae; genus Prevotella. The sequence goes on from JAFSNR010000006.1 coordinate 23,860, forward strand.
GCTGCCTCGGGTGGCAATATTCTCCAACAGGCATGGATCGACTATGCAGCTTTTAAGGAGTTGCGCTTCCGTGTAGGTAAGTTCAAGACACCGTTCACCCATGCTTATCTGACCACGCTAGGTGAGACGCTGTTTCCTTCACTGCCCACCTCACTCACGGCTGCGGTAATCCTGCCTTACTCGTTGAATGCCGTTACCCCAGGCATCGGCACTGGCTTTGATCTGGGTGTGGAGGTTCATGGTTTCATTGCCAATAAGTTCGGCTACGAAGTAGGTCTCTGGAATGGTACTGGCTCTGCCCAGAACGGTGCCACAAAGACCGTCAGCGACGATATCCATATCCCCTCACTGCTCTATGCAGGCCGCCTCACCTTCCAGCCTAAGGGTGCTATGCCTCTGACGCAAGGTAACCCCAAGCTCCTGCACGAGGACAAGATGCTCTTCGGACTGAGTGCCAACTACAATGTGGAGGCTGAGAACGAGTCGACCAACGATTTCCGTGCTGGTGTGGAGTTTGCCATGCTGAAGAACCGCTGGTACGTCGCTGCTGAGGCTTATTACATGCATATCGGATTCACTGATCGTCAGAAGATCAGCGACACCTATAACTTCTGGGGCGGCTATGCACAGGCAGGTTACTTCGTGCATCCTCGCTGGCAGTTGGGTCTGCGCTATGATTTCTTCAATCGTAACGGCAGCAGCAAGGATGGTTTCCTGAACATGCCCGCTGCAACTGTCAACTTCTTCATCCCGAAGACCAGTATCAAGGTCTCTGCGATGTATCAGTATATCGGACGCACAGGCCACGAGACACAGTTGGACCGCGACTTGGATGACCTGGGCATCTGCACCCACACGGGACAAATCATGCTGCAATACGCTTTCTAGATAATTAAGAATATAGAATTTAGAAATAAGAGTTTTAATGAGAAAATATATCTTTGCAACGCTTTTAGGGCTGGCCACCTTCGGACTTGCCGCCTGCGACGACGGAAGGATCTATCCTGAGACGGTGACCATCTCAGAAGGAAAGAGCGTTCAGCTGGAGGGTGTGCTCAACGGACTGGAGAACTGGCCTGGAGCCTATCGCATCTCCATTGCTGGTTTTGAGCATGCCGACGATGAATATGCCGATGTATCCAAGGTGATTACCAGCAGCGATGTCGTCGATGGAAAGGTTTCTGTCCTGTTGTCAGGCATCAAGGATAATGTCACCCTCGTGCGCCTTTGCGTGCTCGACCGTCTGAGAAAGCATATCGTCACCTTCAAGGAGGTAGACGTCTCGCAGGCGACGGAGACTGTCAAGATGGACGTAGGGACTGTGGATATCAGCATGCTCAATGCTATCCAGCTGAGTTATTTCAACACCACCTGCGCCAACTGTCACGGTGCCTCAAACCGTGTTGCCGCTGGTCTTTACCTGACGGAAGGAAAGAGTTATGGTGCGATGGTTGGTGTCGACTCCAAGAAGGTGGAAGGCAAGAAGCTCGTGGAGCCCAACAATGCCGCTGGCAGCGTGCTCCACATGGTATTGAACCAACAGACAGTAGAAGGTGTCGCTATGGCTCATCGTGACCTCGTTTCTGAGAAGAACGAGTTGACCATCCTGCCACTCATCGACAGTTGGATCAACAACGGAGCGAAGGAAAATTGAAAATTAAGAGATAATAAAATGGACAAGAAACAACAAACCATTCAGTTCGAGAACGCGTTTGCTGACGTTTTCCGGTTTGACAACCGCACGGAGGTAAAGGAGTATCATGTCATGATTCATGCCAGTTCGACACGCCTTTCCTTCACTCAGCAGTTAGAAGCCGTGCTGGAAGCATATAACAAGATGATAGAAGGCCCACTTAACGGGGCTCAGGCCGTCTTCAAGCGCTACTTCCTCAGCGATGCCGCCAATCAGGCCGATGATGTCATCGTGGCTGATGTCACAGACTGCGCTAAGAGCATTATCCAGCAGGCACCCCTCGATGGCACGAAGATCGCCCTTTGGGTCTATCTGATGACGAACGTCCAGACGGGCATCGGCAAGAGCGGCCTTTACGAAGTGCGCCACGGCGATTTCCGCCACCTGTGGAACGGTTCTGCCCATAATATGGCAGCCAATTCCGAGTACCAGACACGTCTGCTCTTTAATGAGTATAACATGCAACTCATCCAAGAAGGCTGTACGCTCGAGGCCAATTGTATCCGCACCTGGTTCTTCGTCAACGATGTCGACCTCAACTATGGCGGTGTGGTCCGTGCCCGTAATCAGTTCTTCTTTACCCAGGGACTGACGGTACACACCCACTTCATCGCCTCCACAGGCATCGGAGGCCGCCAGCAGGATCCCAACGTGCTGTCTCAGATGGACAACTACGCCATTGCAGGCATCAAGAAGGAGCAGATCCATTTTCTCTATGCCTCCACGCATCTGAATCGCACCAGCGACTACGGAGTTTCCTTTGAGCGTGGCACGCTGGTCAACTATGCCGATCGTCGCCACGTCTTCATCTCTGGCACCGCCTCTATTAATAATAAAGGTGAAGTGGTGTATCCCAAGGATATCGTCAAACAGACCCATCGCATGTGGGAGAATGTCGAGGCCCTGTTGGCCGAAGCCGACTGTAACTTCAACGATGTGGCCGAGATGGCGGTCTATCTCCGTGATACTGCTGACTATGACCTGGTCTGCGACCTCTTCAAGGAGCGCTTCCCTGGCAAGCCTTACGTCATCGTCCATGCGCCAGTCTGTCGCCCAGGCTGGTTGATTGAGATGGAGTGTATCGCAGTCAAGGCCGTCGATCTGCCCACCATGCCGAAGTTCTAGTATGAAGGGATTTTATCTCCTTTTATTGCTCTCCGTGGCCCTGGCGTCATGCCATTCGTCTTCTCCCTCCAGAAGCATTCAGACCATCAATGCGGAAAAGGCTCGGGAGGTGGCACGCGAGCAGGTCATCTGGAACGATCGTGTCTGCCCCTTCTCCACTCTCGCCCTCGATTTCCTCGAGTCGGTCTACGGCAAGTCATCCTATAAAGGCCTCATGCCCGAGCAGGTGGTCTATGGCTGGCTCCTGCGTCCTGAGGTATGGAAGGACGAGCCGATGATCCTGATTCCTGATGCGAATCTTCGTCGCCAGCTGAACATCGAAGGCAAATATGCCAAGTTCTCCGAACTCTTCGACGACACACTCGGCTATCGTCTGAACAACCTGGGCTCCGACCTTCCGCCTGAGATGCGACAGCTGGTACGGGAGTCTGCCCCTGTCGTTGAACTCGACGAGAAAGCAGGCATGATTATCCTCCTGACTCAGGGACGGCTGATCCAGCCCCGTCCTGACAGCATCCCGCCACTCAGCAAACTGCGCGTGGAATTAGAGGTCCTTTACAACAAAATCTCCCTTTGAGGCAACAAAAAAAATCAAGCCCCGCCAATTGGCGAGGCTTAAATTTTGATTTCTCACAATGGGGACTGTCCCCGTTGTGAGATTTACTTCTTGTTGATAGCGAGGTCGATAGCAACAGCAACAGATACTGTAGCACCTACCATTGGGTTGTTACCCATACCAAGGAAGCCCATCATCTCTACGTGAGCAGGAACTGAAGAAGAACCTGCGAACTGAGCGTCTGAGTGCATACGACCCAGAGTATCAGTCATACCGTAAGAAGCAGGACCAGCAGCCATGTTATCTGGGTGCAGGGTACGACCAGTACCACCTCCTGAAGCTACTGAGAAGTAAGGCTTGCCAGCGAGCACGCGCTCCTTCTTATATGTACCAGCTACTGGGTGCTGGAAACGTGTTGGGTTGGTAGAGTTACCAGTAATTGATACGTCTACGTTCTCCTTCCACAGGATAGCTACACCCTCACGTACGTCGTCAGCACCATAGCACTTAACCTTCAGACGGCTTGGGTTGTTGCCATAAGGAACCTCCTTAACAACAGCCAGCTCACCAGTGAAGTAGTCGAACTTGGTCTGTA